>CAIFEU010000130.1:0-3436 GCA_903789505.1 uncultured Coriobacteriales bacterium
CCACACCAGCGTCGCGCGCGGCGCGGGCGCCCAGGGCGGCCCGGTCGCCCCGAGCGCGGCGCTGGCTGCGTACGACCGCTCGCTCGAGTCGATCCGGGGCAGCATCGCGGTGCGCCTGCGGTTCTTCCCCGTGATGAACTCGGGCTGGGGCAAGTGGCTCGGCGGGTGCATGCCCACGGCCCTGATCAGCAGGATCACCGAGCACCTGTAGACGTCCGGGGAGGCGCTCCGGACGCCCCGGAGCGGCGGCGCCCCGCCGGGGGCGCGGGCGCGCCCTCCAGGGGCCGCCGACACGTCTGCTCGTCCGGCCAGGGGCGGGACGGCGCGGGAGGGCGGCGCGGCGAAGCGTCAGCCCACGGGGTCGCTCGGCAGGCGGCGCGCCCACGACGCGCACCAGTTCCAGAGCGTCTGCTCGGCCTGGTCGGTGGCGTGGGTCGCCAGACGCACGATCCCGAAGGTCCAGGAGCTCCCCTCGACGGGCAGCGCGACGACGTCCGGGCTGCTGTGGAACGAGCTGAGCTCGACGATGTGACGCACCGAGAAGCCCAGTCCCCGCCCGCTGGCGGCGAACTCGTAGAGCTGGAAGATCTCGCTCATCTCGTAGATGGCGCCGGGCACGACGCCCGCCGCCTCGGTTGCCTCGAGCAGGCGCCTGTAGCACTTGAAGCCCTCGCCCGGCAGCGCCACCTCGCGCCCCGTGAAGTCCTCGACGGTGAGCGCCCCCTTGGACGCCAGGGGGTCGTCGGCGCGCATCCAGAAGTACACCGGGGCCCGGTACAGCACCTGCGCGGCCAGGTCGTCGCCGTAGGGGCCCACGAGCAGCCCCAGGTCGAAGGTCGAGTCGCGCAGGCCGCGCTCGCACAGGTCGTCGTCGGTCTCCCAGTACTGCAGCGCGATGTTGGGGTGCAGGCGGCGGAAGCTCGTGACGAAGTCGGGGCCCAGGGTGCCGAGCACGCCCAGCGAGCAGCCCAGGCGGATCGTGTAGCGCTCCTGGCCGCGGATGCGCTCGAACGACTCGTGCAGCAGGCGCAGGTTGCTGTCGTTCACGCACGCGTACTCGTACAGCTCGTGGGCGTAGTCGGTGGGCACCGGCATGCCTGTCTCGGGGTCGCCCGTGAACAGCGTGACCCCCAGCTCCTTCTCGAGCGCGTGAATCGCCTTGGACAGCCCCTGCGGCGAGCAGGGAACCTTGCGCGCGGCGGCCGAGTAGTTGCGTTCCCGATAGGCGAGCTCGAAGTAGCGGAGCTGCTCGGCGTTCATCGACCCGACCCCCTCCCGGACACGACGACGTCCCGCGTGCCCCCTGCGCCCCGGAACCCCTCGCTGCCCGGGCGGGCATGCCGCCGACGTCGTCAGACAGGGTATCACCAAGCGTTTAACCCGCCAATCAGAGGTTGCAGCGATCAGGCGACTGACGGGCTCGCGCGGTGGCAGACTGCGTGGTGTGCAAGGGGGACGGCGACGCGGGGGACCGCCAGAACGGCAGCGCGAGGCAAGGGCTGCCGGACGGGACGCGCGCCAGGCATCATCCCGACACCAGTCAAAAGAGGGTTCGACAAAAGGGGGAACGAGCATGTCCAACAGCGTCAGCACTTCCCTGTCCCGCCGCGGCTTCGTCGCGGGAGCCGCAGTCGCCGGTGTGGCGGCAGGCGTGGCAGCCACCATGGGCGCACCCGAGAAGGCGCAGGCCAAGGTCATCGCCGAGTCGAGCGACGTGTGGAACCTGGAGGAGGTCGGCGACCCGAGCGAGACGATGGACTGCGACCTGGTCATCATCGGCGCCGGCGGCACCGGTATGGCGTGCGCCTGCCAGGCCAAGCAGCTGGGCCTGAACCCGATCGTGCTCGAGAAGGAGTCCCAGACGGGCGGCTCGTTCATCGGCACCGAGGGCCTGTTCGCCCTGGGCACCAAGTACACCCAGGAGAGCGGCTGCGACATGACCGTGGGCCAGGCGATCTCCAACACGATGGTGTATCACCACTTCATCCCGAACCACAAGCTGTACCAGCGCTTCTTCGGCCAGACCGCCGACACCGTCCAGTGGCTCGAGAACCTGGGCGTGGGGTTCCAGGGCGCCATCGCAATCGGTGACGGCCCCGCGTGCTGGCACGTCTACCAGCGCGACCTCAAGAAGGGCCCCGGCTCGACGTTCCAGGACAGCATGCGCGCCGCCGCCGAGAACCTGGGCGTGCAGATTGAGCTCGAGACGCCCGCCAAGAAGATCCTGATGAAGGACGGCAAGGTCGCCGGCGTCATCGCCCAGCGCTCCGACGGCTCCTACCTGCAGGTGAACGCCCCCAACGTCGCGGTGGCGACCGGCGGCTACCCGCAGAACAAGGACTTCCTGTACGCGGTCAGCGAGACCCGCAACGAGCTGATCCTGCCCCAGGGCGTGCCCGGCGCCGAGGCAGACGGCATCAAGATGGCCCGCGACGCCGGCGCGTACATGGCCGAGGGTCTGGGCACCGTCATGTGGTGCGGCCCGTGCCTGAAGGGCGCCGTGTGGACCCACATGGACTACTGCGTCTCCGTGCAGCCCACCCTGTGGATCAACGGCGACTGCGAGCGCTGGATCAACGAGGACCGCTGGATCAGCGACTTCGCCGGCGTCGGCCTGGCACAGCGCAACCAGGACAAGACGTTCACGATCTTCACCGAGAACGACATGACCGCCTGGGAGAACGACGGCCCCTACGGCATGGTCTTCTCGTTCGCCCAGCCCGGCACCCCGATGGACGGCGTGCGCGACCAGATCCAGGCGCTCATCGACGAGGGTGACGTCTTCCGCTGCGACACCGGGCTGGAGATGGCCGACGCCGAGGGCCTGGACGCCGAGGCGCTGCAGGAGTGCATCGACACCTACAACGGCTACTGCGACGCCGGTGAGGACCCCGACTTCGGCAAGGCGGCCGAGCACCTGCGCAAGATCGAGCCCCCGTACTACATCGGCCAGATCGGCGACGGCTACTACACCACCTGCGGCGGCATCATGATTAACGACAACTGCGAGGTGGAGAACGCCGACCACAAGGTGATTCCCGGCCTGTACGCGGGCGGCTCCGACGCGGGGTGCCTGTACGGCGACTCCTACGACGTCTCGCTTGCCCCCGGCAGCCAGGCCAGCTGGGCCAACAACTCCGGCCGCATCATCGCGATGCAGGTCGCCAAGAGCCTCGGCCTGGAGACCCCGACGATCTCCCAGCCCGACTACGGCACCGGCTCCGCGGCCAGCTCCAAGGCCGACGCGAAGGCCGCCAGCGCCAAGAAGGAGTAGGACCGTCCGTCGGCCCTGAGCCGTCGAACGACATGAGGCGCCCCGCGAGGGGCGAACGACGGGCAACCCCCCCCCCCCCCGCGCCCCGCTGCCCCATTACGTTTGGGGGGGGTTTAAAACGAGAACCATACGGGCGGTGCCGCCCCCCGGGCGGTGGCCCAA
>CAIFEU010000130.1:3446-6929 GCA_903789505.1 uncultured Coriobacteriales bacterium
CGCTTCGGTCGGATCGAGCCCGAGGGCGGGTGCCGATCCGACCGAAGCGTCTCCGCCTTGCGTTCGGGGCACCGCTCCCGGGGCACGACACGGCACGGTGCGCGCCGGGCACCCTGCCGCGCGCATGGCACGACGGGGGACGACGCCTCCCCGCCACACGTGCGGCATCTGTCGATTTTCGGCGCCCAGCGTCCGACGGGGGTCGCGCGCCGGGCACAATAGCAGGCGAAGCAGCGTCGCCGCGCCCGCGTGGGGACGCCGAAGGCAGATTCGGAAGGAGTCCGCATGAACAACCAGACCTACCAGCTACTCAACGCCCAGATCAACGAGGAGCTCTACTCCGCCTACCTGTACCTGACCTTCGCCGACCACTTCGAGGCGCGCGGCCTGAGGGGCTTCGCGAACTGGTACTACATCCAGACCCAGGAGGAGCGCGACCACGCGATGCTGCTGCGCCGCTACCTGCTCAACGAAGGCAAGTCCCCCGTGATGGAGGCGGTCGCCAAGCCCGACGCCTCGTTCAAGACCGACCTCGAGGTGCTCGAGGCGGCACTCGAGCACGAGAGGTACATCACCGCCAAGATCAACGCCATCTACAAGTCGGCGCAGGCGGAAGACGACTTCCGCACGATGCAGATGCTCGACTGGTTCGTGAAGGAGCAGGGCGAGGAGGAGGACAACGCCCGCACCCAGGTCGACCAGTACAAGCTGTTCGGGTCCGACCCGATGGCGTTGTTCAACCTCGACCGGGAGAACGCGGCGCGCGTCTACGCGGCGCCGTCGCTGGTGTTGTAGGCGGTCGCGCGAGCACGATGTGCCGCGGCGTGGGAGCGCTGGCTGCGCGCGGCGCTGCCGGCACGCACGGGGGGCACCCCGTCCGAGGCGCGTGGCGCACGGGCGGGGTGCCCCCTTCGTTTGGGCTGCGGCAGGTAGCGCGCCGACGCCGGGGCGGTCCCCAGGCGGGCGCCGTCCGGGCGGACGGGCGACGGGTGGCGCCTACCCGTCCGAGCGGGCGAACCCGTTCCTCATCTGGCAGCTCGCCGTGTACAGCACCTCGCCGAGCAGCTTGTCGGTCTGGGCGCGCAGCTCGGCGCACATCTCGTCATTGGCCGCGGCGAGCCGCTCGGCGATGGCGTCGTCCTCCACGGGGGCGTCGGTGGCCGCCTGGCGAAGGGCGCCGTCGGTGCGGGCAAGCAGGGCGTGGCCGATGCCGCCTACCTTGAGCTGGTAGCGCTCGACGTGGGGGATGCACAGGTTGTAGTGCGCGTCCGCCATGGAGGCGATCAGGCGGTTGGCCCAGTAGAAGCTGTCGGTCGTCACGCGCTCCCCGGTGTTGGCGAGGTACTCGGGTGCGCGGCGGACGTTGGCGTACAGCGGCACGAGCGCGTTATAGGCGTTGCACCCCAGTGCTACCCACTGGATGGCACTCAGCGCGGCGGGGACGTAGGGGCGCAGCTGCACCACCGAGAGCTCGCAGTTGCGGTTGATGCCGATCGGGCGGTACATGTCGCGCAGAGCCGGGTCGCCATGCGTGGCGTAGGGGTCGAAGGGCGTGCCCTGGTAGTGCAGGCTCAGCGCGTACTTGACGTCCTCGATCGTCACCTTGCGCTCCGGCCTGCGCGCCCAGGGGATGTCGTCGGACTCGGGGCCAAGCTGGCTGCCGCTGGCGTTGCCGGCGCGCGAGGCGTCCCAGTCGCAGGCGTGCGGGTTGAGGAAGCGCTGGATCGCCCAGGAGCGCGGCGTGTTGTAGACGTGGTCGGCGTCGGAGGCGCTGCCGAACGCGTGGCGCGGGTTGAACACGACCCCGCTCGCCGCCCGCTCGATGCGCGCGTCGCCGTCCAGCGTGAGGTCGAGGTGGGCGGCGCTCATCCAGGGGCGCAGGTCGGGGCTGCACATGTGGTCGCGCTGCTCGCCATAGGCGTCCTCGAGGTCGAACGAGTCGATGCCGAGCTGGTTGGGCATCACGACGTAGGCGTCGTCGGGCACGCGCCGCGCGATCCAGTGGTGCCCGCCCACGGTCTCGAGCCACCAGATCTCGTCGGCGTCGGAGAAGGCGATCCCGTTCATCTCGTAGGTCCCGTAGCGCTCGAGCAGCTCGCCCAGACGCCGCACGCCCTCGCGCGCGGTGCGCACGTAGGGCAGCACGAGCGTGAGCATGTCCTCCTCGCCGATGCCGCCGGGGGTCTCGGGGCGGTAGTCGGGGTCGCCCTGCGCGCCGTGCGCGGCGACGAGCTCGACGAGCGGGTCGGCGCCCAGGACGCGCTCGTTGGTCGTGAGGGTCTCGGTGGCGCTCATCGAGACGTTCGCGGTGTTGACGCCGGCCTCCCCCCAGACGCCCTCGTCGTCCAGGGCGTTCGGCAGGCAGGTGTAGGGCATCGGGTCGTCGGGGAGTTCGACCTCGACGTGGCTGAGCACGCTGCGGTAGCGGCGCGGCTGGTCGGCGGGCAGCACGACGGCGAACCTCTTGGCCGTGAACTGTCCGCTGGGGGCGTCCTCGTTGCGGGCGACGATGGTGGAGCCGTCGTAGCTGGCGGCCTTGCCCACGAGCAGGGTTGTGCAGGGCATCGCTCATTCCTCCTTGGTCTTCCGTGGCGCTTGATGGTCCGCCACAAACGATACGCGTTTGGGACGCCCTTTCGTGCCGAATATCGACACGACGCTCCGGTATCATGTGCTCTCGCGCCGCGCCCGCGCGACCCGTGCCGGCAGGAAGACTGAGGCACGGCGGGCGCCGGCTGACCCGGGGAGGTACCTAGATGGGCGTCATCCAGGCAGTATGCATCAGCGAGAAGAAGGGGACCCAGAAGAGCCCCGTCGACGAGATCGAGCTCGTCGAGGACTTCGGCGTCAAGGGAGACGCGCACGCCGGCAACTGGCACCGGCAGGTGAGCCTGCTCTCAGCCGAGAGCGCCGAGGCGTTCAAGAACGCCGGCGCGCCCATCCACGACGGCTCGTTCGGCGAGAACATGGTGGTACGCGGGTTCGACTTCAAGCGCATGCCCGTCGGCACCCGCTACCGCATCGGCTCCGGCGACGACGCCATCGTTCTGGAGCAGACCCAGACGGGCAAGCACTGCCACAGCCGCTGCGAGATCTACCACATCATGGGCGACTGCATCATGCCGCGCGAGGGCGTGTTCGTGCGCGTCATCAAGGGCGGCGTCGTGAGGCCCGGCGAGGAGATGGTCATCGACTACGTGCCCAGCGCCGAGGCGGAGGCCCGAATCTACGCGAGCTACGAGGAGAAGTGGCCCGAGGCGATCGCCGCCGAGGAGCGAGCCCGCGCCCGCGACGCCCAGGCTGCCCAGCGCAGGCAGCAGCGGATGGCGCAGCGCGTCGCCGACCACGTCAACGAGGTGCTCGGCGCGGTGGACGCCAACGGCAACGCCATCGACGCGGCGCCGGAGCAAACCCCGCTGGCGAACGGGGAGGAGGCGCACCGGCATCCGCGCCCGGCGACGACGGCGCGGGCAAGGCCCCGCC
>CAIFEU010000131.1 GCA_903789505.1 uncultured Coriobacteriales bacterium
CCCCCACGTCCTGCCGATGTCATCGGTGGCGTCTAGAAGATTGCACTGACCCTTCTTACCGCTTCCCGTTTGTCGTCCATGTTCACGTGCGTGTAGATGTCCATCGTGATATTGGAGCTGCTGTGCCCGGCGAGCTCCTGCATGACCTTGGGGTGCACGCCGCTCTCGGCGAGGAGCGTGAGGTAGGTGTGGCGCAGCTCGTGGAGCGTGATGTCACCCAACCCATAACCATCGCGATTGCGACGCCACCATGCGGCCAGCTTGTTCGGATTCATGCGCCCGCCCCACCTATTGACGACGACGGGGTCGTCTTCATTGGGCTCGTGGCGCGCCAAGCCAGCTCCACCCCGCCAGGCCGCTCTAGCAGCCCTCAGGCCGTCGTAGGTGACGTCGGGAAGCGGAAGCATGCGGATGCCCGCCCTGGTCTTCGGGCTCTTGAGGTGCCTCAGTGGGTCGTAGGAGTGTATGATCCTCACGACGTGGCGGTCCCAGTCGACGTCCCCCCACGAGAGCCCGCACGCCTCGCCGCACCTCAGGCCGAGCGTCGCCGCGAGGAGGCAAGCGAGTTCGTGCGGGTCCGTCGGGTCGAGGGACTCCACGAACTCGTGAGCCCTCTTGGGTTCGAGGGCCTTCCTCCTCGGCTCGTTCATCCTGGGCAGGGTCACCCCGTCGCAGGGGTTCTCCGTGACGAGCCCTTCCTTCTTCGCGGCACCGAAGACGAGCCTCACGAGGTCGTTGATGCGCCTCACATAGGTTCCGCTGGCGGGCTTGCCCGTCGCCGTATCTCCCCGCATCATGGCAACGTACGCCTCGTCGAGCATGGAGGTCGTGACTCGGTCCAGCTTCGCCTTGCCGATGTGCCGGTCTATCGCCCTCGCCTCCGTAAGGCGCGTCTTCCCGCTGCAGGGCGTCATGTCGCCCATTGCCTCTCGCATCTCGAGGTAGTGCTTCGCGTACGCCTCGAACGTCCAGTCCGTACGCCCCTGGACGTGGTCGGACTCGACCTCGTCGATGAACTCCCTGAGCGCCTTCTTGGCCTCCGTGTAGGTGCCGGAGACCCTCCTCGTCCTCGTCCTGTACTTGCCCGTGCGGGGGTCGAGGCCCACGGGCACGCGCAGCTGCCACTTGCGGCACTTGCCCCTCGGCTTCCCCTTCTCGAGCTGTACGATCGAGCCCTCGCCCCTGACCTCTGCCATGGCTATCGCCTCGCCCTCGCGTCGGCGGCGTCCCTGGACTCCAGGTAGTCCATGTAGTCCGAGAGCATGCGCCTGCCGTCGATGGTGAGCGCGTGCGCGCGGTCGTCGAGCTTAATGGGGCGCGGCGCGTCGATGTCCTCCCTCCCGACGACGAGGTCTATGGAGACGCCGAGCGCGTCGGCGATGGCCCAGGCGCTCGCGAGCGGGATCCCGCAGCCAGGCCCCTCCTCGGCGCGCTCGTAGCGCGCGTAGGTCGACTCGGGCATGCCGAGCACGGCCGCGAACTCCTTGGCGCTCCTGTAGCCCGCCTCCCTGCGGAGTCGCTGGAGCGTCCTCTTCGCGCAGGTATGCGGCCCGTTTGCGTGCGTGGTGAAGGTGGATGACATATACTGTCACCGTCCTCTCTTGACTAGCCTCTGGATGGGGACGCGAGGCCCGCGTGGTGTGCCAGCACCGCGCGGGCCGTCCTTTTCTCGCTAGGTCACCTTCCTCCCGCCTCCCTTCCCTCGCCGGCGCCCCTGCCATGCGCGCGGTCGTAGGCCGCGGTGACGGCGTCGAGAGCGGCCTGCCCCGTCACGGGGTCGTCCGGGTTGAGCGGCCGCTCGGAGCCGAGGACCCACTCCCCGGCGAGCGCCACGAAGGCGTCCCTGAGCTCCCTGTCCGTGCCCGTGAGCAGCAGCGGGTCGGGGCCGCTGCCGTCGCCCTGGGCGAGTCGGGAGAGCAGGAAGTCCTCGATGCGCATGGCGATGGCGTCCCAGCGGGCGCGCGCCCTCCTCGCCCCGCGCTCGCGGTCCCTCTGGTCGCGCTGCGCGAGGAACGCGACGAAGTCCCTTACCTCGGCCCTGGAGCGCTCGGAGAGGGCGTCGATGGCCCTCTGGTCCTCGCCCCTGGGGTCGCCGTGGGACTCGTCGTCGCGGCCGACGACCTGGTCGATGGTGACCCCGAGGAAGTCGGCGAGCTCCCACGCGGCGCGCAGCGGGATCCTGTCCGGCTGCGACTCGTAGCGCGAGTACGTGGTCGCGGGCACGCCTATCGCCGCGGCGAACTCCTTGGCCGTGCCGTAGCCCGCCGCCACCCTGAGCTCCTGGAGCCTCCCTGACATCCGGTCCCCCTCCCCGCGCGTTGCCGCGCCGTTCGCCGATTCCACTCTGTCGCAGTACACCTCAGAATGTACCAAACTGCTGCAGAACGGACAAGATTGATTGGCCAGATTCTACCACAAATTCGGATTAGAACCATTTCGTGAGATTCTTTTTTATATTCTCCACCTACGCGGCGGGCCTGGTGCAACGTGGCGGGCCCGTGGCGCGGGAGTGGCGCGTAGCGACCCGTCCGGAGGCTAGAGAGAGGACAGACAATGGGCATCAGCGAGATACCGACCTTCATCACCCCCGCCGAGCTCGCGGAGCTGACCGGCGAGAGGGTCTCGTCGATCACGCGCGGCATCCGCGAGGGCAGGATCCCCGCGGACAAGGTGAACGGCCGCTGGCGGATCCCGACCGAGCTGCTGTTCCCGCGCACGCGCCGCGAGGCCGCGCGCCAGGGCCGCGAGCTCGACGGGCGACTCTAGGGGCCCGCCATGGCAGGACTCACGAACGTGCCAGAGCGGCTCCGGCGCGAACCGCGCTGGGTGTGCTGGAGGCTCCAGCGGCGCGACGGGCGGGCGACGAAGCTCCCCGTCGACCCGCGCACGGGGCGCATGGCGTCGAGCACCGACCCCGGGACGTGGGGCACCTTCGACGAGGCCGCCTCGGCCGTGGGGCGCTGGCACGCCTCCGGCGTGGGCTTCGTCTTCGGGCCAGACCGCGCCTTCACCGGACTCGACCTCGACCACGTGATCAATGGCGGCAGGCTCGCCGACGCGTACCGCTGGGTCGTGTCCGAGTCCGGGACCTACTGCGAGGTGAGCCCCTCCGGCGAGGGCCTGCACCTCATCTTCGCGGGGCCAAAGCCCGAGGGCGCGACGCGATGCCGCCGCGGGCCCGTGGAGATGTACGACCACGACCGCTTCTTCACCGTGACCGGCGACGCCTACGGCGGAGCCCGCGACGTCGCGCCCAACCCGCGCGTCGTCGAGCGCGCGTACCGCACCTGGATCGACCCCGGGTACGGAGGCGGACAGGCAACCGTGCCCGTGGCCACGCCCGCGGGGCCGTCCGGGGGCGGCGCTGCCGGCGAGCTCACGGACGAGGAGCTCATGCGGCGGGCCTACGCCTCGGCGTCTGGCGCCGCGATCCGCGCGCTCATGTCCGGCGACACCTCGGCCCAGGGCGGCGACCACAGCGCGGCGGACATGGCGCTCTGCTCGCACCTTGCCTTCTGGCTGGGCGGCGACGCGGCCCGCATCGACCGCGTCTTCCGCTCGTCGGGGCTCATGCGCGACAAGTGGGACAGCCGCCGCGGCGGGTCAACCTACGGCGAGCAGACCGTGGCCCGCGCCATAGAGGGCTGCCGCGAGCACTACGCACCGGGCCGCGGGCATGACGGCAGGAAGGCCAAAGGCGGGGACGCGAGCGGTACCGCGCGGGAGGCGTCCGACGACGAGCCGGCGTTCGACCCGGACCGCCCGCCCTCCGTCGAGGGATGGCAGGTCATGCGCGACGGCAGCCTCTGGGCCGTGGACGGCGAGCGGCGCCCGCGCTACTCGGTGACCGCGACGGCGCCCTGGATCGCCTGCGACCTCGTGGACGTGGACTCCGGCGAGGTGCGCGCCCTCGTGCGCGTCGCCGCCCCCGGGGGCGTCCGCGAGCGGGCCATGGACCGCGGCACGCTCCTCAACCAGTCCAAGGTCATCGGCGCCCTCGCGCCCATGGGCGCCAACGTCTCGAGCTCTAACTGCAAGGACGTCGTGCGCTACCTCACGGACTGCGAGCGCCGCCTCGTGCGCGTGCGCCCCAGGATGAGGAGCGTCCGGCACCTCGGCTGGGCGGACGGCCCCCTCGGGGCCTTCATGCCCTACGACGCGGGCTCCGCCGACGTGCGCTTCGACCCGTCGCCCGACGAGCTCGCGAAGTCGCGCCCCTTCGCGGAGCCGGCCGGCACCCTCCAGGAGTGGGTCGCCGGCGTGGCGCCCGTGCGCGAGGCGTCGCCTGCGTTCCGCTGCGTGCTCGCCGCATCGTTCGCGAGCCCGCTCGTGGGGATCCTCGGCGTCCAGACCTTCATCGTCTACCTCTGGGGGCGCTCCCGCTCGGGCAAGACGCCCACGCTCAAGGCGGCGGGCTCGGTCTGGGGCGACCCCACCGAGGGCAGCGACTCCTACTTCCGCACCTTCGCGGACACGCCCAAGTCGATCGTGCGCGCCGCGGCGCTCCTGCACGACGTCCCCGTGATCGTGGACGAGCTGCAGAGCAAGGGCGCGCCGGGCGGCCAGGGCGCCAAGCGCCAGATGGTGGAGGACCTCCTCTACTCGCTCTCCATCGGCCACGAGAGGGGCGCCCTCAACGCGGACCGCACGATGATGCGCGCGGGCAGCTGGCACTCGATCACCATCGCCACGGGCGAGATCCCCATCGTGGGCGAGGCCACGCAGCAGGGCGCGGCCAACCGCACGCTCGAGCTCAACGCGGAGCCCTTCTCCGACGTGAGGCGCGCCCAGGCGATGCACCACCTGGTCTCGGCCCAGCACGGCACCGCGGGCAGAACATATGTTCGTTGCCTTCGCAGCAACACGGCCGAGTGGTACGCCTCGCAGTTCTCCGCCATGCGCTCCCGCGTGTGCGCCCTCGCGGCGGGGCACCCGCAGGCCGACAACGTGGCGCTGCTCGCCTTCGCGGACGCGCTCGCCTCGTTCTACGTCTTCGGCGGGGGCGCCTGGGACGCCTGCGTGGAGGGCGGCGTGGGACTCGCCCGCTGGGCGCTCGCGCACTCGACCGGCGCCGCCGAGGGCGACACCGACCTCAAGGCGATCCAGTTCGTGTCCGAGTGGCTGGTCCAGAACGTCCTGCACTTCGAGGACTCCGCCGAGGCCGACCGCGTCGACCGCTGGGGCGTGCTCGAGAGCAGGCAGGGCGTCCCCGGCAGGGTCTGGTGCGTCTTCCAGAGCGTGCTCGAGCGGGCGCTGGCGCAGCAGAACTTCGACCGGCAGAAGACGCTCAGGCGCATGTCGGACGAGGGGCTGCTCGTGACGACCGGGGGCGGCAGGCGCTTCACCCGGCAGCGCAGGGTCCGCGGCGGAAGCCGCGTCTGGTGCGTCTGCATCGACGGCGACCGCATGGAGGAGCTCCTGGGGCGCACGGCCGGTGGTGCGGCGTCACCCGCGTCACCCGTCGCGCCGCCCGCCGGGGACGGGGGTGGTGACAGGTGACCCCGCAGGCCAGGGGCCATGTCCATGCCCCTGTCACCAACGTCACCAACGGTATGGGTATGGGGGACGCGCGCGCCCGCGCACGCGCGCACGCGCGCGGGAGGCGTCCCTCGTCCCGAAAAGCTGGTGACATGGTGACAGACCGCGTCTACGCAGCTAGACGGCACGAAAGGCGTCACCAGGGCGCCGGTGACGGCCGAGGGGGCGTCACCCGATGAGGTGGGACGAGGACCAGGACGACGTCCTGAGGGAGTGCTCGTTCCGCGGGGCCGCCTACGCGAGGGACGAGATCGAGCGTCGCTGCGGCGCCAGGCACTCGGTCCGCGCCGTGGAGGTGCGCGCGAGCAGGATCCACTGCTCCCTCATGGTGCAGACCGTGTGCCCGGGGTGCGGCGCCGTGGGCGTGACGCTCAACCGCACGACGGGGCTCTGCCGCCTGTGCACGGAGCGCTACCACCTGGAGCAGGAGCGCGCCTTCGCCGAGGTGATCGAGGCGGAGCGGCGGGAGGCAGAGGACCCGGAGAGGATCGCCGCCGTGCGGCGCGAGCGCGACATGATGCGACAGCGCAACAGCCGTGCCTGCAGGAGGTACGGGCTCCCCAGCAGGCGGGAGCGTGGGATGTAGCGCGCTGGAAGCTAGTCGCTCCCAGGGGCTTCCATGTCCTCGCAACGTGTTTGGATGTAGCTGAGAGCCTGCGTTCGGCCTACTTTTCTGGGTCCTTTCGCAGACACTAAATCGAGCCCGGTTGGTCCTGCAAGAGGAACTTCCGGGCTCGATTTGTTTATGACCACCACTCGTTAAACGATGGGCCGATTTCGACTCGCCGTTCAACTTAAAAGCGCGGCAGGTCAATTCTCCGAATACAGCGAGAAGAACGTCGCACTTTCGACCCTTCGTCTCGGTGAGGATGACCTTAAATCCGTGCATGACATGGCAGAAGGATTTACGCAGGACGAGACGTTGGACACCGTAACGATCGTTTCACCAAAAAGAGGCTCCGCATAGCCTCGGTTCTTCACCGGGGTGGCGGTGGCCTCTGCTCACAATATACCCAATTTCGCGGCCTGGCAGAATAGGCAGACGCACGCGCCTCAGGAGCGCGTGAGGGCCTCCTCGTGCGGGTTCGAATCCCGCGGCTGCGACCATACAACAAGCACGGAGGTCCCGCACGGGGCCTCCTGCCACATACACGTGGGCCGCACGGCCCGAAGCCGTCCCGCACGAGACAGGAGGGAGCCAGAGATGGCAGACGAGCCAGAAGAGAAGGACCCGGACGAGGGCGCCGAGAGCACCGACTGGAAGGCCATGGCCCGAAAGTGGGAGGTTGAACGATGGGCCGATTTCGATCCGCCGTTCAACCGAACCGGCGTCAGTCCCGGTGCCTCTGTTTGGCCTGTTCATAACGGATGTGCCA
>CAIFEU010000132.1 GCA_903789505.1 uncultured Coriobacteriales bacterium
CCCGGGGCTCGAGTGGCTCGAGATACCCGAGCCCATCACCGACGCCGTCGACGCGGGTGAGGCCGACGTCGTCATCGTCGGCGCGGGCCTGGCGGGACTTTCGGCGGCTCGCGCGGCGACCGAGGCGGGCGCAAGCGTCATCGTCGTCGAGGCGACCGACACCTGGCAGACGCGCGGGCAGGACGTGGGCGTCATCAACGCCTCGGCACAGCTCGAGAACGGCATCGAGTACTCCGAGGAGGAGAAGAGCGAGGTGTGCCTCGCCCTGCAGCAGTACTCGGGCAACCGCGCCAACCAGGCGCTGTACCGCGTCTGGGCCGACCGCTCCGGGCAGGACTGGGACTGGTGGTACAAGGATTTGCTCGAGCCCGCTGGGTACGGCTACGAGATCCCCCGCTGGCCCATGCCTGACGAGCAGCCCTACGACACCTACGAGCCGGTCAGGGGCGAGTTCATCCCGCAGTTCATCAACTGCATCGAGTTCACGGTGCCCGAGGGCCAGGAGGCCGGCATGAACGGCGGCTTCCCCGGGGCGATCGACCTGCTCGCCCAGGCGTCGATCGACGCCGGGGCGGACTTCCACTTCAACTGCCGCGCCCGCCAGCTCGTCCGCGGCGACGACAACAATACGGGGCGCGTGACTGCCGTCATCGCCGAGGACGCCGACGGGGGCCACGTCAGGTTCACCGCAAAGAAGGCCGTGATCCTGGCGACGGGCGACTACGGCCACAACGTGGACATGATGCAGGCGTGGTGCCCCTCGCAGCTGGAGCTCTCGCAGACCACCAACGTCTACAACGGCACGCAGAACCAGGGCGACGGCCAGCTCATGGGCATGTGGGTCGGTGGCGTCCTGCAGGGGCTGCCGCACCCGTACATGGCCCACGGCATGCCCGGCGACCAGGGGGCGTTTCCCGGCCTGATTGTCAACATCAACGGCGAGCGCTTCATGAACGAGGACGTGCCCGGCCAGTCGTTCTCCAACCTCGCCGAGCTGCAGCCGCGCAAGGTGTGGTGGCTGCTGGTCGACGCCAACTACCCCAACGAGCTCCCGTACATCCAGCCCGGTCACGGCGCGCAGATGAGCTTTGGCGGCGACCTGGACGCCTGGAACGCCGCGGTGGCAACCGGGGACCGCGACACGATCGAGCAGGCAATCGCCGAGCAGGGCATCACGACCCCCTACGCCTGGACGATCGAGGAGCTCGCCGACGACATCCACGTGCCCGCCGACACCCTCGCGGCGACGGTGAAGCGCTACAACGAGCTGGCAGACCAGGGCTTCGACGCGGACTTCGGCAAGCAGGCTAAGCGCCTGTGGGCGCTGGACACCCCGCCGTACTTCTATTCCACCAGCACCTGGGCGTTCATGCTCACGATGGCAGGGCTCAAGACCAACACGCAGGCGCAGGTCCTGGACCAGTTCGGCAACCCCATCCCCGGGCTGTTCGCCGTGGGCAACGTCCAGGGCGACCGCTTCGCGATCGACTACCCCACGCTGGTGACGGGCCTGTCGCACGCGATGTGCCTGACCTTCGGCCGCATCGCCGGGACCGCTGCCGCCGCCGAGGACCCGGGCGTGACCGAGCACGAGTCGCTCTACCGCGCGTGGAAGCTGGAGAACGACGCCGAGCAGGCGGCCAGCCAGTCCGCGGCGCTGGAGGCCGCGGCTGCCGCCACCTACAAGGACGGCACCTACACCGCCAGCTCCAAGGGCATCGGCGGCGACGTGCCCGTGACCGTCACGATCGAGGGCGGCAAGATCGCCAGCGTCGAGGTGGGCGACAACTCCGAGACCCCGTCGCTGGGCGGCAAGGCCATCGAGGCCCTGCCGGCCGAGATCGTCGCGGCCAACGGCACCGACGGCGTGGACGCCTACTCGGGCGCCACGGTGACCTCGACCGCGATCTTCACGGCCGTGGAGGACTGCCTGGAGCAGGCGGGCAAGTAGGAGGTCGGCGGACAGGTGATGGGGCCGGTCGGACAGATTGAGAGCCGCCGGCCCCCTTCGCCGGCGCCCGTCGCCGCGGGCCTTTGCGCCACGACCGGCCGACGCCAACGAGGGGCGGCAGCCTGAGGCCCCTCCCGCGAGCGCCGGAGCCTCCGTAGCGCCGACGATGATGCGGCCTCGAGAATCGCCTGGTCAGCGTGGCAATACTCCACGATGGAGTAGAGGGTTTCGGCGTGCGTCTGGCCTCCTAAGGCCAATCTCAACAACTTCATCGATGGCGGACATGCAGCGCCTTGCCTATAGCGGTACTTGCAAGTGCGCCCCGCCCCGCGGCGAGGCGGCGGATGTCCCTTTCAAGACGAAAGGATTGGATGCGACATGAATGACGAGAGCTTGACGGAAGGGCGCGTCTCGCGCAGGGCGTTCATCGCGGCGGCCGGCCTGGCAGCCGCCTCCTCTGCGGTGGCTGCGTCCGCGCTGGCGGCGGAGGCCTCGGCGCCTGCGGATGGCGCCGCCCCCGCAGGTGGTGCGCCTACGGACGGCGCCGCAGGCGGCGCGCCCGCCGAGGGAGGCCCCGCCGGAGGCATCATGAGCGCGACCCCCACGACCCCGCCGTACTCGGGCGAGGACGACGTCGCCCGCGTCGACGCCAACGGCGATACGGTGTACTACTCGATGAGGCGAAACTGGGTGGGGGAGGCCCCGCAGATTGCCGACGCCGACGTCGCCCAGACGATCGACGCCGACGTGGTGGTGCTCGGCCTGGGCTACTCCGGCTCGCAGTGCTTCCGCATGGCCGCCGAGAAGGGCCTGACCGTGGTGGGCGTCGACGCGCAGGCCAAGGACGGCTTCACCACCTACGGCGGCCAGCTCGGCCACTTCAACTCCACCTGGCAGGAGGAGGTCCTGGGCGTCCCCAAGGACACGTTCGACCCGGTCGACTTCATCGACTCCTACCAGCTGCAGAGCGCCGGCCGCGCCCAGCCCGACCTCATCCGCCAGTTCGCGTTCCGCAACGGCGAGATGGTCGACTGGATGATGGAGCTGCAGCCCGACCTCTCCGCGGTGACCGGCGTCGACACGATCGACCCCAACAGCGACTACAGCTACAAGAAGGGCTACTTCTGGACCTACCCGGCGGTCATCAACCTGGGCTCGGGCGCGTTCTCGACCTCCGGCGAGTTCTGCACCGCGTCGGTGGACGCCGGCATCAGCGCCAGCCCCGACTCGCAGGCGCTCTACGGCCACAGCGCCCAGGTGCTGCTCAAGGACGACTCCGGCCGCGTGAGCGGCGCCATCGTGCGCGATGACGAGAGCGGCGACTACGTGCGGGTCAACGCCAAGGTGGGCGTGGTGCTGGCGTGCGGCGACTTCTCCGCCAACTCCGACATGTACAGCGCCCTGTGCACCGAGGTCCAGGAGTGCAACCCCTACACGCAGCTCGTCGGCAGCGGGCGCGACGGCTACGGCATCAAGATGGGCATCTGGGCCGGCGGCGTGATGGAGATCGGCCCGCGCGCCGCGATGGGCGGCGCCACGAGTGCCCTGCCCATGAGCTTCTTCGGCGCGGCCGCCGGCTGCTGGATCAACAAGTACGGCAAGAGGTTCTGCAACGAGGCGTTCGGCGTCCCGTTCGTCGCCGGCTGCCAGAGCGCCCGCCAGCCCATCGACTCTGACATCATCCAGGTGTGGGACGCCGGCCACTGGCGCGCGTTCGCGAGCAACCAGGCGCTCGGGCACTTCAACGCCTCGGACATCTCCTCGGCGAAGATGGACGAGTACCAGGCAAAGCTCGACGAGGCCTACGCCGCGGGGGCGGAGGGCGCCAACGGCGTGTACGCTGCCGACGACCTCGAGACCCTCGCGGGCTACCTGGGCCTGGAGGGCGAGGCGGCGACGAACTTCGTCGAGTCGGTCCAGCGCTACAGCGGCTTTGCCGAGGCGGGACGCGACGAGGACTACGCCAAGCCCGCGGACATGATGTGGCCCATCGACGAGCCGCCCTTCTACGCCGAGAAGAACACCCGCAACGCCAACATCGTGCTGGTGACCCTGTCGGGCCTGTTCGTGAATGGCGACCAGCAGGTGCTCGACCAGCACTTCGAGCCGATTCCCGGGCTGTTCGCGACCGGCAACTGCTCGGGCGGGCGCTTCCCGCTGCAGTACACGGCGCCGATGAACGGCATCTCGATCGGCTTCGCCACGGTGTTCGGCGCGCTTCTGGGTGAGCACCTGGGCGCGCAGGCGTAAGGAGCCGCCGGTAAGCTGCGCGGTACCGGGGCGCGGCGTCGGGCGTCCCACCGGGATGGCGGGCGCCGCGGCGCTGCGCCCCATAGCGCGCGGGGCAGTGACGGCAGTCGGGCGAGGGCGGAGACTGTCGTCGGACGAGGAGGGGGAATCGCATGGCCGAGCGGGGGTCGCAGGGGCACCGGGTCGTCATGGGCCTGGGGATGCCGTTCTGGCCCGGCAGGGCGGCGTGGGCGACTCGGCAGGCGCTCGACCCCTCCCGCGTCGACGCGCGCGGCTACGTGGAGGCGCTGCGGCGCGAGGCGCTCGGCGCCGCCCCCGACTATGGCGACTGTCGGGTCGACGCCGTCATGGTGGGCGGGGGAGTCGCCGCCCACGTGGCGGACGACGCCCTGGGCGACCTGCTGTTCGACCTGCGCCGCTCCTATCGCCTCGGCAATCGTGCCCCCGACCCGGGCGCGGGGGCCGGCGCGGTGCCGCCCGATCGCCGGCCGGCCGAGGTCACGGTCCGCGCCCTGGCCGGGGCGTTCTCGGCGAGCTCGCTCGACATGTGCCGCCGCGGCCACGTCACGCGCCTCGAGCTCGACTACGCGACCTCCTCCCCGGCGGAGGCGTCGGCCCTGGGATGGCCCATGGGCCCCGAGGCGCTCGAGGTCACCCGGGAGGTCCTGTGCGGCGCGGGCGCGCGGCGGCGCCTGCCTACCTGGCTCGACGTGAGCCTGCGCCTGCTCGTGGGGATACCGGGCCAGACGGCGCGCTCGGCGCGCGCGAGCGTCGAGGCGGCGCTGGGCTTCGGGGCGTCCGGAGTGAGCCTGCGCGCGGTCGCGCCCGGGCGCCTTCCCGCCCCGCGCGAGGCGACCGAGGAGGTCGCGGGGGCGATGGCGGAGCGGCTGGGGGAGGCGGGCATGTGCGAGTACCTGCCGGGCGAGTGGGCGCTGCCCGGGCACGAGTGCGCCTTCCGCGTCCTCGACGCGCGCGGCGCCGAGCGCCTCGGGTTCGGCCTGGGGTCGCTCACGCGCTTCGGAGGGACGTGGGCCCGCGACACCGCGGACCTCGCGACGTACCTGCGTGCAAGCGACGACCCCCGGGTCGCCGTCGCCGCGGCGGGGCAGCTCGGGCATGCGCCGGGCGACGGCGCGCCGCCCGGGGGGCCCCGCGCCCCCCCGGGGGGGGGGGGCGCGGGGGGGGGGCCGGGGGGCCCGGGGCGGGGCGACGGCGCGCTCGGGGGCGACTGACGGCGTGGCTGCGGCTGACGGCGCGGTCGCGGCGTCACTGGCTGGGACCAGCGGGAGCCAATGGGACGAAAGCCCAGCTCAGGGGCTACCCCTCCATTGGTGATGCACGGCGCCGGGGCGCGTGCGTAGGGTAAGTGCGATGGACGAGCCGGCGGGGCGCCTCCGATGGGCTGCCCGCCGGCTCGAGAGAGACTTCGAAGGAAGGGGTACCATCATGATCAAGGACATCTCCCGCCGCGCGTTCGTTCAGGACGCCGGCCTTGCCACGCTCGGCGTGACTGCGCTCTCCGCGATTGCGGGGCCGGCGCTCGCGTCCGAGGCCCCCGCCGGGAGCGGGGCGCCCGACGGCTCCGCCGCCTCCGACGGCGCCGCGGCACCTGCGGGCGGCGCCGGCCCCGCGATGGGCGCCGGCCCCCACGATGACCCCGACTGGCGCACCGCGCCCGAGGCCCCCGCTGCCAGCGAGGTCGTCGAGACCTACGACTGCGACGTCCTGGTCATCGGCCTGGGCCACGCGGGGTGCACCGCGCTGCGCGCCGCGGCGGAGGCGGGCGCCAAGGTCGCCGCGTTCGAGGACCAGGACGAGGACTCGATGAGCTTCCTCGCCGGCGGCCAGGTGGGCCACATCAACTCGGAGTTCCTCGGCAGTCGCGGCGTGCCCCAGGTCGACACCATCGACTTCATCAACGACTGGCAGCGCCGCTCCAACAACCGCTCGAACCCCGGCTTGGTGCGCAACTACGCGGAGTACTGCGGCGACGCGTTCGACTGGCTCATCGACTGCCTCTCCGACGACGACAGGCAGAGCATGACGATTCGCCAGTGGCCCTACGAGGGCGGCGCAACCAAGACGTCCTACTCGGGCATCGACTGCTGGGTCGGCACGGCAAACCTGGGCTCGTTCCAGTCGACGGTGCTCCAGAACTGCATCGACGTCGCGGTCGCTGACGGCGGCAAGGTCTACTACGGCACCTCGGGCTATCTGCTGATCCAGGACGCCGACGGCAAGGTCACCGGCGCCTACGGCAAGCGCGACGACGGCTACGTCCAGGTCAACGCTGCAAAGGGCGTGGTCCTGGCGACGGGCGACTTCTCGACCAACTCCACGATGTGCGCCGACCTGCTCACCGAGATCAACGCGCTGCTGCCCAAGGGCGGCTCGGTCAGCTGCATGGGCGCGGGGCGCGACGGCCAGGGCATCAAGATGGGCTACTGGGCCGGCGGCAGGATCGATCCGTGCATGTCCACGATGGACGGCGCCTACTGGTACCCGACCGACTCCCCGACCGACCCGATCGGCACCACGGCCGCCCTGTGGATCAACGCCGACGGGAAGCGCTACAGCAACGAGGGCTTCGGGTCGACCGAGCTCGCGGGCATGCCTGGCTCCTACCAGCCTGCCGGCATCATCTCGACGGTGTTCGACTCCAAGATCATCGACCAGGTAAAGGTTCAGCCGCTCGGCCACATGAGC
>CAIFEU010000133.1 GCA_903789505.1 uncultured Coriobacteriales bacterium
GCGTTCGCGGCGGAGTTCCGCTCCGCGTTCGATGCCGGTGTCGCCGACGGGTCCATCCGCGCCGACGTGGACTTCGAGCTGTTCTACCGGTCCATGACGCACGCTCTGGTGGGCATCGCCGAGAAGCTCGTCCGCGGCGACATCCTGCCGTCCGACGACTTCGCGCGCGCCGGGGCCGAGGTCGGATGCGTGGCGGACATGGCGCTGGCGTACCTGCGGCCCGCGCCCGGCGCGCCTGCCGGCGGGCGCGCCCCCGAGGCGAGCGACGCAGGCGAGTCGGACGACGCGTGCGGCGCGGGCGCGGCGAGCGGTGCGGACGACGCGGGCGATGCGCCCGGGAGTCACGAGACGGAGAGGCGGTAGCGGTGGTGGCGAGAGGATCGCGCGGCGAGGGACGGGAAGCATTGGACGACGCCGGGGTAGGCGCGGGTTCCGGTGCCGGTGGGTGCCGACTCGCGGGCGGCGCGCCGGAGGCAGGGGAGGCCGGGACCTGCGTGGTCGACGGCCAGCGCGTCAAGCTCGCGAGCGCCAGGGTGCTGTGGCTGTTCGCCGTCGGCCAGCTGGGCTGGTCGATCCTGCAGGGCATCATCTCCAACTGGCTCGTGTACTACTACCAGCCCGGTGAGGCGCTGCTCTCCCGCGGCCAGCAGCTGTTCGTCACCCAGGGCACGGTATTCGCCGGCCTCACGATCATCGGGCTCATCACCGCCTTGGGCCGCGTGTTCGACGCGGTCACCGACCCGCTGGTGGGGTCGCTCTCTGATCGCTGCCGCAGCCGGCTGGGCAGGCGCATCCCGTTCATGCGCTACTCGGCGCTGCCCTTCGGCCTGGTCACGGTGCTGGTGTTCGTCTCGCCGGTGGACGGCGTGAGCTGGGTCAACGCGGTATGCCTGTTCCTGGCGGTGCTCGGGTTCTACCTGGCGATGACCTGCTACTGCACGCCGTACAACGCGCTGATTCCCGAGCTGGGGCGCACCCAGCGGCTGCGCATCAACGTGAGCACCTACATCTCGACCACCTACTTCATCGGCACGGCGATGGCCTACCTGGTGTCCAACGTCGCCGGGCTGTTCGAGCCGACGATGGGGCCGGTCGCGAGCTTCCGGCTCACCGTTGCCATCATGGCGTGCGTCGCCGTCGCCTGCATGCTGGTCCCCGCCTTCGCCATCCGCGAGCGCGACTACGCGCCGGTCAGGCCCAGCACCACGCCGGCGATGCGCAGCCTGGCGCGGACGTACGCCAACCGCGAGTTCCGCACGTTCGTGGCGTCCGACGTGCTGTACTGGATAGCGCTGACGATGTTCCAGACCGGCCTGCCCTTCTACATCACCGAGCTCATGGGCATGGACGACTCGATGGCATTCCCGCTGTTCGCGTTCATGACGGCCGTGAGCCTGGCGTTCTACGCCCCGGTGAACCTGCTGGCAAAGCGCGTGGGGAAGAAGCGTCTGGTGGTGGGCGCGTTTTTGTTCTTCAGCCTGGCGTTCGCCGTCACGTCGTGCGCTGGGACGCTGGGGCTGTCCGGCCTGGCGTGGGGCGTGATCGTCGCGGTGATGGCCGCGGTGCCGATGGCGGTACTCGGCATCCTGCCGCAGGCGGTCGTGGCGGACATCGCCGAGGCCGACGCGGCGCGCACCGGCGAGCGGCGCGAGGGCATGTTCTATGCGGCGCGCACGTTCGCGTTCAAGCTCGGCCAGTCGGTCTCGATGCTGCTGTTCACCTCGCTCTCGTTGGTGGGCGGCGTCGGGGGCGTGGCTGGGCAGGTGGGCTACCGGCTCACGGCGGTCGTCGCGGCGGCGTTCTGCCTGGCGGGCGGCCTGGTGTTCACGCGCTACCACGAGCGCGACGTGCTCGCGCAGCAGGCGTCCGCCGGCGATCGGGCAGCCGAGTCCGGCGCCGCTGCCGCCGCCGAGCCCGGCGACGCGACGAGGGAGGGATAGGCGCTATGGCGACGGGGCGGCACCCGGGCGCCCAGGCGCGCCCGACCGGCACGGCAGGCGGGGCCCTGCGCGCGGGCGCTGCGCCCGCCCTCGCGCCTGCGCGGGTGCGCCTGCGCTATCGCGTGGAGGGCGCCCCCGCCGCTTCATGGCGCCCGCTCGACTGCGCGCTGGCAGCCGACGGGGATCGGCGGGGCAACGCCGACCTCGAGGTGTCCACGGCGTTCGACGGCGAGGCGCTGATGGTTACGGTCGAGCCGCGCGTGCGGCTGACGGTGGGGCTCTGCGCGGTCGACTTCCCCTGCGAGCTGGGCGGGGACGAGCCGCTGCTGCTCAACGGCTACCAGTCTTGGACCGAGACGCGCGAGCGCCCCTGCCGCGAGCGGATGCGCGGGCTCGACGGGGTGCCGCGGGCCGTCGTGAGGCGCTTCTCCCTCGACGGCGCGGGCGACTACCGCTTCGCCGACTACCCGCGCGGCAGGGGCAGGCAGCACGGCTTCACGTACCTGACGCTGCGCCGCGGCGGCGCCTGCGAGCTGCTGGGCTCGCTCGACGAGAGCGACGGGCTCACGCTGCTGAGCGTCGACGTCCCGGGCGGCATGGTGAGCGCCGAGAAGGAGCCCCCGGCCGCCCCCCTGCCTGCCGGGGTCCCGACGCGGCTGTGCTCGCTCGCCGTGGTCGGGGCGGGCGACGCCGACGCCGCGTATGCGCGCTGGTTCGACATGATCGGCCGCCCCGCGCGTCCCGCCGCGCCGCTCGTGGGCTACACGAGCTGGTATCGGCATTACGGCGACATCGATGCCGACGGGCTGCTGCACGACCTGGATGGGGTCGCCGCGCTGATTGGGGACGGCACCGATCTGGGCGCGGAGCTGGCGGATGCGGGCGCGCGGCGGGTGTTCCAGGTCGACGACGGCTACGCCGTGGTGGGCGACTGGCTCGAGCCGCGCGCCGAGCGATTCCCCGGGGGGATGGCGCCGCTGGCGGGTCGCGTCCGCGCCGCGGGCCTGGAGCCCGGTCTGTGGGTGGCGCCCTTCGTCTGCGAGCGCGGCTCGCGGCTGTTCCGCGAGCACCCCGACTGGCTGCTGCGCGACGCCCGCGGCGAGGTTGTCAGCACCGGGTGCCACTGGAGCGGCGGCGTCGCGCTCGACACGCTCAACCCCCAGGTGCGCGCCTGGGTGGGCGAGGTGCTGCGGACGATGACGCGCGACTGGGGCTACGCCCTGCTCAAGTGCGACTTCCTCTACGCGGCGTGCATGCTACCCCACGGTGGGCTGAACCGCGGCCAGCTCATGGACGATGCCCTGCGCCTGCTGCGCGACGCCGTGGGCGACCGGGTCGCGATCCTGGCGTGCGGCGTGCCGCTGGGCAGCGCGTTCGGCCGGGTCGAGTACTGCCGCATCGGCTGTGACGTCTCGCTGGACTGGGACGACCGCCTCTACATGCGCGGGCTGCAGCGGGAGCGCAACAGCACGAAGCGCAGCATGGGGGACACCATCGCGCGGGCGCCGCTGGACGGCAGGGCGTTCGGCAACGACTCCGACGTGTTCTTCCTGCGTGACGACGTCAGGCTTTCGCCGCGGCGGCGCCTGGAGCTGCTGAGCACCGACGCGCGCCTGAGCAGCGTCCTCATGACGTCGGACGACATGGGCCTGTGGGACGCCGGGCAGCGCGCCGAGTACGCCCGCGCGCTGCGCGCGTTCGTGGGGAGGCGGCGATGAGGGGAGACGAGAGGGGAGCGGTGCGCGGGGCGGTGCCCCGCCCTGCTCCGGCACAGGCGACGGGGGCGGCGCAGACGCGCGGGGCGACCCCCGCGGCACATGCCGCGCCCGTCGTGACCCGCCCGGGCCGAGTGCTGCGCGCGTTCGCCCCCGGGCGCACCGAGATCGCGGGCAACCACACCGACCACGAGGGCGGCGTGGTGGTCGCCGCCGCGATCGACCGGGGCATCGGGGCGGTAGCGACCCCGCGCACCGACGGCGTGGTGCGCGTCGAGAGCGCGGGCTACGCCCCCGTTGAGGTGTGCCTGGGCGAGCGCGGGGCGCTCGAGCCCCGGCCGTGCGAGCGCGAGACGTCGGCGGCGCTGGTGCGCGGGACGCTCGCCGGGCTCGCGGCGCGGGGGCTCGAGCCGCGCGGCTTCGACGCCCGGTTCGACAGCACGCTGCCCGCGGGCGGGGGCCTTTCGTCGTCGGCTGCCTTCGAGCTGCTGGTGGCCGTCGTGGCCCGCGAGCTCGCGGGCGCGCAGGCACCATCGCTGGGCCCCGTCGCGCTCGCGCAGGCGGCGCAGGGGGCGGAGCGCGACTTCTTCGGCAAGCCGTGCGGGCTGATGGACCAGCTGGCGGTCGCCTGCGGCGGCGTCGTCGAGATTGACTTCGCGAACCCGAGCGACCCGCTGGTCACGCCCATCGGCTGCGACTTCGCCGCGCTCGGGTATGCGGTCTGCCTGGTCGACGCCGGCAGCCCCCACGACGACCTCACCGCCGAGTACGCCGCCGTGCCCGTCGAGATGCGCGCGGTGGCGCGAGCGTTCGGCGCCGAGCGGCTGGTCGACGTCGCCGAGGCGGACGTCCTGGCCGCGGCGTCCCGGCTGCGCCGCGAGCTGGGCGACCGCGCGCTGCTGCGGGCACTGCACTTCTACCGCGAGGACCGCCTCGCCCGCGCGCGGGCGAGGGCGCTGCGCGCGTCCGACATGGCGGGCTTCCTCGCGGCGACGCGCGCCTCGGGTGCCTCGTCGGCGATGTACCTGCAGAACGTTTCGTGCGGCGGGGCGAGCCAGCCCGCGATGGTGACGCTCGTCGTGGTCGACTCCCAGATCGAGCGGATGCGCCGTGCCTGCGGCGCCGACGGCGCGTGCCGCATCCACGGGGGCGGGTTCGGCGGCAGCGTCCAGGCGTTCGTGCCCCTGGAGCGCTACGACGAGTTCTCCGCGGGCGTCGAGTCGGCGCTGGGCGCGGGCGTCTGCCACGCGGTGCGGCCCGGCTGCGCGGGGGCGCGGGCATGGTGGGAGTAGGCGGGCGGCCGGCGCGCCTGGCGCCGGGGACGGTCGAGGGGGAGGATGTAGCGATGGGGCGCGTGACGTGCGGCGAGGGGCCCGACGCGGCCGTGGGGCGCGATGCCTCCGACCTGGTGGACTACGCGATAGGGTGCGGCCTGGTCGACGAGCTCGACCGCCGCTGGGCCTACAACGTCGTGCTCGCGGCCGTGGGTGCGACCGGTCCTGCCCCCCGCTCCGCCCCGACCGTCGCCGACGCGCGGCGCGGCGCGGGCGAGCCGTTCGACCTGCAGCGGACGCTGGGGCGCCTGGCGGCGTTCGCCGTGGGGCGCGGCCGCGGCGCGACCGGCCACGACCCCGACCCGGGCGACCCCGCCGATGCCCCGGCTCCCGACGAGCTCGACGCCGCGGCCTGCGCGGTGATGGGCGCGCTCATGCCGCGCCCCTCGCAGGTGGCGGCGCGCTTCCGCGAGCTGCTCGCGACCGGCGACGCCCGCCGCGCGACCGACTACTTCTACCGGCTGTGCTGCGACGCCAACTACGTGCGCCGCGCCGCGATCGCCCGCGACGTGCGCTGGGTCACCCCGACGCGTTGGGGCGACCTGCAGATCACGATCAACCTCTCCAAGCCGGAGAAGGACCCGCGCGCCATCGCCCGCGCGGCTGCCCCGGCCGCCCGCGCCGGCGGCGCCGCTCCCTACCCCGCCTGCGCCCTGTGCCGCGAGAACGAGGGCTACGCCGGTCGCGGCCCGCTTGTCGAGGGGGGAGCGCACCCGGCGCGGCAGAACCTGCGCGTCGTCCCGCTCGAGCTGGG
The DNA here is from genome assembly GCA_903789505.1 of uncultured Coriobacteriales bacterium. Classification (GTDB taxonomy): domain Bacteria; phylum Actinomycetota; class Coriobacteriia; order Coriobacteriales; family UMGS124; genus CAIFEU01. The sequence goes on from CAIFEU010000133.1 coordinate 5,744, forward strand.
CGGGCAGGGCTGGGGCATGCAGTACTCCCCGTACGCGTACTTCCCGGAGCACTGCATCGTGATGAGCGACCGCCATGAGCCCATGCGCGTCGACCGCGACTGTCTCGTACGCCTGCTCGACTTCGTCGACCTGCTGCCGCACTACTTCGTGGGCTCCAACGCGGGGCTCCCCATCGTGGGCGGTTCGATCCTGTCCCACGAGCACTTCCAGGGAGGGCGCCACACGTTTCCGATGGACCTGGCCCCGGTCGACCGCGCTTTCGCGATGCCCGGCTTTCCCGGGGTGCGCGCCGGCGTGCTGCGCTGGCCGCTCACGGTGATACGCCTGCGGGGCGACGACCGCGAGGAGCTCGTGAGTGCCGGGGCGCACGTCATGGAAGCGTGGGCGGAATGGGACGACCCGTCGGTCGGGATTGTCTCGCACGACCCCGACGGCACGCCCCACAACGCGGTGACGCCGATCGTGCGCCGGACGAACTCTCTGCCGGGCGCCTCCCCGGCGGGCGTCCCCGCCCCCGGCCGCGGCGAGGGCGCGGGCCAGCGGGACGACGGGCGGGACGGCTACGTCCTGAGCCTCGCGCTTCGCAGCAACCTCACGAGCGCGCGCCACCCGCTGGGGGTGTTCCACCCCCACGAGGAGCTGCACCACATCAAGCGCGAGAACATCGGGCTGATTGAGGTCATGGGGCTGGCAATCCTGCCGGGCAGGCTGCGCCGCGAGCTCACGGCCGTCGCGGACGGCCTGCTGGCGGGGACGGACCTCTCCGCCGACCCCCTCACCGCGCCGCACGCCGCGTGGGCGGCGCAGGTGGCGGCGCGCCACCCTGACCTCTCCCGCGACGACGCCCGCGCCGTAATGCGCGACGAGGTGGGCCAGGTGTTCGCGCGCGTGCTCGAGCAGGCGGGCGTGTTCAAGTGGGACGAGCCCGGCCGCGCCGCCCTGGGGCGCTTCGTCGACAGCCTCTGACACGGCGTGCCGAGCGGGCACGGGCGCACAGGGGCGGGGTGCAGGCGAGGGCGCGGCGCGCGGACGAGAGGACGCACGGGCGCGCAGGTGCGGGCGAGGGCGGGCGCGCGGACGGCGGCGTGCAGGTGCGGCCCCCTGCCGGCCGGCGCCCCGGAAATGGCGGCAGACCGAGGTTGGGGACGCCTCCCGAAGGG
>CAIFEU010000134.1 GCA_903789505.1 uncultured Coriobacteriales bacterium
CCCCCGCCGCGCGCGCCCCCGGCTGGGCGGGTGGGTGGGGGCGCCTCGTCGAGGTGTTTGGCGCCGTGTGGCCCGGTGACGCGGTAGAGGGTGCGCCGGGTGGCCGGGCGTCGGGCGGGGGCGCTTCAGGCGACGGGGCGTGGGGCGAGGGCGCGCTCGCCGTGTTCCACTCGATGGGCAGCGAGGTTGACCTGCGGCCGCTCCTGCGCCTTCTGGCCGGCACGGGGTGCATGCCGCGGCTGGCGGTGCCGGTCGCGCTCGGCGGTCGGCGCATGGAGTTCGTCCTCGCTGCCCCCGAGGAGCTGCTCGACGACGCGCTGCTGCCGGCGTTCCTGCGCCACCCCGGCCGCGTCAGCGCCGACGCCGCGCTCGCGGGCCGCGTGCGCGTCCCGCCTGCGGGCATCGGCTTCATGGTCATGCCCGGCGTCGCGTTCGACGCGCGCTGCGGCAGGCTCGGGTACGGCGGCGGGTTCTACGACACCTACCTCGCGCGGCCCGACTTCGCGGCGCCCACCTGCGCCGTCGCGTTCGACGAGCAGGTCGTGGACGGCCTCGTCCCGCGCGAGCCCCACGACCGGACGCCCGACGCGCTCGTCACGCCCACGCGCTTGATTCGCGCACCGCGCGAGGGCGCCGCGGGGATGGCCGGGGCGGGCGAGCAGCCCGCGCCCGAGGCGCGCTGAGTGCGGGCCTGTCCGGGCGGCAATCAGGCGGTGATCGTGATCGTCGCGGTGGCCGCGTCGGGCACCACGGCGCCCTCGGGGGGCGTGGGGTCGCCGCTCGACACCCACGAGGGGATCGTGGAGTCCGAGGCGATCAGGTCGTTGAGCGTCACCAGCTGGTAGCCGGCACCCTGGAACGCCTCGATGATCGAGGGCAGCGCGGCAACCGTCTCCGAGCGGTCCCCTCCGCCGTCGTGCATCAGGATGATCGCCCCGTTGTAGTTACTGCCGTTGAGCTTGCCGCAGGCGTTCGAGACGATCGTCGACGATCCGGGCCTCTGCCAGTCCTCGGTGTCGACCGACCAGTACGCCGAGTACGTGATCGACCCCACGAGGTCGAGGAACTGCTTGCCGTACAGGTTGCCTCCGGGCGGGCGCAGCACGCTGGGCCGCTCGCCCGTCGCCTGCTCGATCGCGTCGGCGGCCTTGTCGATCTCGTCCGCAAGCCCCTGGGCGGTCTGCTGGGTGAGGTCGACGTGCGAGTAGGTGTGGCTCGACAGCTGGTGTCCCTCGCTGACGACACGCGCCGAGTACTCGGGGTAGTTCGCCACGTTCTGGCCGATCTCGAAGAACGTCGCCTTCGCCCCGTAGCTCGCGAGGATGTCGAGCACCTGGGGGGTGTACTCGCTCGGGCCATCGTCGAACGTCAGCGCGGCAAGCAGGCGCCCGTCGGAGGGGTTGACGCCGCTCATGCCGATGATGAGGTCCTGGGCCTGGGTCGTCACCCCGCGGTCGACGACGCGCCCGGAGACGGTGCCGGTCTCCACCGTGGACTCGCCATCCTTGCCCCACTGCTTCACGTACCCGAGCGAGACCAGGTAGGTGCCGTCCGGGGGGTACTGAATGCCGCAGGGGATAGCTGTGGTCGACTTCGTGCTCGGCTCGGTCACGTCGGCGCCGTCGGTGAACTCGACCTTGTCGTTCGCCTGCAGGCGATACGTGCTCGCGTCGACCTGCTCGCCGTTCACGCTCACCGTGTAGCTGTCGCCGCCGCCCTGCTTGACGACCTCGACGTTGCCGTCCTTGTCCGCGATCGAGAGCATGTCGCCGTACTTGGGCGAGGCGTAGCCCTGGTCGATCATGTCCTGGACCGTGGCGCCCACCTTCATGGTGCGCTCGGTGCCGTCGATCTCGCACGCCACCGCGCGGCCGTTCCACCACAGCGCGCCGCCGATGCCGATCACTGCCGCCACACCGGCGCACACCCCCGCAGCGATGAAGCCGCGCCTGGTGGTGCCGCCCGACGCCTTGCCCGCGTAGTTGTAGCCCAGCGACCCCTTGGTGTAGTCGTCGGTCGTGACGGGGCGCACGCCCTTGGCCTGGGTCAGCGCCTCGCGGTCCCCGCCCCTGCCCGCACGCTGCCTTTTCTGCCCGCGGGCACGGGAGAGGTTCGCGGCGTCGTAGGGTGAGCCACCGTAGGGCGACGCGCCGTCCCCCTCGGGCTGGCGGGACGTGCGGCGGGCGCCGCCCGCCCGGTCATAGGTGCCCTCATAGGGGTCTGCGCCGCCCGCGCCCGAGCCGTACGCGTCGCGGCCGTACCGACCCTGTCGCGCGCCGCCGTAGGGGCTTTCGTCATTTTCTTCGTACAGGGGATGTCGATTTTTCATAACCATAGGCGCGGAATACCGCCTTCGAGTCCGATTGACATGTGTTTGCCGGCAGCCCGCCGGGCCTCAGTCGCAGACACAATACCTAACCCGACGCGCGGTTAACAACCCCTGGCGGCTATCCATGAAATGTTTTCAGAGCCATGAACGATTCGTGATCCGTTCCGCGATTCCAGACGGCAGCGCGGGCCGGGGCACCTAGTTAGTCGTCACCCTTGCTCGCCTTGTCGAACTCCTTCTTGAAGTCGGAGAACATCGTGGAGGCGCCCTTGAGGTGCTCCCCGACCAGCTCCCCGGCGCTCTCCTGTCGCTTGGGCGACGCGGCGGCCTTGGTCGCCGTGGCCTTGGCGGTCGCCTTCTTGGCGCCCGTCGACGCCTTGCTCGCCGTGGCCTTGGCGGTCGCCGTGGTCTTCTTCGCGGTGGACGCCGCAGCCTTGGGGGCCGTCTTCGCGGAGGTCGATGCCGTCTTGGCGGCGGAGCCGGACTTGGCCGTCGCCCTCTTCGCAGCGCCGCCCGCGGCCTTGCCGCCGGCAGGCGCCTTGGACGCCGTCGTCTTGGCGGCCGCCTTGGCGGCGGAGCCGGACTTGGTCGTCGTCTTGGAAGCCGCAGCCTTGGAGGCCGTCTTGGCTCCCGCCTGCTTCGCCGCGCCGTCCCCCGCGTCCCCCGACGCCGCCTTGCGCGCCTCGGCGACCTTCTTGGACGCGGCCTTCTTCGCGGCGGCGGCCTTGGCCTCGAGCTTCTCCCTGCGCTCCGCGGCCTCGCGGCGTGCCTTCTCCTCGTCGCGACCCGACGTGCGGTTGTACTCGTCGCGCGCGCCCTCGAACGAGTCCTTCAGGCGCTTGATCCCCTTGCCGATGCCGACCGAGCCCGCCTCGACCGCCTTGCTCGCGGCCTCGTCGGCCTTCCGCGTGCCCTCCTTGGCGTTGATCTTGGCCTTGGCGGTCGCCGCGCCCGCCTTGGCCGCCAGGCCGCCGCTGAGCTGCTGGCTCGACACGTCGTTCGTCACAATCAGGAAGCCCTTCTTGTAGCCGACGACCTGGTCGCCACCGATTTCGACCGAGCCGATCAGAGCGCGCGCCGCCCCGCCGTCGTCGAGGAAGAACGTCTTGACCTTGCCCGTGCGCTCGTCGAACGAGATGTCGCTGACACGGCCGAGCTCGTCGCCGTTCTGCGTCTTGACGTCCATGCCCTCCCACATGAGGCAGGAGTCGTAGTCGATGCCGAGGCGCTTGATCGCCTTGTCGTCCCAGGAGTCGGAGCCGTTCTTGGCGTAGAGCACGTCATCGTCTTCGAACTCGGCGCTGTCCAGCGCGAGGAACTTCTCGGGGCGCTTGAACATCAGCAGCAGGTCCGGACGGCGAACGACGAAGCCGACGACGCGCATGCCCGTGGGGTCGAACACGGTCTGGTAGAGCTTACCGATCTTGCGGCCGCGTCGCGGCATGCCGTCCTTGGTGTACTCCTTGCCCGGCTTCGGCCGGCGATAGACCTTGAGCTTCCTGACCTGCTTGATCGTTAGCATCGCTGCTCCCCTGCCCGTGACGTGACGGTCCGTGAAGGTCCCTGGCGGCGGGCGCTGCCCGCCCGTGGCCCGTGCATGCCCGCCTCATGACTCGTGGGGGGCCCGCCGCGGCGCGGGCGGGCGCCCCCCCCCGGGGGGGGCCGGCCCGGCCCGGGGGGGGGGGCGCGCCCCGCCGGGGCCCGGGGCCCCCCCCCCGCTGCCCGCGGGCGCCCCCGGGCGCGCACCGGCGGGGCCCCCCACGAGTGGCGGTACGTGAGTTTGTCGACGCCTACGCCTTGTCGCGCGGCGCGCCGGCGGCGTCGGGCGCCTCGCTCCACGAGTCGTCGTAGGCGGTCCCGTCGTCGCCCACCGCCGAGGCGGCAGCGGCGTCGACCGCGCCGGACACCGTCGTGCGGGCCCAGTCGGCTGCCTGGTTGACGCTCTCGGACAGCGAGGAGCGGATCGAGTCCATGCGGGCGCGGGCCTGGTCGACCTTCTCGCGCAGCTCATCGCTCTTGGCGTCGACGGCGGGGCGCACGTCCTCGAAGGAGTCGCTCACCGCCTTGGCGCCCTCGTGGTAGGCGTCGACCACGTTGCCCCAGGCGTCGGTCGCCCCCTTGCCCACCATGGAGCGCGTCTCCTCGCCCGACCTCGGCGCGGCGAGCACGCCCGCGGCGACCCCGACGAACGCGCCCACGATGGCGCCCGCGATGAAGCCGATGATTCCCCTGCTCTTGCTCATGATCGTGACCTCCGTCCGCGCAGCGGGCGAGCTGCCCGCGCTGACATGCCTGCGAGCCGGCGCCGCAGACCCGGCGCCCTGGCGCAGGCGTGGACGCTCGCGCGACGAGCGCGCGCCCTCAGACCCCCCGTATGGGGTTGATTATACCCACAAGCCCTGCGCGGAGTCCCGCCCCCGGCGCCCCGGGGGCGTGCCTGCGGCGCCGACCGGCGCGGGGCCGCCCGGGGCGCGGCCGCGCGGTCCCATGGCGGCGCGCCCGGGACTCGACGCGATGAGTGACCTCGGAGGCAGGCCCGGCGCGCGGTGCTCGGCCGCGCGGGCGGCCCGCTACTTACCCGCGGCGACGGGCTCCTGCGCGGGAGCGCCGGGGCGCGGTGTCTGCTCCGCGGACGACGCGGGCAGGCCCTCGACGAGCGACATCAGGCCGGCCACGATGTTGTCGACATCGGGCTTGGGGCCCTCGCCGCCGGTGAACGCCCACTCCATCATCCATGCCGCGCTCGACAGGGCGCCCAGCGTCAGGGCGTCGTCGGGGCAGGTCAGCTCGATGTCCCAGGTGCGGTCCTCGTCGGTCTCGACGGTGCGCCCCGCGGAGATGTCCTGCACGCCCATGCGCGCGAGCAGCTCCAGCGTCACGTGCTCGAGCAAGTGGGCAAGCTCGGTGTCGCCCATCGTCGCGCGCAGTCGGTCGCCCTTGTCGCAAATGCAGGCATGGTCGGCGATCTGGGGCATGAGCTGGTAGATGCGGTTGGTCGAGTCGACGTCCTCCGACGTCTTGACCGGGGCGCCGTTGGCAAGCCGCACGCGCGCGACCATCGTCGTGGGCTTGATCGTTATCTTGCGTATGTCAAACAGGCTCATCTCTCGTCCTTCTCCGTCAGCCCGGTGCCTGCCGGCACCGCGCCTATCCTACCGCATCCTGCGCGTCATCCGACCCCGCGTGGCCGTGCTCCCGCTCCCTGCCACGCTCGTGGTCCCGCCCCTCGGCCTCGGGGTCGCCGTCGGCCTCCTCGTGGCCGGGCTCGGGCGCGGTCACGACCACGCGCGCGATGCGGCGCCCGTCCATCGCCTGCACGCGGAAGTTCCAGCCGCGCACCTCGTAGGTGTCGCCGACGACCGCGAGCTTGTCGAGCTCGTCGACCAGCCAGCCGGCCAGCGTCTCGTACTCCTCGGAGTCCTCGATGGGCCAGCCCAGCTCCACGGCGTCGCTCACCGGGTACGCCCCCTCGACAATCCACTCGCGGTCGCTGACCTTCGCGATCTGGCGGTTGTCGGGGTCGTACTCGTCCTCGATCTCGCCGACAATCTCCTCGACGATGTCCTCGATCGTGACGATGCCCGCGGTGCCGCCGTACTCGTCGACGATGATCGCCATCTGCATGTGCTTGGCCTTCATCTCGCTGAGCAGCGGCACCAGGTCCTTGGTGTCGGGGACGAAGATCGCGTCGCGCACGAAGTCCTTGGCCTTCGCGTCGCCGTCGGGGTCCGACAGGGCGGGCTTGATCAGGTCCTTGATGTTGACGATGCCGATGATCTGGTCGACGTCCTCGTGGTAGACCGGCATGCGCGAGTAGCCGGTGGCGTTCATGAGCCTGAGGACCTCGGCGATCGGCTCGTCGTCCTCGACGGCCGTCACGTCGACGCGCGGCACCATCACCTCGCGCGCGATTGCGTCGCCCAGGTCGAACACGTCGTGGATCATGCGCTTCTCGTCCTCGGACAGGTCCTCCTGCTCGGAGACCATGTACTTGATCTCCTCCTCGCTGACCTGCCCGTCGTCGGCGGCACGAATGCGCAGCAGCTTCGCCAGGCCGTTCGCGGAGGCCGAGGTCAGCCACACCAGCGGCTTCATGATCTTCTGGAACGCGAGGACCGTGCCCACCACCGACTTCGCGGTCCCCTCGGGGTTGGACAGCGCGATGCGCTTGGGCACCAGCTCGCCGATCACGATGCTGAAGTACGAGACGATCAGCGTGATCAGGATGGGCGAGAGCACCGGCGCGATTGCGGAGAGCCAGCCGACGCCGAACGACGAGAGCCACTCGGCGAGCGGGTCGGACAGGTTGGTCGACGCCGCGGCGCTCGCGAAGAAGCCCATCAGCGTGATGACCACCTGGATCGTCGCGAGGAACGACCCGGAGTCCGACTGCAGGCTCACCACCTGCGCCGCGCGGTGGTCTCCCTCCTCCGCGTCATGGTCGAGCAGCGGCTTGGACGCGTTGACCAGCGCCATCTCCGACATGGAGAAGTAGCCGTTGGCCAGGATGAGCAGAAA
>CAIFEU010000135.1 GCA_903789505.1 uncultured Coriobacteriales bacterium
GCCGCCCGGTCTGCGAAGGTGCCGGGGCGGCCGACCGCGCGCACCGGCAGCGGCGTCGGCAGCGGGGCGGCGCGCAGCGCGCCGAGGAAGTCGACGATGTAGGCGGCTGTCGCGTCCATCATCGCGTCGCCCCACTCCTTGGAGGCGCCCCTGACGTGGTCGGGGCCGATCCAGCCGTTGCTCGCGTACCTGACCGCGTCGCGCGGCATGCCCACGTGGACGCCCTTGTACACGACGCTCGACCAGCCGTCGGTGGGCAAATCGTCGCTCACGTCGTTGACCAGCCCCATCTCGCCGAACTCGTCGAGGTCAACCAGGGAGGGGTCCACGGCCAGCATCGCGGAGGTCTCCTCGCCCGCGCCGTGGCCACCCGCCCAGGCGGGGTTGATCTCGCCGGCCATGAGCCACCAGTTCATCAGCGCGCAGCGGCACCCGCGCCGGTCGAGCTCCTCGCCCACCTGCGAGAGCGGCTTGATGTTGGGGCCGTGGCCGTTGAGGAACACGAACCTGCGCGCACCGTAGTCGTACAGCTGGTCGCACAGGCGCCTCACGATCTGATAGAGCAGGTCGTACCCTATCGAGAGGGTCCCCGGGTACCCCAGCAGGTCGTCGGCTGCGCCGTAGGGGATCGTCGGGGCTATCAGGACGCGCTCGCCCTCGGCGCGCTCGATCTTGTCGAGCAGGAAGTTGGGCGCGAGCGTGTCGGTGCCCAGCGGGTTCTGCCTGCCGTGCTCCTCGGTGGACCCGATCGCGATGATCACCATGTCGTTGCCCGCGGCGAAGTAACGCTGAACCGCCGGCCATGTCGAACGTTCGAGAAACACCGTGACCTCCCTTCGCCGCGCGCCATGCGGGCGCGCGACCGTCGCACACGGGCGCCCGCCACCGACGGACGCCCGCCCCTTACGACAAGCCAATGCCAAACGCGCGAGGCCCCCGGCCGCCGCCGACACGGGCGGCGGGCCGGGATGCCCCGCGCGTTCGATCGCCTTGCGGCACCGGGCGACGCGCGTCGTCGCGCGCCCCCTCCTACCGGTTCGTCCCGGAGCGCCGCGACGCGTTGAACTCGCGCGCAGCCCGGGCGGCGGCCTCCTTGCGCGCCGCCTCCGCCTGCGCCTCGGGCGTTACCGGGGAGGCGTCCGCCTTGCCGGCGGCGGCGTCATCGTCGTCGGCGGCGACCTCGGTCACCTTCGTCGACCCCGACGCCGCCTGCTCGGACGCCTTGCTCTTGCCGAACAGCGGCTTCTTGCCCGCCTTCTTGGCGTCCTCCTCGGCCTGGGCGCGCGCCAGCAGCTCCGCGTAGCCCTCGGAGCCCTTCGCGGCGGTCGCCATGACCTCGTCGTAGGCGGCCTTGCCGGCGGCCTCGGGGTCCTTGCCGTCCTTGCGCGCCTGCTTGCGGGCCTTCTTCGCCTCGTCCTTGGCGCGCCGCTCCACGTACGAGTCGGCGATGATGCGGTCGACCTGCTTGCGCGACATCGACTCGACCTGCGTGCGGTAGAGGTTGCGGCGCTTGCGGATGACCGTGACGTCGAGCACCAGCGCCGCGATGATCGTGCCGTACGCGAGCACCAGCACGACGATCGAGAGCACCGACGAGGTCGACAGCGAGAGCAGCATCCACGACAGCAGCGTGAACACGACGGCGCCGATCAGCATCGTCCACCACCACTTGCGGTAGGTGCGATAGCGCGCGTCCTTGTTGCACAGGATCGTGCTCGCGGTGTAGAGGGTGTCCTCCCTCTCGCGCTCCTTGGCCCGCTCGGCCTTCTTCTGCTCCTTGGTCCGGGTGTCGGGCTGGGTGGCCGAGGCCACCGCGCGCGAGCGTGCCGTGCCCCTCTTCTTGGGGTTCTCCACGCGCACCGAGGATGCGGCGTGCGACGCGGGCTTCATCGAGGAGGCGCCGCCGCGGGTGGCTCCCCCCTTGCGCTCGGTGGTGTAGCGCTCGTTCATCGGGTTGCGCTGGGTCATGTCCTAGTCTTCCTTCGCGTAGGCGAACTTGGCGCCCGTGAGCAGCTCGTAGGCCTCCACGTACTTCTCGGTCGTCTTGGCGACGACGTCGGCGGGCAGGTGCGGCGGCTCGCCGGTGCGGTCCCAGTTGGCGTTGAGCCAGTTGCGCACGAACTGCTTGTCGTAGCTGGGCTGGACCTTGCCGGGCTCATAGCCCTGCGCGGGCCAGAACCGGCTCGAGTCGGGCGTGATGCACTCGTCGATCAGCGTAATCCTGCCGTCGATGTAGCCGAACTCGAACTTGGTGTCGGCAATGATGATGCCGCGGGTCGCCGCGTACTCGGCAGCCGCGCCGTAGATCTTGAGCGACAGGTCGCGCAGCTGGCTGGCGACCTCGGCGCCCTGGAGCTCGACGAGGCGATCGTAGGAGATGTTCTCGTCGTGCTCGCCGATGGCTGCCTTGGTGGAAGGCGTGAAGATGGGCTCAGGCAGCTTGGACGCCTCGACGAGGCCCTCGGGCAGCCTGATGCCGCAGACGGTGCCGTCCTGGTCGTAGGTCTTCTTGCCGGAGCCGGTGAGGTAGCCGCGCACGATGCACTCGACGAGGATCGGCTTGGCCTTCTTCACGAGCATCATGCGGCCATCGAGGTAGTCGGCGTACTGAGCGTACTCCGCGGGGAGGTCGGCGGTGTCGCACGAGATCATGTGGTTGGGCACCAGGTCGGCGAACTTCTCGAACCAGAAGCGCGACAGCTGCGTCAGCACCTGGCCCTTGTGGGGAATCTCGTCGCGCAGGATGTAGTCGAACGCGCTGATGCGGTCGGTCGCGACCATCAGCAGACGGTCGCCCAGGTCGTAGATGTCTCGCACCTTGCCCTGCGAGTCGGGACGCATTGCCACCTGTGACACGCTGTGTCTCCTCTCGATGGGGGCGCCGCCGCGGGCGTTCGCCCCTGCCGCCTTTCTCCCGCCTCCGGCGCGCCGCGCCCAGGTTCGGCGGCGCGCTCGGGACCTCACCCCCATTCTAGACACCGCGCCTGCGGGGCACGCCACAGCGGGACCTCTCCCGCAAAACAGCGCCAGGTCACCTTGAATCCGGGTTCGACCGAACGCCGCCCGAAGCGGTCCGGTTATGCGCGGTCATGCCGCGGGGCCGGTCAGCGAGGCTACCGCGGCCCCCTCTGCGCCGAACGGCAGGGCGGCTGCGGGCGCAGGGGCACCCTCGTGCCCAAGCCCGTGCCTACTCGTCGTCGTCCGCGGCGTCGTCCTGCTGGCGGCGGGGCAGCACGATCGTGAACGTGGTGCCCTTGCCCAGCTCGCTCTCCACGTCGATGCGGCCGTGGTGGGCGTCGACGATCTCCTTGGTGACCGCCATGCCCACGCCCAGGCCGCCCTTCGCGCGGTTGCGGCTGCCCTCGGCGCGCCAGAAGCGGTAGAAGATGCGGTCGATGTTCTCCGGCGCGATGCCGATGCCCGTGTCGGACACGCCGATGCGCACCTCGTCGTCATCGCCGTCCACCCACACGGTGACGCTGCCGGGGGCGGGCGTGTAGCGCGACGCGTTCTGGAGGATGTTGGTCAGCGCCTGGGTGATGTTGTCGCGGTCGAACTCGGCTTCGAACTCGTCCTGGCCCGTGCGGTTCTCGAACGTCAGCGCCAGGCCGGCGTCGGCCATCAGCGCCTGGCGCGACGTCACCATCCCGCGGACGAAGTCGACCGTGTCGATCGGGAAGAAGTCCATCTTGACGGAGTGGCTCTCCAGCCGCGACAGACGCAGCATCGAGTCGACCAGGCGCGACAGGCGCCTGACCTCCTCGTCGACCAGGGCGAGGTGGTCGCTGTCGCAGGGCATGACGCCGTCCTGCATGGCCTCGACGGTCGCCATGATCGCCATCAGCGGCGTGCGCAGCTCGTGGGCGACGTCCGCGGTCAGGCGGCGCTCGAGCTCGCGGTCCTTCTCGAACTTCTCCGCCATCTCGTCGAAGGTCTCGCCCAGCTGGCCGATCTCGTCCTTGCCCCTCACGCCGGTGCGCGCCCCGAGGTCGCCCTCCTTGATGCGCTCGGCGGCGGTGGTGATGCGCTTGACCGGGCCCGTGAGCCAGCGCGACAGCAGCAGCGCCATGATCACGGCGAGCACCACGCCGATGCCGGCGGAGACCACCATGCCCTGGTTGGAGCTGTCGCGGAAGTTGATGTCGCGCGGCGTCAGCAGCACGTCGGAGCCCATCGCCCAGACGTTCACGGTGCCCACCTGGCGACCCTCGTCGGTGACGATGGGCGCCGAGATCATCGAGGAGGCGTCGGGCGCCAGCGAGATGCTGCTGTCGCCGATCCACGTGTTGTCGTAGATGATCATGCCGCCGGAGTTGAGGACCTGGATGCCCAGGCCATCGAAGATCTCGTCGACCGCGAGCACGCTGCTCAGGCCCGACGAGGTCCAGTACCCGCGCAGCTCGTACTCGTGGGAGAGCGCCTTGGAGGCGGAGTCGGCGATGTTCTCCATGTTCTCGCGCGTGTACGTCGAGAACTGGCCGCTCCAGACGACCATCTGAACGATCACGAACGCAAGCGCCGTGACCACCGTGACGGCGAGGAACGAGAGGCTGATCCTGACGCGAAACGTCAGGTGGCGGCGCTTCCGCTTGCCCTTGCGCCCGCCCTTGCCCCTCGTCCTCTGCCTGCCGGCGGCGCCCTCGGAGGCGCCGTCCCCCCGCGTCAGTCGTGCGTCCTCCTGGTCGGGCACGCCCGCCACCCCCACTTTCGGGCAGGTACGTGCGCTCTACTCCTTGGCGTCGTCCTGCGTGTCGTCCGTTTCCTTGTCCTTCTTGGGCGCCTCGAAGCGGTAGCCCACGCCGTGCACGGTGTAGAGCCACTTGGGATGACGCGGGTCGTCCCCGAGCTTGGCGCGCAGGTTCTTGACGTGGGAGTCGATGGTGCGCTCGTAGCCCTCGAAGTCGTAGCCCAGGACCTTCTCGACCAGCTCCATGCGCGTGTAGACGCGGCCCGGGTAGCGGGCGAGGGTCGTGAGCAGCTTGAACTCGGAGGCGGTGAGGTCGACCTCGCGGCCCTCGACCTCGACCTTGTGGCCGGAGACGTCGATCTTGAGGTCGCCGAAGTCGAGCACCTCGAGCTGGGGCTCGGCGTCGAGGTGGGCGCGGCGCAGCAGGGCGCGCACGCGGGCGACGAGCTCGCGCGGCGAGAACGGCTTGATCAGGTAGTCGTCGGCGCCGAGCTCCAGGCCGATGATGCGGTCCTCGACCTCGCCCTTGGCGGTCAGCATGATGATCGGCACGTCGGAGGTGTCGCGGATGGCCCGGCACACGCGCTCGCCGGACAGCTTCGGCAGCATCAGATCGAGGATGACCAGGTCGAATTGGCGCTTCTCGAACTCCTCGACGGCGCTCTGGCCGTCGCCAACGCCGACCACGGAGTACTTGTCGCGCTCGAGATACGCGGTGACGGCGTCACGAATCGCCTTCTCGTCCTCGACGAGCAGGATCCTGCGGGAATCTTGGGGCATGTTTAACTCCTCGCTCACAACTTGACCGACCCATGGGATGGCCCCTATCGTGGTGCGAATCCCATGTGTACATAGTTCTACTACTGATTCTTCACATTCTACCCTATGTGAGAGAAAAAATACGCGCGGATACCCCACTTGGTAGACCAGATTCCTCGTCCCGGACCAACGCGTACGTCAGGAACATGTTCGAGGTGCCCGAGGTGGCCGGGTAGTCGCCGGCGTCGCTGCAGTTGCTCGCGGCGTAGATGCGCGTGAACGACTCGCCGTCGAGGTCGAACACGTAGTAGGAGAGCGAGCTGCGCACCACCAGAAGGCCGCCGACGTAGTTGACCTGGGCAGATGGCTCGAGCTGCAGCGCGTAGAAGGGGCCCTGGCTCGGGCCGACGTAGGTGCCCATCGAGCCGAACGTCCCGCCGTAGCCGTAGTTCGCCTCGATCGAGAAGGCAAACCGGCTCCCGATCGTCGTGACGAAGAACGGCTTGACCGACGCGGGCAGGACGAGCTGGTCGATCGTCCTGTCGGGCTCGTCGACGTCCAGCGAGGTGATGCCGTAGTAGGTCCCGCTGTCGGCGTTGACGCGCGGGGCGATCGTGAGGATGCCCGCGTTGAGGTCGGGCGCGCAGCCGAACCGCCCGCGCGACGTCCACACCCCGGTGCCGGTGTCCTGGCCGAGCCTCCACAGGTAGGCGATCGAGCTCTCGGTGACGTGGGAGCCGCTCGCGTCGGGCATGACCTGCCAGACCACGCGGTCGTCCCAGACGGCGAACTGGGCGGGGAGCCACTCCGCGTCGCCCTCGCTGAGCTTCACGACGTTGTCGCGCACGACCTCCGTACCGGCGAACGGGGCCGCGTAGAGCTTCCACTCGTCGGTGGCGTTGTTCATCTCGACCCACGCCACCAGCGACGAGGTAATGCGGCACTCGCTGGGGGCGTAGTCGTCGCCGGAGATCGGCTGGCTGAGCACCGGCGACACCGTGCCGGTCGTGACGTCGAGGCACTCGATGACCGTGAGCGGACGGGCGGTGTCGTTGGCGCGCAGGATCGCGGCGTAGCGGTCGCAGTCCATCGTGAGCAGGCTGCCCTCCGGCAGGTCGAAGGTCGCCGTGGGCTCGTAGGAGACCGTGTCGGTCTCGTCGGAAAAGGTCAGCAGGTTGGTCGAGGTCACGCCGTTCGTCGTGGTCGTGACCACCTGCTTCCCCTCGCTCTCGGCCGACGACGCCGCGTCCGCCTCCGAGGACGCCCGGGCCTGGCCGTCGCCGTCCTCGGAGCAGCCCGCCGCCCCCGCACCCGCAGCCAGGAA
>CAIFEU010000136.1 GCA_903789505.1 uncultured Coriobacteriales bacterium
GCGTCCGGGGGCACCTGCGGCTCGCACCCTCCCTCGACCTCGATCCGGTCGATCGTGAACTCCATGCCCGAGACCAGGTCGTACCGGCGCGCTGCCCCGCACTTGGGGCACACCCAGCTGCGGCTGTCGTAGGCGTTCAGGTGAAAGGGCATCCCGCAGTCCCTGCACCGAACCATCAACGGCGTGCGCACGATGACGAGCTCCGCCCCCTGCGCGACCGTTCCCCGGGCGAGGTACGCGAACATCCCGTCCATCATGTCCTCGACGATGTCGCGACCGTACCCGATCGTGAGGTACACCGCCGTGACGCGGCTCGCACCTGCCGCCTTCGCGTGGTCGAGCACGACGGCGACCACGCGGCTCACGAGCGCCATCTCATGCACCGCCACCATCCCCCTTCCAACCCCGTGCCGCCCCGCGCGCGGGGGGTGCCGCGCGCGGGGCGGGGCGACTTCCTGCCGCCATGGCCATGCCTAGGCCTTGAGGTCGCCGTTCTCGAAGCGCCAGGCGCCCTGCAGGTTGAAGTCGCCGAGCAGGTCGTCGGGACGCTGCCCGCGCTCCTCCGCCGGCTTGGCGACGAGCTTGCGCGCGCCCACGGGGCAGACCATCCCGCACTGCCCGCAGCGCATGCACAGGGCGTTCACGGTGGGGTGGTTCGTGTCGTCCATGCTGATGGCGAACATCGGGCAGCGTTCCACGCAGGCGCCGCACTGCACGCACGCGTCGCGGTCGTACTGGAGCGTGTAGTTGCTTGTGAACTTGTACGCCACCGACTTTGCGGCGACCTCCGGCCCGACGGCGATGTAGCTCGAGAGCACGCCGCAGCAGTCCCCGTGGCACGAGCAGATGAACTCGCTGTTCTTGGTGTACATGTTCTGCAGGATCATGCCCGCGTCGACGCTGCGCTTCAGGATCGAGAGCGCCTCCTCCTTGTCGATCTGCCTGCCGCGGCCCGACCACAGCGCGTACTCGGCCTCCTCGCCGAATGCCATGCACGTCTCCATCGGATGACCGCACACTGGGCTCACGGCGTCCCTGAGCTCGTCGTCGGGGAACTGCTCGGTATGGCCGTTGGCCGCCATGAAGACCGTGCGGCACTGGCAGGGGATCACGACGATCGTGTCGTAGCGCTCCACGATCTTCTGGTAGTCGTCGAGAGCGAGGATCTGGTCGTCGGCGACGACGCTCTCGTCGCAGGGAATCGCGTACTCGATCGGGCTGCCGGCCCGCAGCAGCGTGTTCTCCTGCATAACGGGCGCGAGCCACGACGAGAGGAACGTCGGTGTCCAGCCGGGGTCGAAGAAGTTGTTGACGTTGTACTCGAAGTTGCCGAGGACGATCGGGATGTGATGGTACAGCGCCCTTCCCGAGCGCACGACGCGGTAGAGCAGCCCGCGCGTCGCGAGGTCGTCGCAGATCTGGGTGCACTCGTCCTCCTGGAGCCCCGCCTGCTCGGCGTAGTCGGCCGCGGAGAAGATGCGCCCGAACGGCATCGCGAGGTAGTTCTGCGCGTCCTGTTCGGTGAACAGCATCATCAGGTAGTCGATGGAGTCTTCGCTTTCGTTGCCGGTCCCCACGCTGTAGGTGTTCAGCAGCGCGCGCAGCTTCGCGTAGACGGCGGGGACCACGGTACCGTCCGCCCGGGTGAACTCGCCCGCCGCGTCGACCAGGGCATGGCGCCTCTCGTTGAGCTCGTCGACCGAGAGCGTCGTGCCTCCCATCGCGGCGACGTCGTTGACGGGCTGCGGTGTGAGGGCGTCGACGTCAGGCGTTGCCGTCCCGTCCTGCGATGCGGAGCTTGCCCCCTCGTCCGCCGCCGATGCGCCCGCCGCGAGCGAGCCCTTCTCGGCCGCGAGCGCCTGCCGGCTCGCTGACAGCGCCGCGAGCGCCCCCATGCCCAGGAAGGTGTTGACCGCGGTCCTGCGATCGATGGATTCCATGCCTGACCCCTCTCCTCGTCTCTCCCTCTCGCCCGGGGCTACCGTTGCGGCCCGCACGGGCTTCACGGACCACGGTGAGGGCTTCGCTGCCTGCGGGATATGGGAAAATGGGGTCAGGAGGTCCTAGGACAAGGGGACTATTGACGTGCCGTCCTCGCAGGTAGGCATACTCGACACCTGAGCGTGGCGGGTTCGTGGCGGCCAAGGGGCCCCGGGAGGGGAGCGGCTATGGCGACGGAGGCGGACGGGCGGGAGCCTTCGGTCACGGCGACGGACGTCGTCGCCTTCTGTATGGGATACGGGGCGTTCCTGGCGCTGTACCCGGTGGGCACGGTGGGTGCGGTGTGGTGTGCGAGCTTCGGCGTGTCGGGGTCGGTCGTGCCGCTCGCGCGCTGCCTCTACTTCCTCGTGCTCGTCCTCACGATGCTCGTCTGGTACGCGAGCGGGGGCGGGGACCTGCTCCACAGGAGGGCGGCCAATGCGGCCTCGTTCGTCGGTCAGGGCGTCGCGCTCGCCGTACTGCCCGCCCTTGGGGACGCGGGTGCCGCCGGCGCGGGCATCATGCTCTGCTGCGCGCTGCTGGGCATGGCGAGCGCGACGCCTCTGCTCGGCTGGTACGAGGCCCTGCTGCGCATACATCGCTGCCGCGGCAAGGTGACGGGCTTCGCGGCGCTGGCGGGCGGCTCGCTGGTGGCGGGGGCCTTGGCGCCTGCGGGGCTGCTCGTGGTGCGGGGCGCCGGCGCGGCGCTCGCCGGGCTGCTCGGGCTCGTCGCCCTCTCTGCCGTCGGCCATGCGCTCCTCGCGCGGCGCTGCCCGCGGCAGACGGAGGCGCGCCGTCCCGCCGCGGGCGCGAGGGGGAGGGGGCGCTATCGCCCGTCGCGCTACGTGCGCTTCACCTACCTCACCTTCGGGATGTCCTGGGCACTGTCGTACTCGCTGCTGCTGCTTGCCCCACCTGGCGACGATGTGCGGAGCGCCCTGGTCGCCGCTTCGACCGCGGCGGGCGTCGCCGTCAGCGTCGCGCTCCTCGTCCTGTGCGCGACGGTGTTCCGGGCGGGGCACGACCGGTTCGGGCTGGTCATGCGCTGCACCGTGGTGGCGGCCGGCTCGCTGTGGGCGTGCATGGCGGCGTTGGGCGCGTGGGTGCCCCAGGCGCGCCAGCTCGCATGCGTCGCCGTCTGCCTGCTGCTCATGGTGTGCGCGATCTTCATGAACATGGAGCTGTGCCGCGGCTACGGCCTGAGCGCCAGCGACGTTACGGCGTCGCACTTCGTTTGGCTCTTCGCGGGAATCGCAGCCGGCACCGCGTTCTACGCCCCCGCTGTCGCCCTGGCAGGGGAGCTCGGCGTGCTGTGGGTCGAGTCGCTCGGGACCGTCTCGCTGTTCGTCACGGTCCTCATCCTGCCGAGCGTGTCGAGCCGCGCCACCGACATCGCCCGCAGCCGCCTGCCCGAGACCGAGAGCCTCGAGCAGCGCCTCGAGGTGAACAGGCACGCCCTCGCCGTCCGGTGCGGCCTCACCTCGCGCGAGGAGCAGGTGCTCCTGCTCGTGACGCAGGGCTGCTCGCGCAAGGAGATCGCGAGCCGGCTTGAGGTGAGCCCGAACACCGTGAAGAACCACCTCACCTCCATCTACGCCAAGACGGGCGTCCACTCAATCCGCGAGCTCGGCGCGCTCGTGATGGCGCGGGGCCAGCGCCCCGGCGGGGGAGCGGGCGAGGACGCGTAGCCGCGGCGGGCGTCGGGAGGGACGCGACCGGAAGGCTGTCGCGCGACGCCGGTAACCGGGCGAAAAAACTTATGTGGGTCACTTTACAGAGGACCCCTTGCGCGTATAATGCTTATCGACATCAGTTATTCGCATTAGTAATGCGAACGAGGGGGAAGGGGAGCACTGATGGGGAAAGCAGCAGCTGAGGCCGCGTCGACCGGTGCCGGATCCGCGATGAGCCGCAGGGAGCTCGTGAGGGGAATCGCCGCAGGCGCGGCAGCCCTGGGGATGACTGGGACAGTGACGGCTCACGCGGCCGAGGCGGGTTCGTCAGCCGTGGACTCCAAGGAGGGCTCGGCGGGGTCGGGAAGCCCCATCGAGGGCTTTGCCGCCTGGGCGGCCGAAGGGGGCAATGCGGGCAGCGCCGGGGCGCCGATGTTCCTCGAGGGCGACGAGAACCGCCCCACGGACGACGAGCTTACCCAGATGCTGGAGACCGCCAACACCTACTTCCAGTGCCACGGGCTCACCGGCGTCCACTTCGTCGTCGTGAAGGACCCCGAGGAGCAGGCGGAGATCTTCAAGTTCATGGGCGGAACCGGCTCGGGCACGGTGGCGGTGCTGTGCTTCGCCGACGGCCTGCGCGATCAGGACATCCACCAGGAGCAGTATTATCCCGGCATGGCGGACGAGAACGGCGGGAACCCCGAGTACTGGCACATGCCCTACGCGCTGGTCGAGCTCGGCTGGTCGCTGGGGTACCTGAACCTCGCCGCTCGCGAGCTGGGGTATCGCATGCGCACCTTCGGCGCCCTCAACCTGCCGAACCTCACGACCGGAGAGGTCGACGTGTGTGGGACCGCGGGCTCGTTCGACTACATCACCCGCGGCATGTGGGACACCGACAAGTATCTCGAGCCCAAGGAGGGCGGCGAGCCGTTCACCCACTACACGATGGTGCTCGACCGCGAGATTGAGTGCCCGGGCAACATGACGATGGTATGCGCCTGCCTCATCGGTAGGATCGACGAGGTCGACGCGGTCAGCGGGGCCACCGTGGGTGCCGACTACAAGGCCAAGATCCGCGACAACTTCGACTTCTGGGACAAGGACTAGGCGGGGACCCGCGACTCGCGTCGCCGCTCCCGCCCGATGAGACCGGGCTGGTCGCCGGAGCGGCGCGTGACGGGTGGCCACGCCCAGGGAGACGCGTGTGAAGCTCGCATGGGGTCGGCGCCGCAGGCCGTGGTCTGCGGGCGTCGGCCCCTTCTTGCGTCCTCTATCATGGGCAAGAGGTGATGCGCATCTATAACGAGGCGCGTCCACGCGCCGGCGCGCGGCGCGGGCGACCAGGGGGCGGGAGGCTCGGAATGGCAAGCTGCGAGGGCGTCAAGGGAGGCGGATGCGGCGTTGCCGCCGCGTCCTGGGGGCGCGCGGGGGATCTGGCGGGGGCCTCCGACCGCGATGTCGTCCATCGCATCTACCGCGATGCCGTCCTCCTTGCGAACGGCTACAAGTCCCGCGTCACCAAGGCCATGAGGGAGGTCTCGCACGATCTCGGCCTGCCCGGCGAGGCGAAGTTCGCGCACTACGACGTGATGTGCGAGCTGTACTGCGAGGGGGTGCTCACCCCCTCCGAGATATCCGACGCGATAGGCGTCACCCTGCCCAACGTGCTCAACTCCATCAACGGCCTCGTCGAGCTCGGGCTCGTCGAGAGGTCCGTGGACGAGAGGGACCGCCGGCGCTCCGAGGTTCGTCTCACTGACCTGGGGCGAAGGTTCGGCGACGAGATCACCTCGCGGCACATGGGCGTCGCGGGCGCGATGATGCCGAGCAGGGAGGAGGCGGAGTCGCTGGTCGTCCTGCTCGACAGGTGTGTCGAGGCGATCAGGGAGGCATAGGGGAGGCTTTCCGGCGATACCCCCGCGGCCTCGCTGACGCCCAACGTCCCCATGCGTCCATGGCCGCATCCCAGCGGGTTGTAGTTCTACAACCTGGTCGAGGACCTCACGATACGCGAGAACATCGAGGTCTGCGCCTACCTCTCCCCAGACCCGCTTCCCCTTGACGACCTTCTGCGCTCCCTGGGACTCTGGGAGCAGCGCGACAAGTTCCCCCGGAGGTGTCCGGCGGGCAGCAGCAGCGCCGCTCCATCGGGCGCGCGCTCGTGAAGAGGCCCGCACTGCTGCTGTGCGACGAGCCGACGGGCGCACCGTTCAACGAGACGTTCGGCAACGCACAGGGCTGGTTCAACGGCTATGTGAGCGACGACGAGCTGACAATCGGCGCGGACTACCTGGCCTCGGTCGTGACGCCGCAGGACATGCGACGGCTTGCCGACCAGATGATGGACTCCTTCGGCGACCTCGTGAGCTACATCCTGCTCGCGGCGGTGCTCGTGGCCCTGATTCACCTGCGGAACGTCAGGCGCGTCCCGCTGTCGCCGGCGCTCAAGGTGCAGGAGTAGGGGCGCGGCAGAAGGCCGAGGGGGTGGCGTCCGTGGCGCGGGCGCGGCGCCACGGCGGTGGCGGCCGGTTGCGACGCCGGGCGGGCGCCCCCGATTGCGGGCTCCGCGCTGCGCTCGGGGGCGCTTTGCCGCGCTCGGCTGTCGATGCGGGCACATGGCGGAAGGCGCCCCGGCCCCTGGAGGAGGGAAACCGGGACGCCTTCTCTCGTCTCACGTACCGTCTCGCGTTAGCGCCGCGCTCCGGCGGGAGCGGTCGTTAGCAGTAGAACAGAATCTTGTTGTAGGTCGGCATCGGCCATGCCTCGGTCGAGACGACGTTCTCCATCGCGTCGCACGCGGCGCGCAGGCGGGCCATCGCGCCGAGCACGTCGTCGTGGAACGAGCGCGCCTTGGCGAGGGAGTCCTCGGTGCCCTGGGCCTTGGCGAGCGCGGCGTCGAGCTCCGCTGTTGCCTCGCCGATCTCGTTGGAGCCCTCGTTGAGCATCCTGAGCAGCGTCACGTCGCTGCTCGGCACCAGGTCGGGCACGGCGGTCTTCTTGTCGATGATCGTGGAGGCCACCTCGTCGGCGTACCTGGTCACGGCAGGGGCGATCTTGCGCTTGGTCATGTGGCTCATGGTCTGGCCCTCGATGTTG
>CAIFEU010000137.1:0-1361 GCA_903789505.1 uncultured Coriobacteriales bacterium
GCTCCGTCGTGGCGTCGGCCCCGGCGGGGGCGCCCGCCTCGTCCGACGCGCCTGCGGGCAGGGCGGCCGTGGCTTCGGCCTCGGCCTCGGCAGGCTCCTTCGCCGCGCTCGCGGAGGGCGCCTTGCCGGTGGCCTGGGCGTCGCCCGCGGGCCGGTCCCCGGCAGCGGCAGTGGCGGAAGCCTGCCCGCGTGCCTTCTCGCCCGAACCCGCGGCATCCCGCGTCGCAGCGGCGGCGTCGGCGTCGGTTCGGGCGCTCTTCTCGTCGCCCTGCGCCGCGGCGCCCCCGTCGGTTGCGGCCTCGTCCCCCTCGGCCCCGGTTCTCGTCGGAGACGGCGCGCCAGCCTCCCCCTCGGGCGCCCTGCTCTCGGGGGAGGCGTCCTGCGTATGGTCGTTCCTGCCGTTCGAGTCGGTGTTGGTGGACATGGCTTCCTTTCGTGACCGCGTGGCTCGCCGCGCGGATGGGGGAGACGCCCGCCGGGGCGCTTCGTCGGGTCGGCCTCCGCGCGCCCGCGCCGCCGCCTTCCGACCGGAAGGCGTGCGGGCGGCGCAGGGCAGCGGGGGCCTACAGCTTGACGCGCAGGATGTTGCCCGCCATGGGCTTGACCTCCCGCGCGGGCGCCATGCGCAGCACCCCCTGCTGGTCTATGTGCCACACCGCCCAGCGCATGTCGGGGGAGGAGTCGAGCAGCTGATCGACGAAGTCCGCGAGCTCGGGTAGGCCGGGCAGGCTGACGAGCCAGTACTCGTCCCCGACCTCGTGCGGCTGCAGGTAGCGGCGGGCGGCCTCGCGCGTGGTGGAGCCGAAGTCAATCCGCTCGAGCCCCTCGTCCTCCAGCATCCGCCGTGCCGCCTCGCGCATCGCGCGCTGAGCGGCGACGGCGCGCTCGTTCGCCTCCGCGTTGCCCGCGGAGTCTCCCTCGCCGTCGCCCCCGTCGGAGTCATGGCCCCGCTCGTCGGAGGGGCGGTCGCCCTCCGGTGCCGCCTCGGCGCCGGCGGTGGCTTCGTCTGCCCCGTCGTCTGCCGCGGCCACGACGCCGTCCTCGGGGAGGGGGGCGTCCTGCGTCGAGGCGACGAGGCGCACATCGACCTGGTCGCGCGGCTTGCCCTCGCCGGGGTCGACGTCGATGACGCCGAACCGCAGGCCTCCCTGCCGGACGCGGTCGCGGAAGCCCTCGAGCGCGGAGCGCGGCGTGTAGAAGAGCCAGGCGGCGAGGATCGGGTGTTCACCCTGGTTGACGAGTACGGGCATGTGACTCCTTTCGCCGGGCGCCGCGGCACCTTGGCACCCCCCCCGCGCGGGGCCCCGCGCGCGGTGGGGCGGGCACGCCGACCACCCCCCCCCCCCCCGCCCCCCCCCCCC
>CAIFEU010000137.1:1371-3514 GCA_903789505.1 uncultured Coriobacteriales bacterium
CCCCCTGTTGCCCGAGACCGGGCTGGTGCCCCCTTCCGCCGGGCCCCGCGCCACCTTGGCACCGCCGCGGCGCGTCTCCCGTCGAGCGTTCGCTCGTACAAGCCTACACCCGACGCCGCCTCGGCGCGCCCCCGCGCGGCGGCTCCCCCGCTATCAGCGGGACCCCTCGCGCGGGTGGCCGCCGGCAGTGGGGCGTCGGGCGGCGCGTCGCAGGGGGGCCGCCCCTGCGGGCGCGGTCGGGGCGTGGAACTGCTCCGGGCCCCTCGCGCGGGACCGTCCCCCTGCGCGGTCGGGGCATCGCGATGCCGCCGCCGTGCAGGCGCCGCCCGAGGCGTCGGGCGCGCGGAAACGAGGGTATAATTTCATCAACTGTCATCGGATCGCGCAAGCGAGCGAGGAGATTCCCGTGTCAGAAATCATCGACTTTTCCAGCTTCGTCTCGGGCAAGGGTGCGGGGACGGGCGGTGCCGGCGCAGGTGGCCAGGGTGCCGAGGCGTCCGGCCTGATCGGGGTGACGCCGACCGCCTCCGGCGCCGCGGACGCCGCCGGAGGGGTCGCGCCCGGCACCGCCTCCAGCCGTTCGTTCCCCGCCCAGGACGGCCTGCCCGCCGTGGACCTCACGACGACCGCCGACTACCACGCCCACCTGGTCATCCACGCCGATAGGTCGCAGGTCGCCAAGGCGGTGGAGCAGGCCGACGCCATCGTCGCCCGCTCGGTGGGCGTCGACATCCGCGACCTGGGGATGATGGAGGAGCTCAAGGGCCAGCTGGGGGCGGACAACTACGACGCGCTGGTGACCACCGTCGTGCAGCGCACGCTGTACGCCGAGGCGGTCGAGCGCACGGGCATCGAGCCGTTCCTGCCCGAGACGATGCTCAACGACGACCCGGTCGACCCCAAGTCCGACTACACGCTGAGGGTCGACGTCCTGCTGCATCCCAAGGTCGAGCTCTCGAGCTACGACCCGGTCGAGGTCGAGTTCCCCAAGAAGGCCGACGTCACCTCCGCCGACGTGAGCGACTTCATCGACCGCCTGTCCCAGCAGCTCGCCACCGCGCAGCCCGACCCGTCGCGCACCGAGGCGCAGCAGGGCGACGACGTGCTGCTCAGCATCACGATGACCAGCGACGTGCCCGGCGTGCAGGAGCTCCACAACCAGCGCGAGACCTATCGCATGGGCAGCGGCGCGCTGGGCGACGACTTCGACCGCAACGTCGCCGGCATGAAGGTGGGGGAGACGCGCGAGTTCTCGATGAGCCTGCCCACGGGGGCGCCCGAATCCTCGGGCGGGTCGTTCGCCGTCGTGAAGATGAAGGGCAGGCTTGTCGTGGGGGACCGTCGCGTGCCCGCGACGATCAACGAGGCCTGGGTGTTGGAGACCGCCCCGCAGGCCAAGACGCTGCTGGGGTTCCGCCAGATGATCCGCACGACGCTGGAACGCGAGCACGAGGCGGCGTTCCACGACGACATGCTCGACGTCACCGCCGCCGAGCTCGCCAAGCGCCTGCGCTGGGACGTCCCGCTCGACTTCATCGAGGCGTCGCGCCGGGAGTTCATGGACCGTTTCGTGCGCGAGCTCGCGCTCAGCGGCGTGACGCTCGAGCAGTACAAGGCGTCGCCCGACTTTGACCAGCAGGCGTTCGACGCCGAGATCGAGAAGCAGTCGATCGAGCACTTGCGCGAGGCGCTCAGCCTCGACGCCCTGGCGGACCACCGCAACATCCAGGTCAGCGACGCCGAGGCGGCGAAGGTCCTGTCCGCGGGCGCCGAGCACCGCATGCCGCTGCTGCTCAGCGCACCGCGGGGGCTGGGCGGCGACGCCGAGGCGATCCGCCAGCTGGCGCGCCGTCGCATGGCGAACGAGTGGCTGGTCAAGACCGCCAAGGATTCCAGCGGCCCGCACCTGCAGCTCGTGTAGCGCCCGTCGCGCCGCCTCCTCTCCCGAGGTGTGCGTCGGCTGCCTCGCGCAAGGAGGCGTCCTCCTTGCGGGTCGGGCGGGAAGGGGTGCGTCGCGCCCCCCGTGGCAGTGAAACCGGTGAGACAAAGGGGCGCCCCCCCCCGGGGGGCGCGGGGGGGGCCCCCCGCGGCGCCCCGGGGGTGGGGTTTTGGGGGGGGCGTGGGGCCCCCCCCACCCCCCCCC
>CAIFEU010000137.1:3524-6555 GCA_903789505.1 uncultured Coriobacteriales bacterium
GGGGGGGGGGGGTATGGGGGGGGGGGCGCCCCGGGGGCCTTTCAACCGGTTGACAAACGGGGGGCCCGGCGGGGGCCTAGTGTTGGCGCCCCCGCGGGGCCCCCTGCCGTTATCGTTGTCTGCTCGAGCTTCGTCCCCGCTACGCGCCCGCCCGCGGTCGCGTGCAGCCCCGGGCGGGGCAGATGGGCGCGTGCTTGGGGCGCGCTAGTCCCCGTACGCGTCGTAGGCCGAGGTCGGCTCGCTGGGCGCCTCCGACTCGGGCGCGTGGAAACCCTCAATCGCCGGGCGCTCCTCGAGCGGCTCGTAGGCCCTGTTCTGCAGCGTCGTGCGGTAGGCGGGGCGGATGATGCGCTTTCCGCTCACGATCTCCTCGAAGCGGTGCGCCGCCCAGCCGGTGATGCGCGCCGTGGCGAACATCGGCGTGTAGAGGTCCTCGGGGATGCCGAGCATGTCGTAGACGAACCCGGTGTACAGGTCGATGTTGGCGCAGATCGCCTTGCGGGTGCCCTTGACCTCG
This sequence comes from uncultured Coriobacteriales bacterium, assembly GCA_903789505.1. Lineage (GTDB taxonomy): Bacteria > Actinomycetota > Coriobacteriia > Coriobacteriales > UMGS124 > CAIFEU01. Next base: position 4,042 of record CAIFEU010000137.1, read on the forward strand.
GCGATGATGTCGGGCGTCAGGCGCTCGATGGTCTCGAGCAGCCTCAGCTCGGGCTCGAACTCGGTCCCTGCCGCCATCTTCGAGGCGTAGCTGTGGCAGATCACCGCGCGCGGGTCGGACAGCGTGTACACCGCGTGCCCCATGCCGTAGATGAGCCCCGCGTGGTCGTAGGCCTGCTTGTTGAGTACCGCGCGCAGGTACTCGGCGACCTGGTCCTCGTCGGTCCAGTCCTCCGTGGTGGCCTCGAGATCCTTGATCATCTCGCGCACCTTGAGGTTCGCCCCGCCGTGGCGCGGCCCCTTGAGCGAGCCGATGGCCGCCGCGTACGCCGAGTAGGGGTCGGTGCCCGAGGAGGTCACGACGCGGCAGGTGAACGTCGAGTTGTTGCCGCCGCCGTGCTCTGCCTGCAGCATCAGCAGGACGTCGAGCATGTGCGCCTCCTCGGCGGTGTACTCGTGGTCGGGGCGCAGCATGTCGAGCACCGTCTCTGCCATGGTCAGCCCGGCGACGGCGGGGTGCCACACCATGTCCTTGTGGTAGAAGCGCTGCTGGATCGCGTAGTACGACAGCACCGCCAGTCGCGGCATCGTCGAGATCAGCATCACGGCGGTGTCGATCTCGTGCTTGGCCGTCATCGAGTTGGCGTTGGGGTCCTGCGCGTACAGCTGAAGGATCGAGCGCGCCAGCATGTTCATGACGTTGTCGGAGGGACGCGTGAGCAGGTTGTCGTTGACGAAGCCCTTGGGCAGGTCGCGGTACTCGTCGATCAGGACCTGGAAGCTGTCGAGCTCCTGCTGGTTTGGCAGGACGCCGGTCAGCAGCAGGTAGGCGAGCTCCTCGTACCCGAAGCGCCCCCTGCCCGCCGTCCCGCCGACCAGGTCGTTGATCGAGTAGCCGCGCAGCGTGAGCTCGCCCTCGCACGGCACGCGGTCGCCCTCGCTCAGGACGTAGCCGTGGACGCTGGAGATGTTGGTGACGCCGGCGACCACGCCGGAGCCATCGGCGTTGCGCAGGCCCCGCTTGACGTTGGAGCGCTCGTAGTATCTCGGGTCGATGTAGTTGCACGACTCGAAGTGGTCGTAGAGGTCAAAGGCGTCCCTGCGCATGCGACCCTCTCCTTTCCCGGGCCTCGGCGCGCCCTGGGCGCGGGCGGCGGGGCCCAATAACGCAATCGGGCCATGCCCCGTCCCCTCGGCGCCGATTGGCGCTCGGGATGGGGCATGACCGGGCTGGTGAGCGACTGTACCCAAGCCGGGGCGGCGGGTTCGGCGCGCCTGCCCTAGATGCGGTACATGAACTTGAACACGTCCTCACGCTGGGCCTGCACCTGAACCCCCAGCTTGTCGTTGAGCGAGGTCAGCTCCTCGCTGAGCTTCTTGAAGGACGTCTTGCCCTCGTCGAGCTCCACGATCATGCTCATCGTGAAGATCCCGTCGAGGATGGCCTGGCTGATCTCGAGGATGTTCGCGTCGTTCTCGGCGAGCTTGGTCGCGACCGCGGCGACGATTCCGCTGCGGTCTGCCCCCAGCGTGGTGACGACGATGCGGGTCTTGCCGTTCGAAGTGGCCTGGGTGCTGTCCATCTGCTCTCCTTGCCGTGGACGTACGCCCGCGCGCCGGCGCGACGACCACCCCCGTGGCGGCCCGTCCCCCAGGGGCAGGGCCACGGCGGCTACGCTCGACGCGAGCGGGACAACTGATAGACGACTACCATGACATACGCGAATACCGGCCGTTTTGCGGCGCCGCCCCCTGCGCGAAAATGCACGCCGGCTACATGGCGCGCGCACGGCATGGGCACCATTGTACGGCCGACGCCCGCCCGTCATCTGCATGCGCGATGGATTGTGCGGCGGGCGACCCGGGAGCCCGCCGGGCGGCGAGACGGCACGGCGCGTCGCGCGCCTTATCCCAAAACGGCGGGCGAGACGTCCGGACGCGGCAATCTACATGGTATTTCAACGGTATTTTTCTGATGGCATGCCGCGCGTCGAGACCCCTTGTGCGCGTTTGCCTATAGTTGCTGCGATTATGGGTCTCCCGGTGCGCCGGCAAAGATGCTCGTCGCATGGATCGGGTCTGACCGTATTCGACGAGGAGGAAGAAAGAGACATGAAGAACCGCGCACTGATGGGGCTCTCCGCAGCGTGCATGTCTGCGCTGGTTGTGACCGCAATCGGTTGCGGCCAGCCCGCTCAGAAGACGTACACTCCGGACGAGTCGACCGGGACCGCCGCTTCCAGCGCGAAGGCAGCAAGCTCCAAGGCTGACACCAAGGCATCCACCAGCTCGACCTCCGCGTCGAGCTCGAAGTCCGAGGCCTCCTCGGCGTCGTCGAGCTCCTCGACCTCGTCGACCGCCGCCGCTTCCAGCAAGGCCGACGGCAAGGCGACCGCTGCCGCCGCCTCCTCCGCCTCCGAGGCCGCCGGCTCCGCCAGCGCCTCCAGCGCCACCTACGCCGACGGCACCTACACCGCCAGCTCCAAGGGCATCGGCGGCGACGTCCCCGTGACCG
>CAIFEU010000138.1:0-3996 GCA_903789505.1 uncultured Coriobacteriales bacterium
CTCCGACGGCGCGCCCGACCGCGCGGGAGGCGACGCGGCGCCCCTCTCCGACGACGGGGACGCCGCAGGCTCCTCCGCACAGGACTCACCCGCCGAGGCGACCGCCACGGTCTCCCTCGCGGCGGTCGCGGCGGCGAACACGCTGCCCGCCAACACGCTGACGGACTTCTCCGACACGCCGAGCGACGCCTGGTACATGTTCCCCATCAACTACATCTATCTGATATCCAGCCATGGGGTCATGACCGGGTACTCGGGCACCGACCGGTTCGGCCCTGAGGACCCGGTCACGCGCGGTCAGGTCGCCACGATCCTGTACCGCATCGCCCATGACGACGACTCCGCCACCACTGACCCGGCCTCGTTCGGGACGACGTCGCAATTCTCCGACGTCCCGGGCGGGCTGTACTACACCGCGGCGATCGACTGGTGCGCGCAGGCGGGCGTCGTGACCGGCGACACCGACGCCGCCGGCAACCCCACCGGCAGGTTCCGGCCGGAGGACCCGGTGACCCGCGAGGAGCTCGCCACGATGCTGTGGCGCTACGAGCACAAGCCCGAGGGGAGCGCCGACCTGTCCGGCTGGCCCGACGGCGGCAGCGTCTCGCAGTTCGCACGCTCGGCCGTGAGCTGGGCCGCCGGCGCCGGCATCATGACCGGCTCGGTGCAGCCGTACGGGACGTACTTCTTCCCCGGCGACAGCGCCACCCGCGCGCAGACCGCCAAGATGCTGTGCGTGATGCTGGGGCTCGTCTCGGGCTCCGACGACCCGCAGGCCGACGACGCCCTGCCGCTGGCGCGGCTCTCAACCAGCGGCGCCCTGCGCGTCGACGGCACCCAGCTGGTCGCCAGCAACGGCACGGCGGTGCAGCTCCGCGGCGTCTCGACCCACGGGCTGACCCGCTATCCGGAGTACGTCAACGCCGACATGGTGAGCGAGCTCTCGAGCGGCTGGGACGCCGACGCGCTGCGCCTGGCGCTGTTCACCTGGTCGTACGGCGGGTACTGCATGGGAGGCGACCAGGCTGCGCTGCGCCAGCTCGTCCTCGACGGCGTGCAGTACGCGACCGACGCCGACATGTACGCGATCGTCGACTGGCACATCCTCTCTGACGGCAACCCGCTCACCCACCAGGACGAGGCCGTGGACTTCTTCGACACGATCTCGAGCACGCTGGGCGACCGCGACAACGTCATCTACGAGATCTGCAACGAGCCGAGCGGCGTCTCGTGGGCGGAGATCGCGGCGTACGCCGACAAGGTGATTCCCGTCATCCGCGCCAACGACCCCGACGCCGTGATCGTCGTGGGCACGCCCAACAACTCCACCGCCATCCGCGCGGTCGCCCAGGCGCCGCTGGGCTACGACAACGTCATGTACGCGTTCCACTTCTATGCGTCCACGCAGGGGACCACCGAGATGAGCGAGCTGCAGCGGGCGGTGACCGCCGGCGTGCCCGCGTTCGTGAGCGAGTTCGGCGTGAGCGAGGACAGCGGCGACGGCGACGTCGACCTCGAGGCTGCCGACGAGTGGGTCTCGCTGCTCAACAGGCTCGGCGTCAGCTACGTGATATGGAACCTGTCGAACAAGGACGAGTCGTCCGCGCTGATATCGCCCGGCTGCGCGAAGACCTCAGGCCTCACCGACGCCGACCTGACGACCGCCGGCAGGTGGTACAAGAGCCTGCTCAGGACCGAGGCGAGCGCCGGGTAGGCGCGGGGCGGGCGGGGTCCAGTCCACCCCTCCGCCCCGCTAAACCGCCCACTTGGTCTACTCCCGTGCAGGCCCCTATTCGCTTGCCATCGCGCTCCTCGCGGCGATACGGCCAAAGACGCTGCACTCGGCCAGGTTGCCGGTACCGTTGTACATGCCACCCCACACGCTGCCCATTTCGCCGGCGGAGTACAGGCCCGGAATCGGGTCTCCCGCCGGATCAAGCACGCGCGCCTTGGCGTCACGCACCGGGCCGCCATCAGTGTTCAGAATCGTAGGCTTGCACAGCATCGCGTAGTAAGGAGCGGTTGCAACCTTCGTGAGCGTCGCGGCGGGGCGGTAGAAGGCAACGTCCTCGCCGCCGTCGCAGAACCCGTTCCAAACGTCGACCGTATGCGTGAGCTCGTCGGCAGGCACACCAATCTTCTCGGCAAGCTCCTCTATGGTATCGGCAGACAGCGCCCACCCGTCGGCGACGGGGTCGGCAGAAATCTCGGGGTCGATCGCGTTGGCAAGGTTGTCGGCGTCAAAGATGAACCACGCCTTGGAGGGCATCGGAAGCGTCACCCACTCACCGCCGAACTGCGTCGCGGCATGACGATATCCAACCGAACGGGTCAGATCTCCGTCAGCATTGGCGAACGAGACGACCTCATCGTCAGAGAGCTTCGCGTTGGTGACGGATGCGCCGTCGTCATCCATATAAAAGCGCCGGCCGTTCATCCCCACGGTGATGCCCCAGCGCTTGTTGGAGAAGTTCCAGTTGGGTTTCACGAAACTCGTGTTCTCCAGATTGCGGCACTCCAGCCAGTACATCGCGCCGATGCTCATGTGCCATAGGTCGGCGCCCGCCTTCATGCACGCGCGAATACCGTCGCCGGTATTGCCCATGCCCGCTTTGGCGTTGACCTCGGAGACGCCCGTGAAGTTGTAAAGCATCTCGGGGTCACGCTCGAAACCACCGGTGCAGACGATGACGCCGGACTTCGCCTTAAAGTACTCTCCGTTGGCCTTGATACCCACGACACGACCGGTCGCGTCCTGAACCAGAGCCTCCATGGGGCACGAAGTCCGATAGTCGATGACGTCGGAATGCGCGGTCACATATTCCTGCATGAAGAGGAAGACATGCTTAGGACCGCCTGCATCGCCACTGAGCCTGAAGCAGGAGACCGAGTCGCTCCCAGGAAGCTCGGGGTACTCACCGACTTTTCCCGGAACGGCGAAGCCATCGACATCTTGGATGTCACCTTCGTTAGCTCCGAGAGCAATCGTCCAGTCGAGGCTCTCCTTCATCCCCTCGACGAACGCTTCGACGACGTCGTCGGGCGTAGCGCCCTTCACGAGAGCCTTGATGTAATTGATGAGACCCTCCGGATGCTTGGCGGTCATCTGGAAACCAAAGGAATAGGGGGTATTCCCGTTCATGCCCTCGCCCTTCTCGACGAGAAGGCAGGTGGCGCCGTCGCCCTCGTACGCCACGGTGGCAGCCGCAGTCAGACCGGCGAGGCCTGCGCCCGCGACGATGACGTCGTACTCCCCCGTCCACTCGATGTCGTCGAGATTGGTGGGGCCCTCCGCTTCGCTTGCCCGGGCAACCGTCGCCAGGTGGTAGCCGCCAACGATTGACGCCGCCATGGCGGCCTTAACGAATCCGCGCCTGCTCTGGTGCACGTCCATGACTCCCATACGTTGCCTCCGAACCCTCTCGCTCGCGCCCGCCCTCGTCCGTGGTGGCAGGCGTGCTGATACGACGGTGCCCATAATGGGCTGCACGGACAGACCGCGAGCCACCCCTTCAGGTACAATGGCCTCGTATCTTTGCGGGTGATATTGCAAAATCGCAGGTAGACACCATTGTCAAGGGGCGCTGCATCAGTATGCTCGAAGGCCATGGACGCCATCCCTCGGCGTCTAGCCTCCATGAGCGCGTGCTCGGCGAAAGGAGGCGGCGATGAGGGAAGGGGAGCGAACTGCCACGACTACCGGCGCACAAGGCTCCGTCTGCCTCAGCATGGAGCCTCGCGAGCTTGTCCTCCACAGCCTTGGTCTCTGCTCGCTGTTCGTATGGTCCTTCGTCATCCACCGGATGCAGCAGTGGGACTCCATGAGGCCCTTCGACCTCTCCGCCGGGCTAACGCTGCTCGTCGCTGCAGGCGCGACCCTGCTCTTCAAGTATCTCAGGGACGACGCCGGCGCGGCAACAGCCCCCCCCCCGCCCGAGGCCCCCCCCCAAGGGTCCACACCCCTACCCGGCACCAACCCCCGAGGCTAGCACCCCC
>CAIFEU010000138.1:4006-6550 GCA_903789505.1 uncultured Coriobacteriales bacterium
GGGGGGGCCGGGGCCCGCGTTTGTTTATCCTTCCGCGGGGCCCCCGGGGGGGCGCCCCCCCCCCCCCCCCGCCGACGGAGGGCAACGCGCATGGGACGACGGCAGTCGGCGGAACGTCGGCGAGAGGATCGCTCCCCGCCGACCTTATCCCGGGAATCGCCTTCGTCGCAACGGGAGTCCTTTGCGCGCTCGTTCACGGGGGCACGCTACCCTCTCCCACGGCGAGGGTAGCGTGCCTCGTCGCAGGTGGAATCACCTATGGATGGTTCTACTTGCGTTGGCTTGAGCGCATCTCGCGCCTGGCACTGCGCGAGTCTGCACTGACCCTCGTCGCCGGGTGCTGCCTGTGGATCATCGTGCAGATTGCAAGCTGGCTGCTCGTCCAAGACGGAGGGGCAAAGCTCGCCCTTCAGCTCGTCTCGCAGGCGCTGCTCGTCGCCTGCCCCCTCGGAGCGTGGCTTCTTCTGGCGAGGGCACCCATGGCCCCTGCACAACCCGGCCCGCAGGCAAAGGACCTGCGCTTCACGGCGGGCGATCTTGCGCGCTTGGGCCGCGTGTGGACGACCGTGACGCTCGCGTCGCTGGCGATCTCGATGTCAATACCCCTGATGCTCGACCTCGACCCCAAGCCCAGCGTGGCAATCACCGCGCGAGTGGTCGCCCTCGGCGCGCTCGTTCTCTTCCTGCTCTGGGCCCGTCAACCGGAAAGCGAGCTGGGGTTCGCCGGCATGTGGCGCTTTATCTGCATGGCGCTGTGTGCCGCGTACACCACCGTCCAGATTCGAGGGGCGGGACAGATCGCCGTCGGGCTCGTCTTCGCGGCATGGGACCTCGTCGTGCCCATGGCATGGCTTACATTCGCTGATATCGCGCGCTACTCCGATGTCCCGCGCCGCTGCACGCTCGGGCTGTTCGGAGGCGTCTACCTCCTCGCCTCCGCCATCGGTGGGGCGCTGGGCGTCAGGCTTTCCGGCGCCCTGGGCGTGGGGCAGCTGTCGGCAATCCTCGCATTTGGAATGACGCTTCTACTGGGGATATGCCTCACCCGCAGCGACCTGCTGACGTCGCGCATCTTCGAGGACATGCGCCCGATTCCCCAGCGGGACGACGACCGCGTTATGCACTCGCGCTGCGACTCGCTCGCTGCCAAGTTCTGCCTGACCGACCGCGAGCGGCAAATCATCACCATGATAGCCTCGGGCAAGTCGCACGCGTTCATCGCAGAGGCGCTTATGATCTCGGAAAACACCGTGAAGTCGCATACGAGCCATGCATACGCAAAGATGGGCGTCCACGGCAAGAAGGAGCTGTACGCGCTGGTCAACGAAGGGCAGACGCGATAGGGCGACGACGGGGGCTGAGACGCAGGCCGCCCCCGCCATCGCCCGCATGTCCGCCCCGCCCCCTCCGCGCCCCGGGGGAGGCGCCGACGCCTACGCGTCGAGCTTGACGCCGTTCTTCGCCGCCCACTGCGGGTTCGCTCGCCCGAAGTTCTCCTTGGCGACGCTGATCATCAGCTTGATGCGGTTGAGCTGGTTGACTTCCGACGAGCCGGGGTCGTAGTCCACCGCGACGATGTTGCTCTCCGGGTGCTGGCGCCGGATCTCCTTGATCGTCGCCTTGCCCACCACGTGGTTGGGCAGGCATGCGAACGGCTGGGCGCACACGATGTTGGGCGTACCCTGCTCGATGAGCTCGACCATCTCGGCAGTGAGCAGCCAGCCCTCGCCCATGTTGTTGCACAGCGACAGAATCGTCTTGGCCTTCTCGCCCAGGTCGTAGATGTCGCTGTAGGGCTCGAAGCGCTTGGACTCACGCAGGATCTTGTTGATGGGGGCGCGCATCCAGTTCGAGATCTTGAGGACCGACCCGCGGCCGATGAGCTTCTTGGCGGGTGCCCCCAGCTCCTCCTTCTGGTTGCGCGCGCCGGCGAGGCCGAAGTTGAAGAAGTCCATCAGCCCGGGCACGACGGCCTCGCAGCCCTCGCTCTCGATCACCCTGACGACCTGGTTGTTCGCCGTGGGGTGGAACTTGACGAGAATCTCGCCCACCACGCCGACGCGCGGCTTGGACCCATCGTCGACCAGCGGCAGCTCGTCAAAGTCGGCGACCACCTTGCGCGCCAGCTCGGCCATGCTGTCGCGCGTGAACGTCGGCGCCTGCTCGCGCGCGACGGCCATCCACTTCTCGTAGAGGGCGTCGGCGCTGCCGGGCACCGCCTCGTAGGGGCGCGTGCGGTACAGGCACTGCATGATGACGTCGCCGAAGATGATGCACAGGAAGCCCGAACGCAGCATCGGCAGCGTGATCTTGAAGCCCGGGTTGTTCTCGCCGGTGTGCGCCACCGCCAGGCTGATGACCGGGATGTTGCCGTGGCCCGAGTCCTTGAGCGCCTTGCGGATCAGCGCGATGTAGTTGGTGGCGCGGCAGCCGCCGCCGGTCTGCGTGATCAGCACCGCCGTGCGGTCGAGGTCGTACCTGCCCGACTCGACCGCCTCCATGATCTGGCCCGTGACCAGGATGGACGGGTAGCAGATGTCGTTG
>CAIFEU010000139.1 GCA_903789505.1 uncultured Coriobacteriales bacterium
CCAGCGCTCGCGTCGCGCCCTTCCCGCCCCCGATGACGCTCGCGCCCTCGCCCCGGGGGGGCGCCGCGGCGACGAGGCCGCCGTTGCCGGCGCCCACGACCACGACGTCCGCCTCGAGGGTGCGAGCGACGTCGGTGATGCGTTCGGGGGCGTCGCGCCACCCGTTGGTGTTGCCCACCAGCGAGGTGCCGGCGGGATCGGTCGCGGCGATGCCCGCGTCGGTGCAGGCGAGCAAGTCCCGCTTGGAGTCGGACGCCTGCGAGCCCTGCTTGCCGTCCTGTGCGGACGAGCCCTGATCCGCCTTCGCGACGCCCGCGCCCGCAGCCAATGCCCCCGCTGCCGCAACCGCCGCCCCTGCGGCGACGAAGTCCCTGCGATTCATTTCCATGCCCATGAGCGTTCCCTTCGACTTCGCAAATCGACCGTGTCCGAGCGCGGCGGCATGCCGCGCCGTGTGATTCCGAAGTCTGCCCCGTCGAGCCCCGCGAGACCTCGCTCGAAGGCGGGTATCTTGGCGGAGACAGCAGACGCATGCCATGAGCTGGTGCTTTGCGAGCGCATCACCTATTCTCGGGTATTTTGTGGGCACGCACGCGAGGGGTCGCGCCGACCGCGCTCACGCGCCCGCCGTCCCCCGCCCGGACTCGCGGGCGCGCGAACGCAGCGCCTTGCGCACGCGCAGCATCGCGTAGGCGGCGATTGCGACGAGGTAGGTCGCCAGGCTCGTCGCCGCCAGCGCGCTCGAGCCCGCGGACCTGCCGAGCGCAAGCGCGACGTGCAGGGCGAGCAGCGCCACCATGAGGTACGACCCGCGCTGGAGGGCCCTCCATGCCCGGGGGTTCATGCGTCGGCGCACCGCCCGCAGCGAGGTCAGGGTGAGGACCGCGAAGAGCGCCACCAGCACCAGCGCCACGAGCAGCGACAGGGCGACGTTGGTCCGGCTCGCCAGCAGCAGGCCGAGCCGGGGCAGGTACGGGGGCAGGTAGGTCGCCACGTGCCCCAGGACCAGCAGGAACGACAGTATCGACAGCTCGCCGCGGATGGGCTGCAGCCGCCGCCGCGCCGGCGAGCCCTCGTCGAGGACCCCCGTGAACATCACGACGGCCAGAAGCAGGACCGCCAGGTACCCCTTCTGCATGACCACCGTGAGCCAGCGCACGCCAGACAGGTCCACGCCCGCGGCGATCGCCCACGCGTATGCCAGGCTTGCGGCGATCGCCACAGCGTAGAACGGCGCCGGGTGGCTTCGCAGCGGACCCGCCAGCGGAAACGCGAGCAGCGCCGTCAGAGCCAGCGCGATCGCGAACCCGATGAGCCCCGTGAGCTCCATCTCGTCTCCCCTTCCCCCTCCCGTCCCCGAACCCGCGCGGCGGCGCGGGCGCGCCCCATCACGACGGGGCGACCGCCGATGCCGCGCGACGACGGCGTCACGCGCTCAGCAGCCCCCGCAGCGCGGCGAGGTCGCGCTTCACGTACAGCGAGGTGAACCTCGCCAGGCCGCGGTAGAACGAGGTGCGCGCCTTGCGGTCGACGTCCCGGTCGAACTCGGGGAGCCAGTCGGCGAGGTGCTCGGCGACGAAGTCGCGCTGGGCGACGACCAGCTCGCGAGCCCGCGCCGCGTCCCCGGCCTCGAGCGACGCGAGGCAGTCGTTCGCGAGCACGGCGACGAACTCGAGCTCGAGGGCCAGGTGGTCCTCGCAGTCATGCCACCCCTGCGCCTTGGTCAGCCCGAAGCGCCGGTACCACGCCAGCGCGCCGTCGCGCGCCTCCTGCATCAGCATGCCGTCCTCGCTCGTGTAGACCGACTCGAAGGGATATGCCGAGTTGCGCTTGGTCGAGCCGGCGCCACAGAACGCCTTCGCGTAGTCACGCGCCAGGTCGAGCGTCGAGGCGCCCTCGCTCGCCAGGTAGTCACGCATCATCCCGAGCGCCTTGTCCAGGCGCTCGTCCTCGCAGGTGAACGCATCCGTAGAGCGCAGCGTCGCGAGCAGCTCGTCATCGACCTCGACGCGGAACAGCCGCGCCATCAGCAGGTAGGCATCGCGCCGTGCCCGCATCACCTCGGCCACGTCCTGCGTCGTCAGGCCACCCTTCGGCCACTCCGCCCCCACGCGCGCGCCCTCGCGCGCCTCTCGGTCCCGTTCCACCGTCAGCATCGCCGTCGCCATCTCGGCCCCCTGTCCCTCGGGGCGTGCCGCACGCGGCGGCAGCTCGCCCCTCTCCTCGGGCGCCCCCGACCCGGTCCGGGGCCCCCCCCGTAAATCCGGCACCCCGTGCCCGAAACGCCAGGCCCCCCCCCCCAACCCAGCACACCCCCCCCCCGCCCGCCCCCGGGCCGGGGGGGGGGGCCCCCCGGGGGGGCCGGCGCCCCCCGCCCGGGGGCCCCCCCCGCCGGGGGGGGGGGCCCCCGCCTTCATGCGGGCACCCGTTGCCGTCACGGCCTGGCGCCCGCCCCATCGCCTGCAGACGCGACGGCTACGACCGCCACGTGAACTTGTCGAGGATGTACACGCTCGCCGGCGAGTTCCCGCTGTCCTGCAGGTGGTATGCCTTGTCGCCCGCCTGCGCTACCAGCTTCGAGACGTCGCTGTCGGGGTCGTCGAGGTCGCCGAAGTGCAGCGCGTTGCCCGTGCAGGCGGCGACGCACTCGGGCTTCTCGCCCTTGTCTATCAGCTGCTTGCACATCGTGCACTTCTTGGCGACCTGCGTCTCGTCATCCACGTAGCGCACGCCGTAGGGGCACGCGCTCACGCACAGCCCACACCCGATGCACGCGTCCTCCTCGACCTGGACCGTGCCGTCGTCGCGCTTGCTCGAGGCGCCGGTGGGGCACACCGAGACGCACGGCGGGTTCACGCAGTGCTGGCACTTCATCGGCAGGAAGTACATCTCGACGTTGGGGAAGGTGTCCCCCTCGTGAATCGGGTTGGGCCCGACACGGTCGATCCAGGTGAAGCGCTTGCCCAGCGCCGCCCCGTTCTCCACCTTGCACGCCGTGGTGCACGCCAGGCAGCTCACGCACTTGTTGCACTCGGTCACGATTGCGTACTGCATCAGAAGGCCTCCCTCTCCTCGTCGCTCATCGGCATCCAGTCCTTCAGGCGCGGGTCGTCGCCGGAGGTGATGATCTCGATGCCGGTGTCGGGGTCGCAAGGCACGATGTGTCCGTCGGGGCAGTTGTCCTCCGTGCACTTGTAGACCTTGACCAGGTACGCGCGCAGGGTCGAGGTCCCCAGGTGCGGGTCCTGGGCGTACTGGTCCACCAGGACGTTGATGTTGGACAGGTCCCACCCGTGCTTGGGTGCCGGCAGCTCGGGGTACCACCAGCCGTGGTCAGCCTCGATGACGCGCGGGTCGATGCCGGCGAACAGGTCGGCCGTCTCGCGGATCTTCCCGCGCCTCGACTCGATCCAGCACCAGTCGCCCTGCTCGATGCCGAGCTTCGCGGCGGTGTCGGGGTGAATCTGGAACTTGGGGACGGGATACTGCTCGCGCAGGTAGGGCTGCTGGCGCCCCTCGGAGTGGAAGAACAGCGGGTTTCGCCGGCCCGTCGTCATGATCAGCGGGTACTCCTCGTAGACGTCGGGGGTCTGGTACGGGCTCTCGTAGGGCTCACGCGCGGTGGGAAGCGCGGCGAGGTAGTCGTCGTTGCGCCCCACCTCGCGGTTGATGCCGCGCGTGTCCGCAGGGTAGGACTCCAGGATCGTGCTCCAGAGCTCGAACTTGCCGGTGGGCGTGGGGAAGCCCAGCGGGCCCGGCTTGCCGGTGACGCCGTAGTCCTCGCTCTCGGGGTCGAAGTACCCCTGCGGCGCGCGCAGCCAGCCCCACATGTAGCGCTTGTAGTAGCCGAACGGCGACATCTTCTTGAGCGACCACTGGCCATGCTCCTGGTACTTGTCACAGAAGTCCTGGTAGCTGTCGAACTGCAGCGGCGCGCCGCCCAGGCCCAGCTCGGTGGGGCCGCCCGCCTGCATCACCTTGCCGCCCATGAAGTCCATCGGCTTCATCGTGATCACCGACATGTCCAGCGCCTGCTCGTCGGTGGGCCACTGCGTGTCACCGAACTCCTGCAGGAACGGGACGCTCGACTTGTCCTTGGGCCACCAGGGCTTCTCGAGCTTGGGGGTCAGCATGTTGATCAGCGTCATGCTGTCCCAGCGGGCCTCGGCGAGGGGCTCGACGATCTTGACCATCGCCCCGAACCCTCCCTCGCCGTTCTGCGAGGCGCGCACGCAGGCGTTCTCCAGGAAGTGACGCGCCGGAAGGATGACGTCAGCGAGCTCGATCGTGGGGGTGAACCAAAGCTCCCAGCCCATGTAGAAGTCGAGCGTCTTGAACGCCTCCCAGTTCGCGGTGGCGTTGCCGCTGTGGAAGTGGCTGCCCGTGCAGCTGATCATCCCGCGGATCGGGTAGGGCTTGCCGGTCATGATCATGTCGGTCGCCGAGGTCTGGTCGTGGTAGATGGCCGCGTTGCCGACCTGGCACGACCATGGGATGAGCGGGAAGCGCCCGGTGCCCGGCGTGCAGTCGTCACCCACGGCGCCGGCGCACATGCCCGCGATCTCGGGGGTCAGGGCGTTGTCGGCGAACGGCGTGTGGTACTGGAAGTAGGTGTTGTACAGCCAGTAGAGCAGGTCGCTGCCGCGGTTGCCGCCGAAGGTGTCGATGTTGTTGGTGATGCCCGACAGGCACAGGATCGTGCGGCACGTCTCGCACGAGTTGCCTGTGTGCTCGATCGGCAGGTTGTACATGATGCCGCCCATGCCCGGCTCCTGCGAGTAGGCAAGCGCCGTCTGGCGAATCAGGTCGGCGTCGAGCCAGCAGTGCTCCGCGGTGACCTCGGGGGTCCAGTACGAGATCCTCTCGCAGAAGCGCTGCCAGGCGGGGACCGCCTTGACCTGACGGCCGTCCTTGAGCGTGACCGTGAACTCGCCCTCGAGGGCGGGGTCGAGGTCGAGCTCCTCGGGGAATCCCGGGTCGGTGGTGTCCAGCGCGGCGCAATCGTCGTAGCGCGGGTCGTCCGGCGTCATGTAGCTGGGGTGGCGCACCTGGCAGTCACGCTCGGGATCGGGGTAGGTTGGGCCGTCCTCGCCGTCCCACAGCCCGCTCTGGGCGTCGAAGAAGGTAATCTCCCCCTTATTGAGGTTCCACACGGCGAACTTGTGGGGGTCGCCGCCCTCGCGCACGTCGCTCTCCTTGAGCAGGCGCGTCCTGATCTCCAGCGGGTAGGCGCCGGGCATCTCGTACTTGTTCGTCCAGGTGAAGCCCGTGGGCTCTATGTCGTCGACGACGAGCATGGGGCCGTCGGTCCAGCGCTTGATGAACTGCTCGTCGTAACGCTTCTCCTGCACGATCACGTTCATCAGGCCCTGGGCGAGCGCGTCGTCGGTTCCGGGACGCAGGTGCAGCTGATAGTCGCACTCCTTGCCCAGGTTCTGCAGACGCGGGCCCACGACGATCGACACCTGGGAGTTGAACTTCATCTCCGTGGCGACCTTGCCGGAGGTGTCGTAGTTGGAGACCTCCTGGTTGGTGCCCCACTGGAAGAAGCACTTGGCGCCGTCGTTGCAGGCCACCCAGTGCGGCGAGGGGTAGGCGATCATGGCTCCGGTGGCGATGCGCGGTCCCTTGCAGATCTGGCCCGCGGTCGACCCGACGTTGGCCATGCCCACCACGCTGGGGAAGCTCTCGATGCCGTAAGTGGTGGTGCGGCCGGTGCCGTGCAGGATCTTCATCGAGTTCCAGCCCATGTTGTTGGGGTCGTCGATGACCTTGTGGATGCCCTCCACGCACAGGTCGATCGCCTCGTCCCACGAGATGCGCACCCATCCGGGGTCCTCGCCCTTGGGGTTGGTGCGCTTCATCGGGTACTTGACACGGTCGGGGTGATACAGCGCCTGCATCGCGTCGCGACCCTTGGAGCAGCAGTTGCCGTGCGACGTGATGGCGCTGTTGTCGCCCTCGATCTTGATGACGCGCCCGTTCTTGACGCTCACCCAGATGGGGCACTCCATCTTGCCGCAGGCGCGGCAGTGGCTCCTTATCTTCTTGACCTCGTCCGCGTCGGTCTCGAGCTCCTCGGCGCTCGCCCTGCCCAGGCCGGACAGCAGCCCGGTCGACAGCGTCGCCGCGAGCCCCGCGGCGATCCCGGTCTTCACGAACTGCCGTCTGCTGACGTCCCTGCCAGTCGCCATGTCCCTCCCCTTTCCCTCTCTTCCGCCGGCGCGCCGCCTCGATGCGCGCGTCGCCGACGCCTGCCTCACGTCTCCCTCTGCACGGCGCTGTCCGGCGTCGGCACCAAACGTTCTAGCCCGCGGCGCTCGGATGACGGAAACGACGAAATGACGGGCAACCGATTCCAAAACGGAATGGGATGACGCGCGTTCCGGACTCACGCCCGCTCACGGCCTGCGAAGGCGCCGGGACAGGGCAGGAAGGGGCGCCAGCGCTCGTACGGCGGAAATGACGAGCGAATCGGATCAGCGATACAATTCGGGCGCGCCATGTGCCGGGTTCATCGGCAGGGAGACGCCGCGCAGCCGCGGGAG
>CAIFEU010000140.1 GCA_903789505.1 uncultured Coriobacteriales bacterium
AGTAGTGGCGCTGCACCGTGCCGTGCGCCGCCTCGTACTCGTAGTAGCCGTGGGGGCTCACCAGCACGCTGGTCATCATCGCCAGCGAGCCGAACGCCGAGCTCACCATGTCGCTCATGACGTCACCGTCGTAGTTCTTGCACGCCCAGATGAAGCCGCCCTCGCTCTTCATCACGCGCGCCACCGCGTCGTCGATCAGCGTGTAGAAGTACTCGATGCCGGCGTCGGCGAAGCGCTGGGCGTACTCGGCGTCGAACGTCTCGCGGAAGATGTCCTTGAAGCGATGGTCGTAGGTCTTCGAGATCGTGTCCTTGGTGGCGAACCACACGTCCTGGCGCGTCTCGAGCGCGTAGTCGAAGCACGCGTGGGCGAAGCTCGTGATGGAGTCGTCGAGGTTGTGCATGCCCTCGACCACGCCCGCGCCCGCGAAGTCGTGCACCAGCGCGCGCTGCTCGGCGCCGCCGTCGGCGGGAGTGTAGACGAGCTCAACCTTGCCCGGGCCGGGAATGCGCATCTCGACGTCGCGGTACACGTCGCCGTAGGCGTGGCGCGCCAGCGTGATGGGCCGCTTCCAGTTGCGCACGCACGGCTCTATCCCCTTGACCACGATCGGGGCGCGGAAGACCGTCCCGTCGAGCATCGCGCGGATCGTGCCGTTGGGGCTCTTCCACATCTTCTTGAGGCCGTACTCCTCGACGCGCGCGGCGTTGGGCGTGATGGTGGCGCACTTCACGGCGACGCCCAGGCGCTTGGTGGCCTCGGCGGAGTCGACCGTGACCTGGTCGTCGGTCTCGTCGCGGTGCTTGAGGCCCAGGTCGTAGTACTCGGTCTTGAGGTCGACGAACGGGCAGATGAGCTCGTCCTTGATCATCTTCCAGATGATGCGGGTCATCTCGTCGCCGTCCATCTCGACGAGCGGCGTGGTCATCGCAATCTTGGGCATAGCGTGTGCCTCCCTGGGGCATGGCGTGGGCGGGCTGGCGGTCGAGCATGCGAGCAGGTCGCGCGCGACGGCGCGAGATGCACGGGGCGCAGGGCGCATCCCGTGGGTGCGCGCCCTGCGGGCGTGCCCGGTGGCCCCGTACGTCGACCGACGTGTCTGGCGGAAATTCTAGCCCGCCCACGTTTCCGGCGCGGGACAGCGCGGCGGCACGCGGGGATATGCGCCGGACCTGCACAAGGGAGCGCGCCGGCGCGTGCCGGCGGCGCGGGGCTCGCCCGCGGGAGCCGGCGGCGGGGCAAGTTTTGGCTGCAAACCGAGGTTGGGGACGCCCCGTCGGGCACCCTCGGGGCCGGCGGCGCCGGTGCGGGCACATCGCCCCAGGTCAGCGCGGTGCCCTGCGTACGAGGACTCGCGGAAGGACCCCGGAACCGCGTCCCCAACCCCCGTCTGCCGCCACGAGCGAGCCTCCGGGCGGTGCAGGGGCACCCCCACGGATGTCCCTCATCGCCGCACGCCGCCCGCCGCACCCACCCGCGCCCGGACCGCCAACCCCCCGCGCCGCATGGACTCGCTAGGCGATGTCCTCCCAGCTCAGCACCTTGAAGCCGGCTTCCTCGAGCTTGAAGGTGACCTCGGCGCTCGCCGCGGCGCCCCCGACCTTGAAGACGTCGGCCGCGCGTCCGTCGCGCGTGAGGAAGCAGTAGCCGTACTCCACGTTGAAGCCCAGCCCGTCGAAGGTGTCGAGCAGGTCGGCCAGCGAGCCGGGACGGTCGGGCAGGCCAATCGCCATCACGGGGCTCACCGTCGCGCGGTAGCCCGCGTCGTCCAGGACCTTCGCCGCGCGCTCGGGCTCGGTGCACAGGATGCGCACCAGCCCGTACTCGCTGCTTTCGGCGATGGTCAGCGCCACCATGTTCACGCCGGCGTCTCCCAGGCAGCGGCACATCGAGGCCAGGTGGCCCTCCTTGTTCTCGAGGAAAACCGTGAGCTGGTCAATCATCAGTTGATCCCCTTCCTCAGGTCGATGACGCGCTTGGCCTTGCCCTCGCTGCGCGGGATGGACTTGGGCTCGACGAGCTTCACCTTGATGCCCACCGACAGCGCGGTCTTGAGCGCGCTCTGGATCTTGCCCTGCAGGCCCTCGACGGCGCCGATGCTGTCGAGCGGGAAGTTCGGGTTGGTCTCGACCTTGAGCGTGACGACGTCGAGCGACCCGCGCGTGTCGAGCTCGATCTGGTACCAGCTCGACACCTCGTCGAAGTGCTTCATGACGTCCTCGATCTGGCTCGGGAAGACGTTGACGCCGCGGATGATCAGCATGTCGTCGGTGCGGCCGTGCAGGCGGTCGATGCGCCGGTGGGTGCAGCCGCAGGGGCACTCGCCGGGGATGATGCGCGTGATGTCGCGCGTGCGGTAGCGCACGACCGGGCTCGCCTCGCGGTCGGTCGTCGTGATGACGAGCTCGCCCCACTCGCCGTCGGGCAGCACCTCGCCGGTGGCGGGGTTGATGATCTCGGCGTAGAAGTGGTCCTCGGCCAGGTGGAGGCCGTCCTGCTCCATGCACTCGACCGCAACGCCCGGGCCCATCGTCTCGGTGAGGCCGTAGATGTCGAGCACCTTGTAGTCGAGCTTGCGCTCGAGGTCGGCGCGGAACGCGTCGCTGAAGGGCTCGGCGCCATGGATGCCCGCACGCAGGTGGAAGTCGCGCGCCGGGTCGAGCCCCATCTCGATCGCGGTGTCGGCGATGTGCATCGCGTAGCTGGGCGTGCACTCCAAGATCGTGGTGCCCAGGTCGCGCAGCGTGCGCACCTGGCGCTCGGTGTTGCCGGCGCTGATCGGGATGACCGTCGCCCCCGACCACATCGAGCCGTAGTGCGCGCCCAGGCCGCCGGTGAACAGGCCGTAGCCGTAGCAGATCTGGCAGACGTCGTTCTCGTCGGCGTTGGCGAACACCAGCCCGCGGCCAAAGCACTCGCGCCAGATCTCGATGTCGTGGCTGGTGTAGGCGCCCAGCGTCGCGACGCCCGTGGTGCCGCTGGACATGTGGACTTCGCGCACCTCGGACAGCGGCACGGCGAGCATCCCGTAGGGGGCGTTGTCGCGCAGGTCCTGCTTGGTCACGAACGGGGCGCGCGCCAGGTCGTCGAACGACTCGATCGAGCGAGGGTCGAAGCCGGCGTCGTCGAAGCTCTTCCGGTAGAACGGGATGTTCTCGTAGCACCTGACGGCGGTCTGCTTGATGCCCTCGAGCTGGATCTGCTCGATCTGCTCGTGAGGCGCAGTCATGATGGGGATCTGTCTGCTCATCTGGTCACCTTTCGAGGACGCGCGGGGCACGCGAGCGCAGGGACCGGCCACGGGGTCACGGGGCCGCGGGGCCGGCTGCGGGTTCGCGAATTGTTTGGATGAAGGTTACACGCAAACGCGTCGGGCGGGCGCGAAAGCGCATGATGTATAGGCAAAAGCACGCAAGCGGGAGGGCACGGGTGAGAGACGCAATGGCCAAAAGGGCTTCGGGCAGGTCGGCGGGCCCCTTCGGCCCCGCGGACCCGAAGGGTCGCGAGGACGCGGGCGCGCGGGTCGGCGCCACCGGCGCATCGGGCACCTCCGGGGCCGGTGCGGGCACGGGGGCCCGAAGCGCGGCGGGCGGCGACGCCCCGGGCGGAGGCCGTGGGGGCGCGGGCGCGCCGATGGGCGAGCGCGAGGTGCACGAGCTGCTCTTCTCCCTGGTCACGACCCTGCTCGCCGAGCGCGCCATGCGCTCGGGCACGATGACGCAGGCGCCCGCCCGGGCGACGGACAACGCCCGGCTCTGGGAAATCTTCCGCGCGCTGGAGAACACCCGCGAGCCGTGGCCGGCCGACCCGAGGTTCCTTGCCCGCCAGGACCGGCTGCTGCGCGCGCTGATCGGCGGCGAGGCGCGCGTCAGCGGCGTCTGCGCCGACGGCGTGACCTCGACGGACTCCCCCGAGGTGCTCGTGTCCCCGCTCGACCCCGCGGGCTGCCTGCGCATGTGGCGCGGCGACATCACGCGCATCGCCGCCGACGCCGTCGTCACCGCGGCAAGCCCGCAGCTGCTGGGCTGCTGGGTCCCGGGCCACCGCTGCGTCGACAACGCCGTCCACACGTTCGCCGGCGTGCAGCTGCGCCTCGCGTGCGCCGACCTCATGCGGCGCCGCGGGCAGCTCGAGGCGGGCCGGCGCGCCGACGCGCTCGACCCGCGGGGTCGCCCCGCGCGCTCCCCCGCCGAGCTCGGCTTCCTCGAGCCGGAGGGCGTCGCCACGATCACCGGCGGCTTCAACCTGCCGGCACGCCACGTGATCCACACCGTGGCGCCGTTCGTCGGCGACGCGGGCGCCGGCACGCCCGACGGCGGGCAGGCCCGACAGCGCCCGAGCCTGCGGGAGTGCAACCTGCTCGCCTCGTGCTACCGCAACTGCCTGGACTTCGCGAGCGCCGCCGGCGACCGCTCGATCGCCCTCTGCTGCCTGGGGACCGGCACCTACGGCTTCCCCCGCGAGCTCGGCGCGTACATCGCGGTCCGCACGGCGCTGACCTGGCTCTCCCGGCGCCCCAGCGACGAGGTGGCGTCGATGCGCATCGTCTTCGTCACCTTCACCGATGAGGACGAGCGCGCCTATCGGCGCGAGCTGCTGCTCGAGGACGCGCCGTCGCCCGAGGCCGCAGACGGTCGCGGCGCCTCGGTCGAGCCCGCGGGCGAGGCGGGCGCCGCCGAAGTCCCCGACGCGGGCGTCACCGATGGTTCGGGGTCGCCCGACGCCTCCCCGGACGCCTCCGAGCTTCCCGCCCCGCGCCCCACGGCGTCCGACGGCGACGCCGCGGGCGACGACCCTGCCGACGGCGACGCAGGCACCGCCCCGGCGGACGAGGAGCGCTCGGGCAGGTAGCCGTAGTCGCGGCCCATCGAGGCGAACAGCGTCGCGCTCACGGCGGTCGAAATCACCTCGGCCACCACAATCGAGTACCAGATCGCCTCCGCCCCGAACAGCGTAGGCAGAATCATCACGGCGCCGCACTCGAGCACCAGCGTGTGCACAAACGAGATCAGCGCGCTCACCTTGCCGTTGTTCAGGGCCGTGAACAGCGACGACGCGTACATCGAGTACCCCATCAGCAGGAACGCGAACGCGTAGATGAAGAACGCGTGCATGGTCAGGTCGCGCAGCGCCTGGTCGTACCCCACGAACACGTCGGCCAGCGGCCGGGCGAGCAGGTGCGACGCCACGAGCATCGCCACACCCGCGATGGCCTGGAACGCGACGCCCTTCTTGGCTAGGCTCTGCATCTCCCTCTTGTTGCGCGCGCCGTAGTTGTAGCTCATCAGCGGGGCCGACCCGACGTTGAACCCCATGAACACCGCGACGAAGATGAAGCCGGCGTACGCAATCACGCCGTACGCGGACACGCCGTCCTCGCCCAGCAGACGCATGAGCTGCCAGTTGTACGCCATCGAGACCACCGACTGCGCGATGCTGCTCACCATCTCCGAGACGCCGTTGGACGCAACCTGGCCGATCGCGCGGATGCCCCCGAGCGGCCTGCCCAGGCGCAGCAGGCTCGTGTTGCCGCGGCGCGCGAAGTACGCCAGCGGCACCAGGCCGCCCACGAACTCGGAGATGTTGGTCGCCACGGCGGCGCCGGTGACGCCCCAGCCGAACCCGCCCACGAACAGCGCGTCCAGCACGATGTTCGTCATGCCCGACGCCAGGGTCACCGCGAAGCCCATCTTGGGCTTGCCCGCGGTGATGAACAGGCTCTGGAACATGTACTGCAGCATGAACGACGGGAGTGAGATCATGCTCAGGCGCCCGTACAGCACGCAGACGCCCAGCATCTCGTCGCTCGCGCCGAGCGCGCGCGCCACCGGCTCCATCGCGATGGCGCCCAGCGCCGCCGCGACGACGCCGACGCCGATGCACGTGTAGGTGATCAGCGAGAAGTACCCCTGGGCGCGCCGGTCATCACCCTCGCCCATCGTCTTGGCGATCAGGGCGCTGCCGCCGGTGCCGAACATGAAGCCGAACGTGCTCAGCACCATGATGAACGGCATGATCAGGTTGACCGCCGCAAACGCCGTCTTGCCGGCAAAGTTCGAGATGAACAGGCCGTCGACGATCCCGTATATCGAGGCGAACACCATCATGCCGATCGGCGGCAGCGAGTAGCGCAGGAGCTTGCCGAACGTGAAGTGCTGCGCCATGTTGGTCGTGCTTGAGCTCATAGCTTGCTCTCCTTGGAGGGTGAGGTGGTCTCGGTGCGCGCGTCACCCCGCGCGCAGGCGGGGTCGCCGTCGGGCGCGGAGACGCGGGGGCCGTCGGGCGCGGGGTCGCCGTCAGGCGCGGGGATGCGGGGGCCGTCGGGCCCAGAGGCGCGTGCCACCGCAGGGTCGCCAGGCGCGGGGGTGCCATCAGGCGCTAGAACGCGTGCCGCGGCGGCGCCCCCAGCACGCTCGCAGGAGGCGAACGTCGCCCGGACCTGGTCAATCGCGAGCTCGAGGTTCTCGACGAGCAGGTCCGCGTAGGCCTGATACGCGCCCAGGAACCCCGCGCCCGCGGCGGCGCCCTGCACGGGCGAGGGC
>CAIFEU010000141.1:0-3101 GCA_903789505.1 uncultured Coriobacteriales bacterium
GTATTCCACACCGCCCTGACCAAGGGGCTGGGATGGGACGCGCCGCTCACGACCGAGTACGTGCGCCACCTGTTCGACTACGACTGGGACTCCTTCGTGCGCAGCGTCGAGTACGCGCTGGCAGCGGCCGCGGGAGGCACCGCGATAGGCGCCGTGGTGGCCTACTACGTGCAGCGGCGGCACGTCCGCGGCGGGAAGCTCCTTGAGCTGGCGGTGACGCTGCCCTACATGCTGCCCGGGACCTGCTTCGGCCTGGGCTACATACTGGCGTTCAACTCGGTCCCGCTCAAGCTCACGGGCACCGCGGCGATCGTCGTGCTCAGCATGGTCTTCAAGCAGCTCACGATCTCGACCAGGGCGTTCTCCACGACGATGGCCCAGGTGAGCCCCACCCTCGACATGGCCGCGCGCGACCTGGGGGCGTCACGGCTGCGCACGCTGACCGACGTCATCCTGCCCAACGTGCGCAACGCGTTCGTCGTGAGCTTCGTCAACAGCTTCTCCACCTCGATGGTCACCTACAGCGCCGTCATCTTCCTGGTCACGCCCGGGCACAAGACCGCGGTGTTCCAGCTGTTCGACGCGCTCAGCACCGGCAAGTACGGGCAGGCGGCGGCGGTCGCGTGCCTGATTGTCATCGTGACCGTGCTGGTGAACCTGGCGTTCTCCTCGTTTCTGCTCAAGGGAAGGCGGTAGCCGATGTCGTCGTTTCTCTCGCTCGAGGGCCTGACCAAGCGCTACGGCGCCTCGACCGTGGTCGACGGACTCAACCTGCAGGTGGGCCGCGGGGAGCTGGTGTGCCTGCTGGGGCCCTCCGGCTGCGGCAAGACCACGACGCTGCGCATGGTCGGGGGCTTCCTCGCTCCCGACGCCGGCCGCGTCGTGGTGGACGGACAGGACGTGACCGACCTGCCGCCCGAGCGCAGGCCGGTGTCGACGGTCTTCCAGAGCTACGCCCTGTTCCCGCACCTCACCGTGGAGCAGAACGTCGCCTTCGGCCTCAAGTTCCAGCGCGTCCGCAGGCGGGAGGCGCTCGCGCGCGCCCGCGAGATGCTCAAGGTCGTGGGCATGGCCGAGCGCGCCGAGGCCCGCGTCGACGAGATCTCGGGCGGGCAGCAGCAGCGCGTGGCGCTCGCGCGCTCGCTCGTGCTCGGCCCCAAGGTGCTGTTGCTCGACGAGCCGCTGAGCAACCTGGACGCCGCCCTGCGCGTGCAGATGCGCTCCGAGATCAGGGCGGTCCAGCGCCGCCTGGGCACCACGATGCTGTTCGTGACCCACGACCAGGAGGAGGCGATGTCGCTGGGCGACCGCGTCGCGATCATGGACGCGGGGCGCCTGCGGCAGGTGGGGGCGCCCGAGGAGGTCTACGAGCGCCCCGCCGACGGGTACTGCGCCAACTTCCTGGGGCACGTCAACGAGCTGCCAGGCCCGGCGGGCGGCGTCGTGCGCTTCCGGGCAGAGGACGTCGAGCTGCGCGGCTCGCGGCCCGCCGGCGCGCCCGACGCCGAGGACTGGGCGCGGGCACAGGAGGGGCGCGGCGCGTACGTGGGGAGGGTGACGTCGGCCACGTTCCTGGGGGCGCGCCGCCAGTACGCGCTTGACGTCGACGGCAGCGACGTGACCGTCCGCTGCGACCGCGGCAACCGGTATACCGAGGGAGACCTCGTCTCCTTTGATATAGCGCGCGAGGTCGGCTGGTAGGTGCGACCGGTCGCGCGGGCGGCCCGTGTCGGGGCCGGCCGCGCCAGCCCGCGCACCCCGCGGGCGGCTCGCGCGGGGGCACCACGCCTCACGCACCATGTCGGCTCCGACGAGAGAAAGGATCGAAAGCATGGGCAACACCAACGCAAGCGGCACCCCGACGCACGGGAGGTACGGCCAGGAGCGGGCAGCGGACGGGCTCAGCCGCCGCGCGTTCCTGGGCGCCACCGCCGGCCTGGCGGGCCTCGCGACGCTGGGCATCGCCCGCGGGCGCGCCCTCGCCGCGGGCTCGGCGGGGTCGGACGGCAAGGACGCCGCCTCCTCGAGCGCTGCCGACGCCAAGGCGGGCTCCTCGGCGCGGGACACGTCCAAGACGCTGACCTCGACCTCGGGCAAGACGCTCAAGGTCATCTGCACCAGTGAGTCGTACAAGGACCTGTTCGCCAAGTTCACCGACGAGGTGGGCGCCCCGGTCGAGTTCATCTCGATGTCCTCGGGCGAGGCGCTCTCCAAGCTCAAGGCGGAGGGCGGCACGCCCGACGCGGACCTGTGGTTCGGGGGCGGCATCGACTCGTTCATGAGCGCCAAGGACAGCGGCCTTCTCGAGCAGGTGAACTTCGACGCCGCGGCCGACTTCGCCGAGGGCTTCAAGGACCCCGACAACTACTGGTTCAGCAAGGGCGTCACGGTTGTCGGCTTCATCGCGAACCACGACATCCTCGACGAGATCGGCGCCGAGGTGCCTCGCGCCTGGACCGACCTGACCGACGAGTCGTACCGCGACGAGGTCCTGATGTCGAGCCCCGCCATCTCGGGCACCAACTACGCCGTGGTCGCCGCGCTGCTGCAGAGCATGGGCGACGACGCCGGGTGGGACTACTTCTCCGCGCTCAACGAGAACATCCCCTTCTACACCAAGCGCGGCAGCGACCCCTCGACCCGCGTCTCGACCGGCGAGGCGGCGGTCGGCATCACCTACATCGACAACACGCTCGACGACATCCTTGCCGACGGCACGCTCGAGATCGTCTACCCCAGCGACGGCATGCCCTACATCCCCGACGGCGTCGCCGTGTTCAAGAACGCCGACGACGTGGACGACGCCAAGCTCTTCGTGGAGTGGCTGTTCTCCAGTGACGAGAACATGCTCGCCCTGGCGGCCATCGACAAGAAGAGCACGATGCTGCTGTGCAAGCCCAACATCGAGGGGCTGACCCTGGACTTCGACAAGAGCCAGCTGCTCGACGAGGACCTCTCGCAGTTCGGCACCAGGCGCGAGGAGATCCTGGCGAAGTGGGAGGAGGTCACCTCCGGCAAGGAGACCCTCGACAGCTAGGCACGAAGGCCCGGCGCCGGTGGGGCCTCGCCTCCTCCGGCGCCGGGGCAAAAGGACGGGAGGG
>CAIFEU010000141.1:3111-4867 GCA_903789505.1 uncultured Coriobacteriales bacterium
GTCGCCGGCCGAGGGGGAGCGCGGCGGGGCGCTCCCTCCCCGTGCCGCGGGGCCGGCCCCTCGCGCCCGCCGGCCCCCGCAAAAAGGGCGACGGCGGGCCGCCTAGCCCCTGCCCTCGCCGCGCAGCATGCGCCGCAGGGCGGCGGGGATCCGCATCAGCGCGTTGCCCACGCGGTAGGAGTGCGAGGCGCGCACCGCGGCGAGCTCCCCGGCAAGCCGCTCCCGCTCGCGGCGCAGCTCGGCGATCTGCGCCTGGGCGTCGAGCCACGCGACGTCGTCGCGCGCCGGGGCTCCCTCCCCGCCGCCCCGCGCGCTCAGGTCGCGGGCGTACAGGTCGGCCGTCGTCCGTTCGTCGCGGTCGCGCATGAAGCCGTAGATCTCGAAGAGGTGCCCTTCCTCGTCCATCGTGCGCATGGCGTTCCAGAAGGGCAGCCAGCGCCCGTCGATCAGGCGCTCGTGCCGCTCCACGAACGGCCGCCACTCGCTCTGGAACGCGCGGAACAGGGCGTCGTACTCCCCTCTCGTGGCGGCGGACATCATCGAGTAGTCGGCGGTGCTGAGCACGATGTTCACGAGGTGGCGCGCCATCCAGCCCTGCTCGAGGACGCCCCTGGAGCGCGCCGCGGCGAAGACGCGGTCGAGCGCCCGGTACGCCGCCAGGCCCCGCTCGCGGCGCGTGAGCGAGGCGCCGTTGCCGTCCCTGCGGTAGCGGTAGAGCACCTCGTTGACCAGGGCGAGGCGCGGCGAGCAGCAGAGCGCCTCGTAGATGAACGCGAGGTCCTCGGCGCTCGACAGGTCCTCGTGGAACGCCAGACCGTTGCGCGCGACGAAGTCGCGCCTCCACAGGACGCGCCACACGTTGGGGGTCAGCAGCGACGTCGAGGGGCCGCGCAGGTCCTCGAGCCGGAACGCCCTGCCCGCCAGGCCGGGCTCGTCGCACATCTCGCGCACAACCCCGCGGCCCAGGTCGTCCCAGTACTCCTCGAAGCCGAAGATCGTCATGTCGGCCCCGAGGCGCTCGGCCACCGGGACGACGCGCTCGACCAGCCGCTCGTGCAGCGTGTCGTCTGCGTCCACGAACAGCACGAACTCGCCCTTCGCCCGCCCGAGCCCCGCGTTGCGCGCCGCCGAGACCCCCGAGCAGCGCTGGTGGACGACGCTCACGCCGACATGGGCGCGCGCGTAGGAGTCCAGGGCCTGGGCGGAGCCGTCGGTCGACCCGTCGTCGACGCAGATGACCTCCAGGGGCGCCACCGTCTGCGCCTCGATCGAGTCCAAGCACTCCCCGACCCAGCGCAGCGCGTCATGGACGGGGACCACGACGCTGACCGAGGCGGGCGTCGCGCCCGCCGACAGCCCCGCCCCCGCCGCGGGGGAGCCGGGCGTCGTCGCCCCGCCCTGCGTCGGCGGCACCATCGGCGCCCTCCCGTCCGTCTCGCCCATCCCGTCCGTCTCTCCCGTCTCGCCCAGAGTCCGAGCCCCCAGTATAGCCGTCCTTCGCCGCGCGAAGCGGATAGCGGCGCGCGCCTCCGCCCGCCGCGG
Source organism: uncultured Coriobacteriales bacterium (assembly GCA_903789505.1). Lineage (GTDB taxonomy): Bacteria > Actinomycetota > Coriobacteriia > Coriobacteriales > UMGS124 > CAIFEU01. The sequence continues at coordinate 4,654 of CAIFEU010000141.1, forward strand.
CGCACGGCGCGCCCCACCGGCAGGGGGGGGATTCCGCGTCGCGCGCCCGCACGCGGTCGTGGCCGCATCATGGTACCTTCGGCGGCATAGCCCAAACTGAAAGCCCGCCCGGCGGGCGTTGCCTATACTCGGACCCGCCCATCCCCCGCCGCGGCGCCGGGACGCCCCGCCGGCCCCGCCGACCCCAAACCCAAAAAAATAGAGACGACCCCCC
>CAIFEU010000141.1:4877-6474 GCA_903789505.1 uncultured Coriobacteriales bacterium
CCATCCCCAAAACTCAACCCCCCCCGGGCGGGCGTTCCCTAACCCCGCCCCCCCCCACCCCCCCCCCCGGCCCCGGCCCGCGCCGCGGGCCAAGCAGACGAAAGCCGAATACCATGAGAGACGACCGACCCACAGGCAACGCCCAAGCCGACACGACGCCGGACACGGGCGGCGCGGGCGTGGCGGCCTTCGAGCGCAGGGTCGACGCCCGGCTCGTCCTCTCCGTCGTCGCGTGCGGCATCCTCGCGTTCGGCGGCGTGGCGGTCGAGACGGCGATGAACGTGACGTTCCCCGCGCTCATGCGCGAGTTCTCGGTGGGGACGTCGACGGTGCAGTGGATCACGACCGCCTACCTGCTGGTCCTGTCCGTGGTCATCCCGACCTTCTCGTTCCTCTCCCGCCGCTTCCCCACGCGCGCGCTGTTCGTCGCGACGGTGCTGCTCACCCTGCTGGGGATTCTGAGGGGGGCGACCGCCGGGTCGTTCTCCGGGGTGCTGCTCGGCAGGCTGCTGCAGGGCATGGGCGCGGGGGTCTCGATCCCGCTGATGTTCGGCATCATCTCCGAGCAGGCGCCTTACCGTAGCATGGGCACGATGATGGGAATCGGGTCGCTGGTGATCGCCCTGGCCCCTGCAATCGGTCCCTCCATCGGCGGGCTGGTCGCCGAGAGGCTCGGGTGGCGCTGGGTCTTCTGGTGCCTCGTCCCCCTCGTGCTCGCGTCGCTCGCCCTGGGCGTTGCCTCGATTCGGCAGAGCCACTCGACGTCGAGGAAGGTGCCCTTCGACCTGCCGGGGTGGCTCCTGTTGGCGGCGTGCTTCGTCTCCCTGATCGTCTCGGTCAACCGCATGGGGCAGGGCGTCGCCGGCGTCACGAGCCCCCTGACCTGGGCGCTGCTCGCCGCCTCGGCGGCGCTGGCGGCGGCGTTCGCCTGGCGCGAGCGTCGCGCAGGCAGCCCGCTGGTGCGCCTCGAGGTGTTCCGCCAGCGCACGTTCGCCTTCTCCGCGCTGTCCCAGATGCTGCTGCAGTTCGTCATCCTCGGCGTCGGGTACCTGCTGCCCAACTACTCGCAGCTCGTGATGGGAACCGGCTCCGCCGAGGCGGGCTCGATCATGCTGCCCGGGTGCCTGCTCGGCGCCGCGCTCGCCCCGGCGTCCGGCCGCATCCTCGACCGGCTCGGGCCGCGCAGGCCCATCGTCGCCGGCGCGGTCATCCTGCTCGCCGGCGTGTGCCTGCTCAACGCGTTCTCCGCCCACCTGGAGACGCGCACGGCGATCTGCCTCTACATGGTCGTCACGCTCGGCCAGGGGCTGATGGTCGGCAACACGATGACGAACGGCCTCGCGCACCTCGACGACGGGCTCAGGCCCGACGGGAACGCGGCGATCAACACCCTCCAGCAGCTCTCCGGCGCCCTGGGCACCGGCGTGGTGACGGCGATCGTGAGCTGGGCGCAGCAGGCGGGGACGGCGGACCTCGCCGCGTCGACGCTCGCCGGCTCGCGCGTCGCCTACCTCGTCGTCGCGCTGGTCGCCGGCGCCCTGCTCGCGAGCCAGCTCGTCGCGACGGGCGCGCGGGGGTCCCCGGCGCCCGTCGGGGG
>CAIFEU010000142.1 GCA_903789505.1 uncultured Coriobacteriales bacterium
CCGAGATCCTCGCGCGCACGGTCATCACGCTGCGCGACGTCTACCATGTCCCGCGCTCGGTGATCGGCGCAGCCGTCACCACCCTGCTCGACGACGTCTCGGTCGACAGCAAGCCCACGATCGTGCTCGCGCTGCGCCTGTTCGGCACCACCGAGCTCGACTTCACCGACTGCCTGATGGTGGCGCGCAACGTCAGCGGCGGCGGCACGGTCGCCACGTTCGACAAGCCGCTGATGAACGAGGTCATGAGGGCGGAGAGGTCCGGGCGCGCCGACGCGGGCGGCGAAGGGGCGCACTAGGGGGATGCGGGCGCCCCGGCACCGCCGGGCGGACGCCCGCATCGACGGGACGAGGCTCGAAGGGCGGCAGCCGATGCCAGCACTCATCACACATCGCCTCTTCGGCGAGCAGGCGCTCAGCGACGACGCGATCTCCGCGGAGCTCCTCCGCGCGATTCCCGACCTCGCGGCAGCTGCCGCGGGCGGGGCGCAGGCAGACGAGGGGGCGGACGCCGCCCGGAGCGACGACGCGCGCGACGCCTTCCTGATCGCCAACCAGGGCCCCGACCCGCTGTTCTTCGGCTTCACCAGCACGCGCGCGCCCGTGTGCCACGACGTGGCGACGCGCATGCACCACGAGCACGAGGGAGCGGTCCTCGCGGCGATGCGCGACGCGGTGCGCCTGCTGCCGCCGCAGGACCGCCAGGTGGGGCTCGCGTTCGCGGCGGGGCAGCTCGCCCACTACGCGCTGGACCGCACCGCCCACCCCTTCGTCTACGCCCAGCAGTACGAGCTCGAGCGCGCCGACGAGCAGCTGCGCTCCGCTCCCCACGAGCTGCATGCGCTGATCGAGAGCGACATCGACGGCGCCATGCTGCTGCGCCTGCGCGGTGTGACCACGCTGGACTACCCGCCCGCCCGCGCGCTGTCGTGCTCTGAGCGGGCCGCCCGCGTGGGGGGCGAGCTGCTCGCCCAGGCGGCGTTCGAGCGGGAGGGCGTCGACCTGCGCCCGGCGGACTACCCGCGCTGCCTGGACGACATGGTCACCTGCTACCGCGTCATCGAGCCGGCGGGAGGCGGCGCCTCGCGCGTCCTGGGCGCCCTGGAGCGGCGCATCCGCAGCCACTCGGAGCTGCAGGCGCTGGCGCACCGCGTCGACGCCGAGGCCGACTGTCCCGCGATGAACCCCCACGGCAACCCCTGGCTGAGCCCCACGACCGGCGAGCTCTCGTGCGCACGGTTCGACGAGCTGTTCGACCAGGCGCTCGCGCTGTTCGGCCGCATCGTGGGGCCCTACCTCGCCGGAGCCGACGTCGCGGAGCTCGCCGAGGGGCTCGACTACTCCGGGGCGCCGCTGCGCGGGACGCGCGACGCGGGCGAGGGGGACGGCACCGACGAGCCCGAGCGCGGCTTCGGCGGCCAGCTCATGGACGACGGGCCCGAGGCGGGGGCGTAGGCCGCCCGCTCCCCGTCAGGGGCGCGCCACGGCCAACGCGCGCAGCGGGCAGGCGCCCACGCAGACGGGCACGCCACCGGAGGCGACGTCGACGCCCAGCGAGGCACACGCGTCGCAGCCCGGCGTGCAGACCGAGACGCAGCTCGCGCGGACGTCCTGCTCGAGCGTGCCGTCGGGCAGCCGGCGCCAGCCCCCCGCCTCGCGGCTCACCACCGCGCGCAGCGACTCCCCCCGCGCCATCCCGTGCGCGTCCTGGCACGCGATCACGCAGGTCTTGCAGCCCGTGCAGCGCCGCGCGTCGCAGGTCACGGCGCGCCCCGACCCGTCGGGTGCCTGCCCCGCGGGGGCGGAGGGGTCGTCGGGGGCATCGGACGTGGCGGGAGTGGCCGCCGCGGGCGCGTCCTCCACGCGCCACACCTGGCAGATGACCGAGTTCGCCCACCCGTTGCCCTTGCCCAGCGGTGCGGGGTGGTAGGTCGTCAGCGTGTTGATGCAGCCGCCGTGGTCCACGCGGTCACCGCCCGGGCCCATGTCGGCGTCGTGCCAGGAGCCCTGGGGCAGCGCGAGGCACCCGGGCACCACGCGCCCGGTCACCCAGGCGCGCACCCGGATCTCGCCCGCCGGGCTGCGCACGCCCACCAGGTCGCCGTCGGAGATGCCGCGCGGCTCGGCGTCGAGCGGGTTGATCCACAGGCGGTGCGGGAACGCCGCGCGCAGGGCCTCAACCGCCCCGAACGACGAGTGCGCCCGGGCCATGTCGTGAAAGCCGCTCAGGTACAGCGGGAACTCCTCGGTCACGCTGCCGTACCCCTCGTAGCCCGGGTCGAACGCGGGGATCGGCCAGACCCTGTCCGCGGGGTCGTCGAGCTCGAGCGTGCCCGCCAGCTCGGCGAGGCGCTGCGAGTACACCTCGATTCTGCCCGAGGGGGTGCGCAGCGGGTGGCCTTCGGGGTCGGCGACGAAGTCGGCCATCCCCACGTTGGGCAGCAGGCCAGAGCGCCACACGCCTCGGGAGCGCATCTCGTCCCAGCCGGGCATCCCCGGGTTGAGCGCCCGTCCGCGCTCGTACACCTCGCGCGTCCACTCGTCCTGCGTCCTGCCGCAGGTGAACGCCTCCCCCACCCCCATGCGCCGCGCAATCTCGGCGTTCACGTCGTAGGAGCAGCGGCACTCCCCGGGGGGCTCCTGCGCCGGGCCGCCCAGCGCGGCGCCCTCGACGAACTCGGCGTCCCCGGGAGCGCACAGCGACAGGCGCTCGCAGGGCAGCGCCTCGGGCAGCAGGATGTCCGCGTAGCGCGCGGAGTCGGTCATCACCGTGTCCCAGACGACGATTGTCTCGCACTTGGACTCGTCGGCGAGGATGTCGTGCATGCGGTTGACGTCGCCGTGCTGGTTGGTGAGGCAGTTGCCCGCGTAGTTCCACAGGAACTTGATGCCCACCCGCAGCCGATCCGCGCCGACGACGCCGGCGTTGGTCGCCGTGAGCTCCTCGCCGCGCTCGATCGCCGCCGGCCACATCTGCACGGGAATCGCGACGCGCACCGGGTTGGGCCCCGAGGGCACCCTGCCCACGTCAACGCGCGTGGGGCCGCACTCGCGCAGGCCGGTGTTGGTCCCCGGCAGCCCCATCTTGCCGAGCAGGATGGGCAGCATGCAGATCGCCCGCGAGGCGCTCTCGCCGTTCGAGTGGCGCTGCGGGCCCCATCCCTGGGCCACGAACGGGGCGCGCGCCCGCGCCAGCGCGTCGGCGAGCTCACGGATGCGCGCGGGGCTGACCGCAGTGATCGGCGCCGCCCACTCCGGCGTCTTCTCCACCAGGTCGTAGCCGGTGCCCATGATGTAGTCGCGGTACGACAGGTGTCGCCCGCGCGCCTGGGCGGGCATCGTCTGCTCGTCGTAGCCCACGCAGTGCTCGTGCACGAACCCCTCGTCGACCCGCCCGCCCACGATCAGCTCGTGCGCGATGGCGCTGACCAGCGCGGCGTCGGTCCCCGTGCGAATCGGCAGCCACTCCCCGGGGTGGTTGACCCCGGTGGCGCTGAGCCGGTAGTCGACGCTGACGACGCGCCCGCCGCGCGCCCGCACCGCCTCGCGCACCCGGGCGAAGTCCCAGGTGGCGCCGTTGCCGCCCATCCGCGTGTCGGCGGGGCTGTTGCCGAACAGCACGACCAGGTCGGAGCGGGCCGCCTCGCTCATCGACGACGCCATGGCCGGCTCCCCCACGCAAGGGGCGCCGTAGAAGTACGGCATGGCGCTCATCAGCATCGCCGTCGAGTAGTCGTTGTACGAGTCGAGTCTGCCGCCCAGGCAGTTCATGAGGCGCGACGTCGTCTTGGCGGTCGCCCCGTGCGTCCCGGTGCCGTACGCGATGAAGACCGCCTCGTTGCCGTACTCGTCGAGCGTGCGACGTAGGCGGGACACGATCTCGTCGATCGCCTCGTCCCAGCCGATGCGCTCGAAGGCGCCCTGCCCGCGCGGCGCGCCCGGCACCCGGCGCTGCGGGTAGAGCAGGCGCTCGGGCGAGTCAACCCACCCCCGCATGGCGCGGCCGCGCACGCAGGCGCGCGCCTGCAGCGGCTCGGGGGACACGTCGTCGGTGCCCACGCGGACGATGCGGCCGTCGCGAACGCCGAGCTTGAGCGCGCAGCGCCCGCCGCAGTTGACCTGGCAGTGGCTCCAGACGACCCGCTCCTCCGCCCGCCGCGCCGCGGTGGGGGTCCCGGGTGCCGGGCGGGCGCCCGCCTGGTCGGGGGCGTCCGCGGGGGCTCCCGACGCCCCCGGCTGCCTGGGGGTTCGCTGCTCGCGCGAGCTCATTGTGCGCTCCTCTCGCCCGCGCTCGGACGGCGGCTCGAGACGTGACGGATGTGGGTGGGAGACGGGCCGGGTCGTCCCCCGCGCGGGTCGAGGCTATGGTAAGCTCGTCGGCGCGCGGGCCCCTGCCCTTTCGGCCCAGTATCGCCCGGGCGCGCGGGGCGGCGGCGCGCGCGGGGCGCGCGTCATCGCTTCTCTCCACCGAAGGGCGATGCTCACCCCACCTCGGCCGTCGGCCGGGACGCCGCCGCGCCGGCGGCGGGAACGCCCATACGCTGACCCCACACGACCTCGAAAGAGAGCCGACCGCACGTGGCTACGCTTCGATACGCTCACGTCTCACACGAATACGGCGCCCCCGCCGGGACGGGCAGGGGCGCGGCACGGCACTCCGGGGAGGGCGCTGCGAGGACCGCGCCCTCCCTGGCGCTGTCCGACGTCGACCTCTCGATCGCCGACGGGGAGTCGGTCGCGCTGATCGGCCCCTCGGGATGCGGCAAGTCGACGATGCTGCTCATGGCGGCGGGGCTGCTGCGTCCCACGTCGGGCGAGGTCCTCGTCGACGGCGCGCCCCAGGCGGGGCCGCGGCGCCAGACCTCCCTCATCCTGCAGAACCTGGGACTGCTCCCCTGGAAGACCGTGCGCGACAACGTCGAGCTCGGGCTGCGGCTGCGCAAGGTGGGCGCCCACGAGCGCCGCGAGCGCTGCGACCGGGCGCTCGAGGGCGTGGGGCTGGCGGGGATGGGCTCCAAGTACCCCGCCGAGCTTTCGGGCGGCATGCGCCAGCGCGTCGCCCTGGCGCGGTCGCTCGCCCTGGACTGCGACCTGCTGCTGATGGACGAGCCGCTCTCCGCCCTCGACGAGCTGCTGCGCGAGCAGATCCAGGACATGCTGCTCGACCTGTGGGTGCGCCGCGGCCACACCCAGGTCATCGTCACCCATTCGATCGAGGAGGGCGTCTTCCTCGGGCGGCGCATCGTCGTGATGACCCCCTCGCCCGGGCGGGTCTTCCGCACGTTCGACAACCCTGGCGTCGGGACCGACGGATGGCGCGCGAGCCGGGGGTTCTTCGAGCTCGCCCGCAGGGTCAGGGAGTCGCTTGCCCAGGCGCGCGGCGAGCGGGACATCCCCGCCGGCGACGTCACGGGCAACGGCGCGGCTGACGGCGACCCCGCCGGCGGCAGCGCGGTCGGCGAGGGTGCGGACGGCAGGGCGACAGGCGGCTGCGAGGCGCGGGGCCGCGCGAAGGAGGCCGAAGATGGCAGCACCCACCGATAGCCCGCGCCGCGGGGACGCGGCCCCGGCACCGGCTGCGCGGGCGCCCCGGGCGATGCCTAAGGCGCTGCGCAAGGTCGTCGGGTACGCCCTCGCGTTCGCGATCGTGCTGCTCGGCTGGCACCTCACCTCGATCGCCGTCGACTCGCCGGCGCTGCCCACCCCCACGCAGACCGTGCCGATGATCGGGCGCTACTTCGGCGCCATCGCCCCGGCGTTCTGGGTGAGCCTGTACCGCATCGTGGGCGGGATCTTGATCGGGGCCGTGCCGGCGGTGCCCATCGGGCTCGCACTGGGCAGGTCCCGGCGTGCCGACGCCGTGCTCGCCCCGGTGCTGTACCTGCTGTACCCGGTGCCGAAGATCGTGCTGCTCCCGGTCCTGCTCGTGCTGCTCGGCCTGGGCGACGCGCCCAAGATCGCGCTGATCGCGCTCACGGTGTTCTTCCAGGTGCTGGTCAGCGTCAGGGACTCCGCCAAGCTCGTGCCCGAGGAGTCGATCCTGTCGGTGCGCAGCCTCGGCGCGGGGCGCATGGGGGTCTATCGCCACGTGATCCTGCCCGCGGTGATGCCGGAGCTCTTCACCGCCCTGCGCATCGGCAGCGGCACGGCGGTGGCGGTGCTGTTCCTCGCCGAGTCGTTCGCCGGCTCGACCGGGCTGGGCTACTTCATCGTCGACTCCTGGGGGCGCCTCGCCTACGCGCGCATGTTCGCCGGCATCGTCGCGATGGCGGCGCTGGGCGTGCTGCTCTATGCGGTCATCGACGTCATCGAGGGCAGGCTCACCCGCTGGCGGCGCGCCGGGACGGGCGCGTAGGCGCGCGGGCGCGACCGGCCGCCCCGCCCGCGGCAGGCC
>CAIFEU010000143.1 GCA_903789505.1 uncultured Coriobacteriales bacterium
GGGCGCCCGGCTCCCCGGCGGGGGCGCGCGCCTACCCCCCCCGCGCCGCGCAGACCGGGCCGCGCGCCCCGGGGCGCCCGCCCGGGGGGGGGCGCCCGATGACGACGCGGCGCGCGGCGCACTCCTGCGCCGCGGCGACCTTCTCGGACATGCCCCCGACGACCCCGGAGTCCTTGGTCACGAGCCAGCGGGCGCCCACGTCGCGCAGCATCGCGACATTGAGCCCTCGCGAGCACGGGCCCTGGACGCACAGCACGTGGGAGCGCCCGATGCCCACGGCATCGCACGCCAGGATGGCCTCGGGCGTGGGCAGCACGCGCGCGAACACGCGCCCCGCCCCGCCGGGTCCCAGGCCCGCCACGAACTCCGCCAGCTCGTTGGCGCCCGTCGTGAGCATGATGGGCCCCTGGGTCCCGGCGAGCGCCTCCGCCGCCGCCCGGGCGCCCTCGACCACGACGGCGTCGCGGGGCAGCGGCGTGGCGGGGCGCAGCAGGCGCACGAGCGGTATCGAGTCGGCGGCGCACGCCCGGGCGACGTTGCCCCCCACCTGCCGCGCGTAGGGGTGGGTCGCGTCGACGGCGGCGGCGCACCCCGCCAGCGCGTCGGCCATGCCGACGGCGTCGAGCCTGCCCACGCGCACCTCGACTCCGGAGGGAGCCCCCATCGCGGCATCGCCGTACTCGGTCGCGACGAACGCGCGGCACGGCCTGCCCGCAGCGCTCATCCGCTCGCACAGCTCCCGGCCCTCGGTCGTGCCGGCGAACACCGCGACCCGCGCGTCGCGGGGCAGCGCCGCAAGCTCGGCGGGGACCCCCTCGCCCGACGCGGCCGGGGCGGCCGGCGACGCCGCCCGCCCGTCGCCCCCCTTCCGCCAGCCCGGGCGGCTCAGCTGGTAGAGGAGGGCGTTCACGATCGCGGCGGCGACGTTGCTGCCCCCGCGCCGGCCGCGCGCGACGATCGCGTTCACGCCGCTCGCGAGCAGCAGCTCCTTCGCCTCGACGACGTTGACGAACCCCACCGGCACGCCAATCACCAGGTCGGGGCGCATCCTGCCGTCGCGCACCAGCTCGACGATCCGCAGCAGCGCAGTGGGGGCGTTGCCCACGGCGATGACCAGGGGGCCCTCGACCTCGCAGGCGGCGTCCATGCTCGCGACGGCGCGCGTCGTGCCGTCGGCCCGTGCGCGGGCGGCGACGTCGGGGTCGGCCATGTGGCACACCGGGGTGCATCCCAGGGCGCGGCAGGCGGGCTTGCTCACGCCCGCGAGTGCCATGTTCGTGTCGGTGACAATCGTCGCTCCCGACGCCAGCGCCCGCAGGCCAGCCTCGACCGCCCCCGGGGTGAACGTCAGCGAGTCGGCGAACGAGAAGTCCGCCGTCGCGTGGATGACGCGCATGACGACCGGCGCCTCGAGCGGGTCGAGGCTCTCGGCCCGCGCCCCCAGCTCGTAGCGTATCGTCTCCATGCTGCGCCGCTCTATCTGCTCCGGCCCCATAGACGCCGAGCCGTCTGCCGGCCGCCGCTCGCCCATCGCGCTCACTCCCACCCAAGAACTCCCGTCGCCCCCGGGGGCCCCCGGCGCGCGCCGGCCCCCGCTGCTCAGAACTCGACCCCCGGCCTCGCCACGACGCCGTCCTCGTAGGGGTGGCGGACGCAGCGCATCTCGGTGACGTAGTCGGCGCGGTCCAGCACCGCCCGGCTCGGCCCCCTGCCGGTGACGATGACCTCGCACCGACCCCCCGCGCGCTCGCGGGCGACCGCCTCGTCGAGCAGGACCAGCAGCGCCGCCTCGTCGAGCAGGCCGCTGGAGACCGCCGCGCACGCCTCGTCCAGGACGAGCATCTCCGCCCCTCCCGCGCGCAGGGCCTCCCCCGCGCGGGAGGCGACGCGCGCGAGCTGGGCCCGCGCGTCGGCGCGCTGCGCCTCGTCCATCCTAAACGAGAACGTTATCCCCGGGTCGCAGCTCACGATCTCCACGCCCGGGAGCCGGCGCAGCGCGCGCACCTCGCCCGAGGTGCCGTCCTTGAGGAACTGCGCCACGCAGACCCGCCAGCCGTGTCCGACCGCGCGCAGGGCGGCGCCGAACGCCGCGGTCGTCTTCCCCTTCCCGTCCCCCTCGTAGACCTGGATCATCCCGTCTCCCCCCTCGCCTCGTCGTCCACGCCCCGCTCGATGATGCCCATGAGCGCGTCCATGTCCAGCGACCGCTCGAGCGTGTCGGCGAGCAGGTCGAGCTGGCGGTCCTCGAACGCCCGGGCGTCGGGCGCCTCGGGGGCGTCGGGGGCGAGGCCGCGCCGCTCCAGCAGGGCATCGACAAGAGCCGAGCTCACCCCGCTCGCGTCGAACAGGCCGTGCACGTAGGTACCCATGACCGTGGGAAGCGCCGCGCCGTCGGGGCGGCCCCCGCCAGCGCCGAGGAGGACGGCGGGGCGCACGTGCTCCCCCGAGCCGCCGCGCCCGCCCGCCGGAGGCTGCGGCCAGGTCCTGCCCATGTGGACCTCGTACCCCTCGATGGGTAGGCCCGACAGGCGGGAGAACGCCCCCGCGAGCCCCCCGTCGAAGCGCCCGGTCACCTGCGCCATGCGCTTGTCCGCGGAGAACTCCGTCACGACCGGCAGCAGGCCCAGGCCCTCCTCGCGGCCTCCCCCGTCGCTGCCGAGGTCGTCGACGAGCTCGCGACCGAGCATCTGATAGCCACCGCAGATGCCGATCACGGGCGTGGACTGGCCGGCGAGCGAGCGCACGCAGCGGTCCAGCCCGCGCTCGCGCATCCAGCGCAGGTCGTCCAGGGTCGCCTTCGTGCCCGGAAGCACGACCAGGTCGGGCCTGCCGAGGGCTTCCGCGCGGTCCACGTAGCGGACGCGCGCGCGGGGATGCCGGTCGAGCTGGTCGAAGTCGGTGAAGTTGGACAGGTGGGGCAGGCGCACCACGGCGACGTCGACGCACCCGGGCAAGGCGGGCTCGCCCGAGCCGCGGGCGCCCGCGTCGAGGCGCGCGGACAGGCTGTCCTCGTCGCCGAGGTCGAACCTGCGGTACGGGACCACGCCCAGAACCGGGACGCCGGTGAGCTCCTCGAGCTGCCCCAGGCCGGGGGCGAGTATCTCGGGGTCCCCGCGGAACTTGTTGATCACGACGCCGCGCACCAGCGCCCGGTCCGCGGGCGCGAGGAGCTCGAGTGTGCCGACGACCTGCGCGAAGACACCGCCCGGGTCGATGTCGGCGACGAGGATCACCGGCGCGTGGGCCATGCGCGCCATCCCCATGTTGACGATGTCGTCCGCGTTGAGGTTGATCTCGGCGGGACTGCCCGCCCCCTCTATGACCATCACGTCGCGCCCCTGAGCCAGCTCGCGGTACGCGGAGGCGACGACCTCGCGCAGGTCGCGCCTGAACGCGGCGTAGCGACGCGCCCCCATCGTCGCGAGCGGCTCGCCGAGCACGACGACCTGGCTGCCCGTGTCGCTGGTGGGCTTGAGCAGGATCGGGTTCATGCGCACGTCGGGCTCGACCCCCGCGGCGTGAGCCTGGATGACCTGGGCGCGCCCCATCTCGCGCCCGTCGCGCGTGACGCCGCTGTTGAGCGCCATGTTCTGGCTCTTGAAGGGGGCCACGCTCAGGCCCCGGCGCGCCAAGGCGCGACACAGGCCGGCGGCGATGAGGCTCTTGCCGACGTTGGACATCGTACCCTGCACCATGATCGCCCGCGCGCCGCCGTGGCGCGCCTTCTCCCCGCTCATGGGCGTCCTCCCCTCTCGCCGTCGCCCGCGCCCGCTGCGCCCCGTGCGGCCGGCGCTCCCTCCTCCGCCGCCAGCGCGTCGAGCAGCCGGGCGTTCTGACCGGGCAGGCGCACCGCCACGCGGCACCACGCGTCGTCGAGCCCCACGAAGTCCCCGCACGCCCTGACCAGGACGCCCCGCTCCGCCAGACGCTCCGCCAGACGCGCGCCGCGCGCCCGAAACAGCAGGTAGTTGGCACGGCCCTCGACCACGCGCAGCCCCAGCTCGCCGATCCCGCCGATCAGCGCGGCGCGCTGGGCGCCCACGAGCTCGCGGGTCGCCGCCAAAAACGCGTCATCGCCCAACGCCGCGATGCCCGCCGCCTGCGCCACGGTGGATACGGGCCAGGGGGCACCTGCGCGCGCCAGCCCCTCGACCAACGCGGGGTCGGAGCACAGGGCGTAGCCCAGACGCAGGCCGGCCATGCCGTAGAGCTTGGTGAAGGCGCGCAGCACGACCAGCCGGTGGTGCGCCGCGACGTAGCGCGCCATCGTGCGGGCGGGGGCGTCGTCGAGGAACCCGAGGAAGCACTCGTCGACCAGCAGCGTGGCGCCCACCCGCTCGCAGCGGAGGAGCACCTCCCGCAGCAGGGCGGGGTCGCTGACGACGCCCGTCGGGTTGTTCGGCTCGCACAGCGCCACCAGGCCCACGCCCGGGACGATCTCGTCGAGCACGCCCTCGTCGAGGGAGAACCCGCGCTCGGGGGCGAGGCGATGGCGGGACACGGCGCAGCCCTCGAGGGCCAGCGCGCGCTCGTACTCGGAGAAGGTGGGGGCGCACACGAGCGCCCGCGCGGGCGACAGAGCGCGGGCGAGCCGGTACACGAGGTCCGCCGCGCCGGCGCCGCACGCGACCATGCCGGGTTCCAGGCCCGGCAGCCCCTCACGCTCGGCGATTGCGCGCCGCAGCTGCGAGCAGGCGGGGTCGGGGTAGCGGTCGCACAGGGGCAGCGCGGCGCGCGCCGCCGCGAGCGCCGCCGGGCTCATGCCGAGCGGGTTGGTGTTGGCGGAGAAGTCCAGCACGTCGCGCCGCGTCCCCGACCGCGCGGGGGCGCCCGGGACCCCTCCCAATGCAGGCGCCCCGCCGGAAAGGTCGAGGGGCGCGCCGCCGTGCACCGCCAGGCGTGGCAGGGCCCGGGCGGCGCCGCGACCCGCGGGCGCGCTCACGAGAGGGCCCCCGCGACAGCGATGGCCGCCACGCGGCACGCGCACAGAAGCGCGAGCGCCAGGACGCAGCAGGCGAGCATCAGCCGGTTCGCGCGCGCGATGTCGTCCGCCTCGACCGGCCTGCCAGGGTCCCCCAGGGTCGGCCTGCTGACCAGGACGCCGCCGTAGGTCGCGCCGCCGCCCAGCCGCACGCCGAGCGCGCCCGCCATCGCCGACTCTCCCTGCGCCGAGTTGGGGCTCGCGTGCCTGCGGCGGTCGCGGCGCCAGACGCGCCACGCGCCGCTGCCCGACAGCCCCACGACGGGTGCGACGACGACCATGCACAGGGCCGTGAGCCGCGCGGGCACCCAGTTGGCGACATCGTCGACGCGCGCCGCGACCCTGCCGAAGTAGCGGTAGCGCTCGTCGTCGTACCCGATCATGGAGTCGAGCGTGTTGATGGCCTTGTACAGCATCGCACCGGGCGCGCCGACGACGACCATGTACAGCAGCGGCGCGACGACCCCGTCGGAGGCGTTCTCGGCGACCGTCTCGACCGCGGCGCGCGCGACGCCCGCCTCGTCGAGCGCGTCGGTGTCGCGCCCGACGACAATCGAGACCGCACGGCGCGCGCCGGCGAGGTCGCCCCTGAGCAGCGCCGCGCGGACGAGCATGGTCTGGCGCCACAGCTCGTGGGTCGCGAGCAGCTGGTAGCACATGAACGCCTCGACCGCCACGCGCAGGGCATGGGAGGCGAGCTCGCAGGCACAGAGCACGCCGGCCGCCAGCGCGCAGCTCGCCGCGGGGACCACCACCGCGACGACCGCCCCAGCGGCGAGCTGCCCGCCCGGCGTGTCGGGGAAGCGTGGGCGCAGGTGCCGCTCGAGCCACGTCACGGACCTGCCCATGGCGACGACCGGATGGGGCATCCAGCGCGGGTCGCCCAGGGCGAGGTCGAGGAGGAAGCCGCAGACAACGCACAGGACCGTCGTCATGGGCGCCCCGCCCCCGCCGCGCGGCGGGGCAGCTCGCCCCTGATTGCCTGGGGGATGCCGCAGGTCATGCGCACGACGCACGTCGCACGCGCGGCGAGGGCGCAGCACAGCCTGCCCACCGACTCCCGCCAGCCGGCGAGCCCGGCGTCCAGCGGGATGAGGTCGCACCCGACCTCGTCGCAGGTGACGACCGCCTTCGCGCCCAGCGGGCCCACGAGCGCCTCCCACCCCTGCGCGGCGCCGGGGACGTCCGCCCCCGGGCGCAGCAGCTCATGGGCGTCGGCGACGCAGGGACGGCCGTCGAGGGCGCCCCGGGCGATGTCCCGCTCGGGGCCGCCCCGCACCTCGCGCACGAAGGCGCCCTTGCCCGACCCGGCGCCACCTATGACGAGGATCACCCGACCAACCCCCCGACGACGACCGCGGCAAGCATCGCGAGCTCCGCGGTCTGGACG
>CAIFEU010000144.1 GCA_903789505.1 uncultured Coriobacteriales bacterium
CGCCCGGCTCCCCGCGGTACCCGCCGCCGACGATGTCGGGCTCGGTGCGCAGGACCTCGCGCAGGCGCGTCCACGACGCGTACCCGCGCGACACGTCCTGGAAGACCATCACCAGCATCAGCAGGCCGTTGAGCATCTGCGTGAGGTAGGTCAGCGCCGCCACGATCACGCCGGGGGTGGTCGCCCCGGAGGCGACCTGGCCCGACCCCAGCATGACGATTGCGGCCATCACCAGATAGACCAGGGCGTTGACCAGCGGGTTCATGAACGCGAGCGTCACCAGGATCCTGAGCTGGGCGCGCACCAGGGCGTCGTTGGCCTTGCCGAAGCGCGCCTTCTCGTAGGCCTCGCGGACGCACGCCTTGACCGTCCGGATGGCGCTTACGTCCTCCTGCATCAGCGCGTTCACCTCGTCGAGGCGCGCCTGCAGGCGCAGGAACATCGGGTTGGCGTGGGCCAGGAACCACCCCAGCACGCACGCGATCAGCGGCACCGAGCACAGCGCCACCAGGCCGAAGGTGGGGTTGAGGCGCCAGAGGAACAGGGCGCTGCCCAGCGTGAGCATGCAGGTGCGCACCATCCCGCGGATGAAGGTGGCGATGAAGGTCTGAACCTGGGAGACGTCGTTGGTCACGCGCGTGATCAGCGAGCCGGCGCCGAAGCCCTCGAGCTGGCGCAACGACATCCCCATGATGCGGGACAGGGCGTCCTTGCGGATGTCGTTGCCCACGTTCTGGGCGAACAGGTGCGAGAAGGCGTTGTTGAGCGAGCCGCAGGCGCCGCCCACCACGACCAGGCCAAGCATCACGGCGCCCAGCCGCGCGATGAGCCCCGTGTCGGCGACGCCGCCCGACCCCGTGCCGAGGACGCCCTCGTCGACGATGCGGCTCATCAGGTCGGGCTGCACGAGGTCCATCGTGACCTCACCCACCATGAGCAGCGCCGCGAGGATTCCGAAGGGGAGGTATCTCCTGACGTAACGCCACATGCGACCACCCATCACGCTCGAACGGACGTGCGACCCCCTCCCCTGGGGGCAAGTATCGTCGAACGCAGCGCGCGCCCGGGCGCGATCGGCGGGGCGGGCGGCTATTTTTCACAAGTCGCGACGGGCGCGCGGCGGGGCGGGGGCGTGGCACGGGCGGTGTCATGCGCGCGTCCCGCCAAGGCGGCGTCCCGAGGCGGCGGCTGGAGATGGCGAAGGCAGACGGTCGTCTGTCGTCGAGGACGGCCGGAAGGGTCGGCGCGCGGGGGGGGGGATTTGTTTCGGCATGAGCTATAATTCCCCCCGCCGCGCGGCTTGGGAGGGCCGCGCCACGTAGGGGGGATCAGCATGAACAGACTCACCGTTGGGCGCATGGCGGAGCTCAACTGCGTCTCCGCCCGCACCCTTCGCGTCTACGACGAGAAGGGGCTCCTCGAGCCCGCCGAGCGCGACGACGAGACGGGCTACCGTTACTACACGATTGACCAGTGCGCCACGCTCGACGCGATTCAGCAGCTCCAGCACCTCGACATGTCGCTCGACGAGATCAAGCAGGTGCTCGACAAGCACGACGTGCGCGACCTGTGCAGGCGCCTGTGCGAGCGCGAGGGCGCCATCGACGACCGGCTCCAGGAGCTCGTGCGCGACAAGCGCCTGCTCAACAACCTCAAGCAGCGCTGCTTCATCGCGATGGAGGACGTCCCGCTGGGCGAGTACCGCGTCGAGACGATGGGCGACCGGCGCGCCGTGAGGGTCGACCTGGGCGAGGACGCCTTCGACGCCTCGCTGGACTCCAGCACCGCCCTGGAGAAGTGGCAGTTCGCCGTCTGCAAGGTCAAGCAATCGCTGTTGCAGCGCGGCATCCCCTCGAGCTACTTCGGCAACGTCGCCTGCTGCATCCCGCAGGCAGACCTCGTCGGGGGCGAGCTGCAGTACTCGCAGGCGCTGGTCTTCGTCGACAACTCCGACCTCACGCTGGGCGACCGCACCGAGGTCATTCCCGCGGGGCGCTACCTCACCGTGATGTGCAAGGACCTCTCCAGCGACGAGGGGGAGCTCAGCGAGAGTCGGCAGCTGGCGGCGATGCTCGAGCACATCCGCGCGACCGGCCATCGCGTCGCCGGCGACTACATCGGCGAGGTCGTGCTCGACACCAAGCTGTTCGACTACACGGGCCGCGACGAGCTCGTCAAGATGCAGGTCCGCATCGACTAGGGTCGCGGGCACTGGCCGCCGGGCGCGGGGGGTGGGGTGCCAGGCGCGGGGCTGCGGTCCGGACGGTGGCTGCCGGAGGGGGCAGCCCGACGGCCGGGCGCCCTCCCAGCGGCGGGCACCGTCAGAGGGGACGTCCGCCAAGGGCAGGGGCGCCCCGACGCGCTCACGCCACGTGCAGGTCGACCCAGGACCACTCGGGACTGGGCCTGCCGTCCTCGTTGACCGAGCGCACCGCCAGCCGGTAGTCGCCGGGCTGCTCGGGCGTGTAGGCGAACGTCCAGTGGACCCACCGCTCGTCGGTGGTTCCGGGCGTCTCGTAGGTGGTCCAGTGGTCGCCCTCGTCGAGCGAGAACTGCACCTGCGCGATGCGCTTGCCGTAGTCGATGGCGTAGCCCTCGAGCGTGACCGACTCGCCGACGCTGGCGTATACCGGGGGAATCATCGTCGCTCCTCTCGTCACCCTGCAGCTGCGTGCCGCCCGGCGACCTCGCCCGCCGCGCCCGTGCGACAGGCGAGGCGCCTCGTTGCCGCGCGCCGCGGGGCACGGGGCGGCGAGGGCCGCGGAGGGGCGCTCCCGCGCCCCCCCCCCGCCCCGCGCCTGGCCCCCCCCTCGGGACCGAAGCGCCCCCACCCTGCAGCACGCCGACGTTGGGGCTGTTGGCGTAGCTGTCGCCTGCCTGGGCGGTGCCGGGCGCGGCGGGGACGTCAGCCGCGTCGCGCGCCTCGAAGGTGATGCCGGTGATGTCGCGGGCGAAGTAGTTGGCGCTGGTCGAGCCCAGCCACAGCTGGTTCGTTCCGCCCATCGAGTTCTCCAGCGGCTCGCCGTTGACGCTGTAGACGATCAGCGAGTAGCGCTGCTTGACGTAGGACAGCGGCAGGCTCACCTGATAGCCGTCCGACGACGTGAACGTGACGGTGTTGGCGTCGGAGCCCACGCCCGCCTGGCGCATGATGTCCATCAGCGTGACGCCGGTGACCTCGGCGTTGGCGACCACGCGCTGGTCGGCGCCGTTGCCGGCGCAGGCGCAGCCCATCTGCACCGTCAGGGCGTTGTCGTCGGCAAGGTCACCCAGCGTCGCGGTGAAGGCGCTCGAGACGTCGCCGTCGACCTTGATCGTCCACTGGTCAATCGGGACGGAGGCCTCGTCGGTGCCCGCCAGCGAGTTGCACAGGAAGGCGTTGGTCCCGGCGAAGGCGCTCTTGATTGCCGCGTTGCTGGTCAGCGTCGTCTGGTCGAACCCGAACTGCCCGACAACCTTGTCCGTCCTGACCTGCGTGGCGACCCTGTTGACCGCCTGCTCCACAATCGGGGTCTGCTGGTCGGTCGTCTGCTGGGCCTCGGTCGCAGTCGCCGCGTGGGCGAGCGCCGGGGCGACGCCCGTCGTGACGAGCAGCGCGGTCCCTGCAAGCGCCGCCGCCCTGACGGCGCTGCGCTTCGTGCTCGTGTCCTCACTCATGGCTATTCACCCTCCTTGGCGCTCGAGGCGGCGGCAGCGGTCGCGTCGGCCGAAGCCGAGCCGCCGGAGATGGTCTCATAGGTGTACGGGTCGTCGGGGTTGATCTCGAACGTGTTGACCCCGGCCTCCTCCTCGCTCCACTCGGGGTGCGCGGCGATGGCCTCCTCGTTGAGCTCGCTGGAGGACTTGTCGGTCACCTCGCCGGACTCCGCCACGGCGTCGTCGGAGATGTCGTAGCTCGGCGCGGTCGGGACGTCCTTGCCCGCGGCCTGCGCGTCAGCGGCGATCTGGTCGGCGCTGTGGGAGACCAGCATGAGCTCGACGGGCTCGTCGGAGACGCGGCCGTTGGTGCAGATCGTGCGCACGCGCACGACGTAGGAGGTGTCCTCCTGCGGGGTGAACGTGTAGTACCAGTTGGTGATCAGGGTCGGGTCGACGTCGTCGAAGTCGTACTCGGTCCACGTCGCGCCGCCGTCCATGGAGACCTGGATGCCCTTGACGGTCCAGTCATAGCCGTGCGACCAGCCCTCGATCGTGTACGGCTTGCCGGTCTCGATGACCGTGCCCTCCTTGACGTTGAGGAAGCCGACCTGCGGCTTGTTGTAGAAGCTCTGGGTCTCGTTGCGCTCGTTGCCCTCCTGCGTCCACTCGTCGCTCTGCTCGTGCCAGCCGTTCTGGTTGGGCAGCCACGGGTCGGAGGTGTCGGAGAACGTGAAGTCGGACACGGACTTCCAGGAGTTGCCCGCGCTCATGAAGGAGCACCAGCACCACACCGGGTAGCCGTCCTCCCAATTGAGCAGGTGACCATTGATCTCGTAGACGATGTAGATGTCGTCGATGTGCTTGGAGAAGACGTCGCGGGTGAGGTCCTCGTGGCTGCCGTCGGCAGCGGTGACCTGCAGCGACGCCGCGTCATCGGTGTAGCCGCCCGCCTGCTGCAGCAGATAGGAGAACGGGATGGCCTTGATGTCGTAGTTGCCGAAGAAGCTGCCGCCCATCGGGTTCATCGTGCAAATCATGGCCTTGGTGACGTCGACCGTGTGGCCCTCGTTGATCAGGTCGGTCAGGTTGAAGGTGACCTCCTGCCCAACGCAGCCGTTGACCGTGATCGTCCAGTTGTTGAACAGGTCCTTGCTCAGGGGAGTGCCCTCCTCCTGATAGTGGTAGCGGTCGTGGTCCCAGTAGTAGCCCGGGCCGCGCCAGTTGTAGTCCCACGTGGCGTCCCAGCTGGACTTCTTCTGGTCCCACACCACCTGCGCGTCGACGTCGGACTGGTCGGCGACCTGCGTGATGCCGCCGAAGATGTCATGCTTGACCTCGTCGAACAGCGGCATCGTGAGCTCGTCGTTGGTCGACAGGGTGTCCTGCGTGTTGGTGTCCTGCGTGATGTGGCAGCTCCAGCAGTTGCCACCCATGCTCTGGAACTGGTCGGCGTACTTGGTCTGGTGGATGTTGTGGATCAGGTCGCCGAACGTGTACTGCTGCGTGATGTAGCCAGGCTGCCAGGTGTGGCAGTCGATGCACATCTGCACCGTGTACTCGACCGGGGCGCAGCGCGTGATGTCCTGGTGGTCGAAGTCGGTCATGTTGCTCACGAGCTCGGCCAGATCGTCGTGGCAGGCGCCGCATCCGCGGTTCTCGCCGTTGAGGTAGGTCTTGTTGTACGACGGCATGAAGTCGTTGAGCTTGTAGGCGTCGTAGCCGATGTCGTTGGGGATGCGCTGGATCTGCGTGCCGTCGTCGAGCACGGTCACCGTCGGGGTGTTGTCCTCGATGTACTGCTCGCTGGTGTAGGGCGTGGACTGCGCGTCCATGCCGGCGCTGTCGGCGCTCTGAGCGGGCTCAGGCTGGTCTGCCGCGTACTTGGTGGTCGACGCGAACGTGTTGTCGTTGGACGCCGTGCGGTCGAACTTGGACTGGTCGGCCTGGAACAGCTGCTCCACGACCGTCGTGCCGTCCGAGGACGCCGAGGCCGCCTGCGCGCTCGTCGAGGAGCTCGACTCGGCGGCGCGAGCCACCGACGACTGCCCCGCCGCGCTCACGCCGCCGAGGGCCGCGACCAGCCCCGCGACGCACACCGCGGCTGCGGCGTAGCGAACTACCGCGTGCCCGCGCGCATGCGAACTGCGTGCTTCCATGAGTACCCCTTCCTCCCATAGGCCTCGGGCCGCGGGATGGGTCGCGCCCCCTCCTGGACGCTGCGCGGCCGCCTCGGCCCCCGCCGAGGTCCGCGCGCCCCCCCGTGACCCGGCGGCGCCTCCCGGGCGCCGCTCAGCTCACACCTGGCCACGCGCACTCACATCGATGCGAAGATTGCGTGGTCATCACATGCAGAACCTGTATAAACCTTGACGTAATTGGAAGCTCAAGAGGTTTCTGAAATTAATTTCAGCGAGTTTTGGGGCGCCCCGCGCCCGCGGGGCGCGGACGGGCACGGGGCGCGGGCAGGTGCGGGGCGCGGGCGGGCACGCAGGTGCGGGACGCGGGCAGGTGCGGGACGCAGACGGGTGCGGGATGCGGCGCGCCCGCGGGCGA
>CAIFEU010000145.1 GCA_903789505.1 uncultured Coriobacteriales bacterium
TCGGGCGTCGCAGGGGGCGCTCATGTCGCGGCGCGAGCTCGTCGCCGCGGGGTGTGGGGCGCTCGGCGCGGCAGCCGCGTTCGGGCTGGCGGGGATAATGGGCGCCGGCGGGGCGCTCGCCGCCGACGGAAAGTCCGGGTCGGCCTCGTCTGCCGCGTCGTCGACGGACGGCTCCACGGCGTCCGGGTCCGCGGAGGGCTCGGTCACGCTGACCGACATCAAGGGCCGCGAGGTCACGGTCAACCTGCCCGTGCAGCGCGCCTATGTGGGCTTCTACCTTGAGAACATCCTGACGATCGCCGGCCCCGACGCGTTCACGCACGTGTGCGCGTGGTCGGCGTACGACACGGAGGGCTACTTCCTGTCGATGTCGCAGCTCATGCGCGAGCGCTGCGCCGGCTACGCCGACATGGTCGACGTCGGGTCGACGCTGCAGGATGACCTCGACTACGAGAGGCTCCTGTCGCTCAAGCCCGACTGCCTGATCATCGCCAACTACCAGTACGCGTCGTTCGAGGACCATCTTCCCGCGTTCGAGAGCGCGGGGATTCCCGTGGTCGTCATCAACTACTCGCGCGGCAACACGCAGGACTTCGAGGACTCCACGCGCATCCTGGGCAAGGTCTTCCAGCAGCAGGACCGCGCCGAGGAGCTCATCGCGCTCAAGGCCGACGCGACGGCCGACGTGCTCGCGCGCGTCAAGGGGGTCTCGCCGCGCAAGGTCACGTTCAACGAGTACCAGAGCATGATCACGAGCTTCTCCGAGATCGGGACGTCCGACACCAAGGACGGCTTCATCGGCATGCTGATCGAGGAGGCGGGCGGCGACGACATCACCGCCGACGCCGAGGCGGGCGACGACGGCGCCCAGGCGAGCCCGGAGGAGATCCTGGCGGCCGACCCCGACGTGATGTTCCTCATCGGCGGAGACTACTCCGACGACGCCCGCCAGGGCGCGCGCATGGGCGTGGGGGTGACCGAGCAGCAGACCGTCGACTCTATGAAGGGCATGGTCGCCGCCCGTACCGGCTGGTCGAACCTCAAGGCCATCCGCAACGGCGACGTGTACCTGATCGACAACGCCATCGGGCGCACGGTGCGCGACTACACGCTGCTGCAGTTCATGGCCAAGAGCATGTACCCCGACCTGTTCGCCGACGTCGATCCCGACCGCAACAACGCCGACTTCCTCGCGAAGTACCTGCCCGACATCGCCGACATGCAGTGCATGACCTTCTACCACTATGCGCAGGCCGCCCAGGACGCGCAGAACGGCTAGCCGAATGGGATCGCTGCCGACGGGACCCGCGCGCCGCATGCCGCCGCGCCCGCGCGAGCTGTCGCGTCCGCGCGACGGCGTGTGGCCCGTCGGCGGGCCTGCCGACGATGGCGAGAGCGGGGGCGCCGGCGCATCTGCTGCGGGCCGGGAGGGGTACGCGCGGCTGACGAGGCGGCGGGCGGTCACGCTCGCGCTGCTCGCCGCCGCCACGCTTGCCGCCTTCGTCGTCGACCTGTCGGTGGGGTCGTCGGGGCTGACGCTTCGGCAGACCGTCTCCATCCTACTCGGCGACGACTCGTCGGGCACCAACACGGCGATCGTGTGGGGCATCAGGCTCCCGGCGACGCTCACCTGCGTGCTCGTGGGCGCGTCGCTGGCGCTCGCCGGCGACCACATGCAGACAATCCTCAACAACCCGCTGGCCAGCCCCTACACGCTGGGCATCTCGTCGGCGGCGAGCTTCGGGGCGTGTCTGTCGGTGGTGACGGGGTTCCCGTTCTCCCCGCTCCCCGGCCTGAACGCCCCGCTGAGCGCGCTGGCGTTCTCGCTCGTCGCCGCCCTGGCAATCCTGGCGGCGAGCCGTTCCAAGGGCACCGAGTCGCGCACGCTCATCCTGTTGGGCATCATGGTCGACTTCCTCTTCACGGCGCTGCAGGCGCTCGTGCAGTACATGGCGACGCAGAACCAGCTCGCCGAGATCATGCACTGGATGTTCGGCTCGCTCTCCAAGGCGTCGTGGCCCGGCGTGGTCGCGACGGCGGCAACGTTCGCGGTCGTGGGGGCAATCTCGGCGCGGCTCAACTGGCGGCTCACCGCCCTGTCGCTGGGCGACGACCGCGCGCGCAGCCTCGGCATCGACGCGGGACGGCTGCGCATCGGGGCCTTCCTGATGTCGGCCGCGCTGACGGCGGTGGCGGTGTCGTTCGTGGGGGCGATCGGCTTTGTGGGGCTGGTCGCGCCGCACCTCGCCCGGGGCCTGGTGGGCGAGGACCAGCGCTTCCTCGCCCCCTCGGCGTGCCTGTTCGGCTCGGTGCTGCTGCTGTGCTCGTCGGTCATCGCCAAGGTCGTGGCACCCGGCGTGATCGTGCCCGTAGGCATCGTGACCGACATCCTGGGCGTGCTGTTCCTGGGTGCGCTGATTGCCAGGGGGAGGGTGTGAGCGGATGATGACCGACGGGGTCGATGGGACGAGCGGTCGTCCGGGCACCCGGCCGGGGACGCCCGCCGGCCGGGTGCGGCTCGTCGCCGAGGACGTGCGGGTGCGGCTGGGCGGCCGCGACGTGCTGGACGGGGTGAGCGCCGCGTTCTCGGGCGGCGCGCTGCACGCGGTGCTCGGCGTCAACGGGGCGGGCAAGACGGTCCTGCTCAAGGCGCTCGCCGGGCTCGTGCGCTGCGGGGGCGCCGTCAGGCTCGAGGAGGGCGCCCCCGCCGGGGCCGGCGGCGCCTCGGGCGACGAGAGTGCCGCCGGCAGGGGGACCGCGGGCGCCCAGGCGCGCCGGCGCGTCGCCTACGTCCCCCAGATGGGGGCCACGTCCTCCTCGCTCACCGCCTACGAGATGGTGCTGCTGGGGCGGGTCGGGGACCTGGCGTGGCGCGTGCCGCCCGAGGTCAAGGACGAGGCCGACGCCCTGATCGACGAGCTGGGCATCGGGGCGTTCGCCTCCCAGAGGTTCTCGACCCTGTCGGGCGGGCAGCGTCAGATTGTCGTCATGGCCCAGGCGCTCATGGCGCGCCCGCGCGTGCTGCTGCTCGACGAGCCCACCTCGGCGCTCGACCTGCACCGACAGCTGCAGGTCCTCGAGATAGCGCGGGACTACGCGAGGGACAGCGGGGCGGTCGTGGTCGCCTCCATCCACGACCTGACGCTCGCCGCGCGCTACTGCGCGTCCGTCGTGCTGCTCTCGGGCGGCGCGGTCGTGGCGAGCGGGACGCCTGCCGAGGTCATGCGCGCCGAGACGCTCGAGCGGGCCTACGGCGTGCGGGTGGAGCTCGGCCGCACCCGCGACGGCTCGCTGGTCGTGACACCCGTGGGCCTGCCGGGCGAGTGAGGGGGCTTCGGCCGGCGGGACGCGTGGGGCCTGCGGGGGGGCGGGCCCGCCGGCCGTGGGGCGCTTCGTGGCGGCAGACGGGGGTTGGGGACGCCCCGTCTTGCTCTCTCGCACGGCCCGGCCACGGCCCGGCGCCTCGGCGCCCCGCCTCACCCCAGGTCAGCGGGCCGTCCCGCGTACGGGGGCTCGCGGAAGGGCCCCGGGCGCCCCTCGGGCGGCGTCCCCAACCCCGCTCTGCCGCCAGAATCGGCCATCCGGCCCGCGCCCGTGTGCCAGGGCCCCGCGGTCTGTCCTGCCGGCTGCCCCCACGCCTCTGCAACTCGGGCCGCAATTGCCGCAACTCGGTTCGCAGTGGCCGCCGACGCCGCGTGCGTCGTATATCGTTTGCGGCGAGGAGGCGGGCCAATGAAGGTCAGGCTGATACGCAGGCAGGGTCAGCGCGGAATCGAGGTGACGGTCGTCGCGGCTCCCGACGATGACCGCGTCGACCGCATCATCGACGGCCTCCGCTCGGTGGAGGGCAGGCTCTCCGGCTATCCGGACGGCGCGAGCGCGCAGCGGCGGGTGGTCCCGCTCGCCGAGGTGTCGCGCATCCGCACGCAGGGGGACCACGCCCAAATCGCACTGACCGACGGGACGACGCTGCAGAGCGCCCAGCGCCTCTTCGAGCTTGAGGCGGCGCTGAAGGGGACGGGCTTTGTGCGGGTGTCCCGCCAGGAGCTTGTCAACCTTGACAACGTCCTGACGATTCGCCCGGAGTTCGGTAGCCGACTGGCGCTGGGTCTCGAGGGAGGATACGACTCCCTGGTTACCAGAAGCTACGTTCCCGAGGTGCGCAGGGCCCTCGGCGCCGTCGGGTAGGAGCTGCCGGGGATCGGCAGGCGCTCGTGGGCGCCCGGGGACGGAGCGCGTCGGTGCGCCTCCGGCGGGGGCATGGGGCGGTCGCTAGGCCGCGGACAACGAGAGGAGCGAACCATGGCGAGGCTCGGGGCGGGGAGAGGCGCGAGGGGCGACGCGGAACGCGGGTGCGACGCGAGCGCGGCGCACGGGCGCGCGGTCCGGCAGGGGGACGACCTGGTCTACGGCGTTTTCGACGGTGAGGAGCACGAGACGGTCGGGCGCGCGATGGCGATGGGTGCCTTCGTCGGGAGCGCGTGGGCGGTGGCGGCGGTCGTCGTCTGGGCCGTCGCCGGCGCGGTCGCGCGCGGCGGGCTCGACGGCACCGCGCGCTGGGTCCTGAGCGTCGTGGTGGCGATGCTGGCCGGCGGCATCCTGCAGCAGCTGTGGTTCAACTTCCGGGCGACGGCGCGCCTGAGCTACGCCGGACGCATCGCGGGGTTCGGGCTAACGTACTTCGCCATTCTCGCCGGTTGCGCGGCGCTGGGCAGCTGGTTGCCGGCGGGCAACCCGTGGGCGTGGGTGAGCTTTGCCGTCCTGTACCTCATGGTGCTTGCGGCTCTGACCATCGTCTTCACGGTTGCGTTCCGAAGGAGGAGCGAGGAGTATCAGCGGGTCCTGGACGGCTTCCGCAGCCGTCGCCGCTAGCCGCGCCCGTGTGCCAGGGCCCCGCGAGCGCCGGCACGGTCCGCCCCGTCCCGCTCATCGCCCGTTCGCCGGCACGGTTCCTCCACGGCGTCGCGCACGCGGCGCAACGACCCGACCACTCGCGGTGAATGGGTGCGCGCTGCCGTTTTGAGAGCCGTTTGAGTTGTCCGTCAGGTTTCAAGTGCGTATAGTTTGGGGGTATTTCCGACCCACACCGCGCCGCGCGCACGTCAGTCTGGCGCTTCAGGCGTGCGCGCACGCGTGTCGTGACAACGAGAGCAGGTCTATGAATACCGACGATACCACGCGTTCCGATGCTGACTCCGGCCGGGAGCAGCGCACCTCGGACGCATCAGCCACCCCGACCGAGCGCGCGGGCGCCGCGGAGGGCGTCGACGCCGCTGAGGGTAACGGGACCCGGCGCGGGGCGGTGGAGAGGGATGGTCGCGGGGTTCCCGAGCACGTGGAGCGCAAGACGCTGGCGGACGAGGAGATGGAGCACATCCGGGAGAAGCGCGAGGCGGGCAACGCCCTCGACCCGCTCGCCCTGGAGGACCCCACCGGCCGGTCGGTCGAGCACGTGGTCATGCGCGTGGGGATCGTCATCATCCTGATCCTGGTCGTCGGGATTCTGTTCGTGCAGGTCGCCTGCAAGAACATGCAGCTGTCGAGCGTCCCGAACTTCACTGAGGGCACGACGACGAGCAGCATCGAGACCGCGCTCAAGCACGGCACGATGTTCGGCGGCGAGGTCGTCTCGTTCCCCGACAACACCACGCTGGAGTCGTTCGACGAGTCCACCGGGACGATAACGATCTGCTACGAGGACGACAGCGCCCGGTCGATTGACCAGCTGCTGGCCTCGGTCCAGTCGCCCACGATGGCCCTGGCGATGAACGCGTTCGAGGACCCCAACGTCACGACCGTGACCGTCAAGGCGCGCTCGCACGTGGACGGGGAGACCGGCGAGTTCTCGGGGGCGAAGAGCGACCCGATCGGCGACGTCCTCACGATCACCTGGACGCGCGACTACGGCGACCCGGAGAGCTACTCCTGCTCGATCACCGGGTACACGCTGACGGGGTACGGCTCGAGCGACTCCGGCACGCAGGACGGCGGCGCTGGCTCGAACGCCTAGGCGCTCCAGCCCGGGCGCGGGCCGGGATCTGGGGGCGGACGCAGACGGGCCGCCGGTCGGGGGGCATCCCCTGGCCGGGGGCCCGTTCCCTTGCGCGCCCTGACGTGCGCCTCGCCGAGCGCCTGCGGACCGGCGGGCGTCGCCTCGCCCCCGCCGGCCGTCCGCCCCCCCCCCCCCC
>CAIFEU010000146.1 GCA_903789505.1 uncultured Coriobacteriales bacterium
GCCCACGGGCGCGCGTTTCCCCGGGGCGCGCGCCCGTCACCATGAATACGCTGGACGAGGGGAAAACGTTTAGCGCGGCAGGGGGAAATACCGGGCGCGCCCACGGTGCGCGGGGGCGCCGGGCGAGGCGGACGTCGGCGAGGGACGCGGCGCGGCCGCCGGAACGAACGCGGCGCTCGGCGCGCGGGCAGGACGGGACGAGGGGCGTGCGCGGCGCTCGGTGCCCCGGCGTCACGCGACGGGGATGAGAACCTTGTAGTACAGGACGATCCGCCCCTGCGACTCCGATGCCGCCACGGACTGGAAGAAGATGTCGCCGTCGACCTCGCGGCCTCCGAGGACCGCATCCAGGTCGAGGTCGGCAAGGGTCACGCCGCACTGGTTGGTCTGCCTGCTCACACAGCACAGGTACTCCCGCGCCGGGTAGCGCCGGCAGAACCGCTCGTCGACGTACGACTCGTCGGGCAGGTCCTCCTCGTCGATTGCCATGCCGCCGGCGACGAAGGGGTCCTCCGAGCGCCCGCGCTCGCTCGTCGTGAGCACGGGCATGGGGTAGCTCAGCGGCATCAGGTCGAGCCACCTGCGCAGCAGCGCGCCGAGCCCGGCGTCTGCCCGCGCGTCGACACCGGTCCCGTAGTCCAGGTACCAGAACGCGGGATGGGACTCGGTCCAGGGACGCCCGTCGCCGTCGCGCAGGCGCCGCAGCGCCGCCATCTGGTCGTCGTAGCGCCGCAGCGTGACCTGCGCCAGGCGTACGCGCCCCACCAGGTCATCCCGACGCCGCGCGAGCTCCCCCTCGAACGCGCCGAGGTCGAAGGGCTGCGCCGTCACCAGGTCGCTGGCCTGCTGCAGCGTCATGCCGTATGCGGTCATGTTCTTGATGAGCCGCATCACCACGACCTCCTGCGGGTGGTACGACCGATAGCCGTTGTCCCCCACGAGCGGTGCGCCCACGCCCTTGCGCTCGTAATGCCTGACCCCCTCCGCGGTGAGGCCGACCTCGTTGGCCAGAACCGACGTCATGTATGAGTAATCCCCCGCGCGCCGACGATCCCCCATGGTCCCCCCTGACTCACATCGCCCTAGGAGATGATACCGCGCCCGAAAACCCCTTGACCCCCAAGCGACTTGGGGGCCTATCGTCACTCGCGCGCACAGGGGTGCGCCACATACGAAGGGGGAACACCATGGAGAACATGCCGGACATCGCCGCCACGAGCAGGGGAATCACGCGCCGTCAGCTCGTCGCGGGCGCCGCGCTGGTCGCGGGGGCGGCAGGCCTGGGCGCGGGCGCCCTGGCGCGCACCGCCCGGGCGGCGGACGCGCCGAGCTACCGGGCGGGCACCTACGAGGCGACCGAGGCAAGCCACGGCGGCGACGTGACCGTGCAGGTCACGTTCAGCGACGACGCAATCGTCGACATCAAGACCACCGCGGAGACTGACACCAGGGGCATCTGCGACAAGGCCCTCTACACCGAGCTGCCTCAGCGCATCATCGACGAGCAGTCGCTGGACGTCGACGGCATCACCGGGGCGACCTTCAGCAGCAACGCGATGCTCTCGGCCGTCGAGGACTGCGCCGGGCAGGCGGGGGCGGACACGAGCCTGCTGCACCCGGGCAAGCAGGAGGTGACGCCCGAGCAGCGCCAGCTGGAGGCGGACGTCGTCGTCATCGGAGGGGGCGGGGCGGGACTCGCCGCCGCGGTGGCGGCGACCGACGCCGGTGCCAGCGTGCTGGTTGTGGAGCGCGCGGGCTTCCTGGGAGGGAACTCCCTGGTGAACGGCGGCATCTACAACGCCCCGAACCCCACGCTCCAGCACAAGGTCGAGATGACCGACTCCGCACGCTCCGCCATCGAGGCGGCGCTGGCAGACGAGCCCGCCAACGACGACATCGCCGACCTGCAGGCCGACGTCAGGAGGGAGTACGAGGAGTACCTCGCATCGGGCCAGACCTATCTGTTCGACTCCGCCGACTGGTACGCCCTGCAGACGCTCAAGGGCGGCGACTACGTGGCGAACGTCGCGCTCGTGCGCGAGATGGCCGACAACGCCTACGACGACCTGCAGTGGATCCACGACCTGGGATGGGAGTACGGCGACAAGGTCATCGTGGGAGCGGGCTCGCTCTACCAGCGCACGGTCTCCTCGGTGGTGCCACTGGGATATGGCCTGATCAGCGCCTATGAGAAGCAGCTCGAGGAGCGGGACCGGGACTGCACCTACCTGTTCAACACGCGTGCCGAGCACTTCACGCGGGACGATTCGGGCGCCATCACGGGTGTGAGCGCCACCGACACACAGGGCAACACCTACCAAATCACCGCGCGCAAGGGCGTCGTGCTGAGCACTGGCGGCTTCTCGGGCAACAAGGAGCTCATCGCTGAGTACAACACCTCGGGCAAGTGGCCCGACCTGAGCGACCTGGGGACCACCAACGTGGGAACCGTGACCGGTGACGGCATCGAGATGGCCAAGGAGATCGACGCATCGCTCACCGACATGGACCAGATTCAGCTGCTCTACCTGTGCGACCCCAGCGCCGGCGGTGAGACCTCGCGCAACGATCCCAAGGGCGTGAGCGGCGACTACCAGCTGTTCTTCAACAAGGAGGGCAAGCGCTTCGTGCGCGAGGACGGTCGCCGCGACGAGATCAGCCTCGCCGTGCTGCAGCAGACCGACCGTGAGTACTGGCTGGTCACCTGCGCCGACGCCATCACCGACCCAGACAACACCACTGACTACAGCGGCACCCCCCTGTCCGACCTCATCGAGCGGGGCAAGGTCTTCAGCGCGCCCACCTTCTCAGAGCTGTGCGACAAGATCGGCATTCCCGCCGACACCGCCCAGCAGGAGCTGGACGACTACAACGCCACGGTGGACTCCGGGGCGGAGCAGGACGAGTTCGGCCGCACGGGGCTCAACTCGATGACCACCGGCCCCTGGTACGCGGCGCTCAACACCGTCTCAATCCACCACACCATGGGCGGCGTGACGATCGACACCAGCTGCCGCGTGCTCGACCAGAGCGGCGAGGCGTTCGATGGCCTCGGCGCGGCGGGCGAGGTCACGGGCGGCATCCACGGCTCCAACCGTCTGGGCGGCAACGCCATCGTCGACACCGTCGTCTTCGGCCGCATCGCCGGGACGAACGCGGCGCTCGGCGCGTAGGCACCGCTGGTGCGCAGGGGCGGTGCGAGGCGCGCTGAGCCGCGCGTCGCGCGCCGCCCCCACGTGCGGATAGCTCGATTGACGCCGAACGTGCGGGCAAACGAGACTGGGCTAAAGTCCCACTACGACAGAACGGCAATTCTCGAGCAGAGGGTCTTCCAAATGCGAGCGAAGCTCTGTCATGCCGTCAATGTCAGAAAGGTCGTCGAACAGAGCTACCGCCTCTGTCGTTATCCTCTCGGCCAGGCCCCGCATGAGCGAGACACACCAACCCGCGTCAAGTCCCACCCGGTCGAGATGCCCATTGCGCGCGTACCGACCAAGGGCGTTCTCGCTCATGCGGCCGAGCCTGTTCTCGCCCCCGATGCCCATGGCCAGACGCCCGCCTCGCCGCAGCGATTCATAGGGCAACGCCGAAGCCACGTCATAGAGCGGTGCCAAGAGCGCATAACCATCTCCCTGAAGAAGTATCGAATAGTTCTTGGCATGCGCGTCGGTCGCCCCGATAAGGCAGTTGAAGAAGAGCATGACGGTGAAGAGTCTCATGTTCTCCTCGGCCTGGGACGTCGTTGCGAGAAGGCCAAGAATGGCATTCGCGTCTGGACCGCCGTCGGAGGTGTACTTCTGACTTGGAGGCACCGAGAGAGCTTGGCAGAGGTCCTCCTGATGAAGCCGAATCACCGTACCATCGTCTGAAGTCAGGCGGTCGTATCTGCTCACGATGATTGCAGGGGTACCGTCAAAGGCCTCGTAGCGCACCTCGGCAGTAGGGATTCCGCACTCGCGTGCAAGCCTCATGCAGAAGAACTCATTCAGCGCCTGAAGCCGATACCCGGCTATGCCGTTCTTAAAGATATGCGTCGTTGGGGCAGAGCCCTTGCAGCTGCACCATGCGCCGTCATGCCATGCAAGGGCGAACTTCCCCTGATTACCGCCTAGGGACCAATGCTCCGAGGCCCCCACCCAAGAATCCTCCGACACGTCGAGGTTCCTCAGCCGTGCCCCAATCTCCCGATCGGTGACCGGCTCATATGAACCCGACCTTCTCAGGACGCCGTCCAGTTGCTGCGAAACACAGAACTGAACACCACCGGGAAGATCAAGACCGATGTGGGAGAGCAGTGCGAAGACGTTATTAGGTCTCACGTCATAGCGCTTCGCGATGCTCCGGCGAACATCCTCGCTGTCGGGCAGGAGACCTTGGAGATAGGGCAGCACGATCTTCTGTGGATACACACGGTTCGAGACGGGCATGGAGAGCGAAAGCGGTGTCCCCCGGTACCCATCCCGGTACCGAAATGAGAGCGCGCCGCAGTCATCCAGCGCCAGCACGCCGGCAGGAACGCCGGTGATCACAACGCAGAGCGATTTGTCCATCATGACATGTCACGTTCCTGGGTCGCCCTTGCCAACTCGTCATAGAGGATGCGATAGCGTTCGAGCATGCTGGCGGGTTCGCCAAGGACCATCGCCTCGTCGACATTCGAGGCAGAAGCTCCCTCTTTAGTGTCGACAGCGTCAGGCACATCCAACTTGCGCACGCTTGTCGCCTTCCGCGCCGGTTGGTCGGTACCGGGCAGAGGCGGCTCCGCGAACAGACGAATTCCGAGAGCCTGCGTAACGCTCATCAGCTTGTCAAGCCGGATGCCGGGGGCGTCGCCCAGCTCCAGAGAGAGGACGAGCCGCTCGGACACGCCCGCGCGACGGGCGAGCTCCCTCTGAGTGAGGCCCTGCTCCTTGCGGGCGTTGCGGACGCACAGCCCAATCTGGCGAGGGATGGCGATCTCAACCAAGCTCAAGCGCTCCGCTCCTTCTCATCCTCACAGGCAAGCAAAATGCAGGCAAAGCAGAAATCCGCACTTCTTTACAGATTAACGATACCGCAGAACTATGCGGAAATCTAGAACTGCATAGTTCTGCGGCTTTCTGCAGTCTCATGCCGTGAGGCCTCGAACGAGATGACGCACGTGCCGTTCTCAACCCGTCAGCGATTTTCGAATGGTTCGTCAGCGTTTTTCCGGATGGCTCATAGCCAGGAGGCTTGCCGAGGGTATGCGGTGGGGCGGCGCGACGACGGGCGCGGCCCTCGGCCCATGTAGTAGTTGCGGCGGCCCCGGAGCAAGCGCACCGCCCCACCAGGAACAATCTTATGAAATCGGTGGAGAAGGAAAAGTCTTGTCTTTTCCGCCTCCATACGCCGGTATCCGTTTGCACACGCGCCGTGCACGAACGCCCGGGGCGCCCGGGGCGCGGCATCGTCCCGTCCCCGCACAGAAGGCAGCCATCCGGGGGCAGCCCGCGCGGCGAGACACGTCACCCGCAGGCGCCCGCCCCCACCGTCCTCCGTCAAGATGAGTGCGGTACGTACGAGTCGTCATCGGCGAGATACGGGGAGATGATAAGCGGCCTGCACAGGTCGAATCGGCGAACAATCTCCCCCTCAGGCTCCACGCACCCGCCCTCGACCCACTCCACCGTCACCTGATTGGTGGTGTAGGTGTACATGCGCACCGCATACAGGGCGTCCGAGTCGCTGGGGTCCATCCCTCGCATGAGGCACTTGTACCTGAACTCGCCGTAGATGCGCGTGTTGAGATATTCGCGCAGGCCGCAGCGCTCCCTCGAAGAGAGCACGTTGCGGTAGAAGTCCTTGTCATTACGGTAGATTGCCAAGTGGGCTCGCCCCGACTCCAGCCAGGTCATGTGACGCTCGCGGCAGGCCAAGGCGACGGGGGCGAAGTCCTCCTCGAAAATGCGTATCGACAAGGCGTACTTGTCCTCGAAGTGGGAGTAGAACGCCTGCCTGCTCAGGCCGGTGCGTCGCGCGATGTCGGCCACGGTGCAGCGGTCTATCGGCATCTCGCGCACCGTTCGCTTGAAGGTGTCGACAATCAGCTTCTCAACGTCCATTGCTCCCCCTGAGACGCATCCCCTTCCGCGCGTCCGTCTCAAGGTTACACCCCGCCCGAACCGTCAACAAAATGACACCTTGAGAGGAGTGTCAATTGAGCGC
>CAIFEU010000147.1 GCA_903789505.1 uncultured Coriobacteriales bacterium
GCCCCGACGCTGCGCCCGAGCCCGCGGGCGAGGCGGGGGCTGCCCCCGCCGCCGACGCCGACGCGGGCGCGCGGGACCGCTGAGCCGCGCACGGACGCCTGCCCGCCGGCCCCCGGCGCGCCCCTGCCGAGATAGCCATTTCGTGGGAAGACGGGGCGCGCGGGGCGTGCGGCGGGACAGGACGGTCGACGTCCCGTATACTGGGGCACCGAGTGGGTCGCATGGGTTCGGGCGGCGCTATGACGCGAACCTGGTCAGGACCGGGAGGTAGCAGCCATAAGTGCCCTCTGGCGAGCGCCCGGATCCATGCGGCCCACTGCTCTCGCGTTCCCCGTGCCGCCCGTCTGCGGCCCGCGCGCCGCGCCGGGGTCCCGGCGCGTCCTTCCGGTGGCGGCGCCCCTTTTTCAGCCCGGCATCACGCGCGCCCTACGCCCGCCTGATAGCATGGCTCCCGGCGCGTGCCGCATCGAGCGCGCGCCCGCGGCACCGGCAGACCGACCCAGGAGACAGCATCCAGCATGAGCGCCATTCAGTTCATCGTAGACTTCCTGCACAACCCGCTCGCCGTCCTCAACGCCTGGATCGCCTCGATTGGTCCGATCTGGATTCTCGCCCCCGTGTGGCTGGTGCTGTTCATCGAGACCGGCGTCGTCATCATGCCCTTCCTGCCGGGCGACTCGCTGCTGTTCGCCCTGGGAACGATCGCCGGCAGCGGCCACAGCATCCCGCTCGTCCCGCTGCTGCTGTGCGTGTGGAGCGCCCCCATCATCGGCGACGAGTCCAACTACTGGATCGGCCGGTTCTTCGGCAAGCGCATCCTCGACTCGGGCAAGGTCAAGGCGATGACGCCCGAGCGCATCGCCAAGACGCAGGCGCTGATCGACAAGTGGGGCCCGCTGGCGGTGTTCCTCGGCCGGTTCTTCCCCTTCATCCGCACGTTCATGCCGTTCATCTCCGGCTTCAACCACATGCAGTGGCGCCGGTTCTTCCCGTTCTCGGTGCTGGGCGGCCTCACCTGGTCGACGCTGTTCACGCTGCTGGGCTACTTCTTTGGCAACATACCCTTCGTGCAGACGCACTTCGAGTGGGTCATCGTTGCCATCCTGCTGATCTCGCTCGCTCCGACGATCATCGGTCTGGTCAAGGCCGGGCTCAGCAAGCGCAAGGCGGGCAAGGCGGGGCAGGCGGGTGACGGCGCGCAGGCCCAGGGCGACCCGACCGCCGAGGCCGCCGCACCCGCGCCGCAGCCGGGCGAGGAGGATGCACCCGCCGCGCAGGGGGCGCCGCACGCGCCCAACGCCGTCGCCTCCCCGCAGGCGGGGGCCGACGGGACGCGGGGGGACGACGGGGACGACTCGTACCGCCCCCGGCACCTCGCGGACTGATTCGCCGCCGTCCGGGGGCGGCGCGCAGGCCATCCGCGCCCGACGGCCTGCGCCGACGGGTCGCCCGCCGTGCGCCGTTTCTCCACAATCGGACGCTTGACATCGCCGACTGCGAGCGACAGACTACGGGGCACAATCACATAGCACCACAAACCGTTGAAGCGGAAGTAAAGCCAGTCGAGGCGCTCACAGAGAGCCGGAGACGCTGAAATCCCGGCAGTGGCTGATTGGCATAATGGACCGCCGAGGGCGCGGAAAAGCTCCCGAGAGGGAGTGGAAGCCGCGACGCATCCCACGTTACGGGAACGGGTGTGTCAGCACCCAACGAGAGGGCGTCGCAAGACGTCAATCAAGGTGGCACCGCAGACGCGCAAGCGCCTGTCCTTGAGGAAGACCAAGGACGGGCGCTTTTTTCGTGCCCGTCCGACCGCTCGTCACGCCCGGCAGAGAGCCGGGGCGGACATCGTCGGAAAGGGGCTCTACCATGCAGGACGCCAAGACCATCGACTCGATCGCCACCACCTCCATCACCTCCACCGCCGCCTGCGGCAGGGGGGTCAGCCGCCGCTCGTTCCTCGAGGGGATGCTCGCCGCCGCGGGCGCCCTGGCGGCCCTCGGCATCGCCGGGACGGGCGCCTACGCCCAGGACGGCGCCGCCTCCTCGACGGGCGACAAGTCGGGCGCGAGCTCGTCGCAGGGCGACGCGACCGCGGCGAGCCAGGTCGAGATGCAGAAGGGCAAGCTGGACTCCATCAAGGTCGCATTCGTCCAGCTCATCGACAACGACGCGTTCAACACGATGATCCAGGGCTTCAAGGACGGCATGAAGGACGCCGGTTACGTCGAGGGCACCAACGCCACGTTCGACGTCAAGAACGCCCAGGGCGACACCGCGACGCTGAACTCGATCGCCGCCGACCTCAAGAACTCGACCGACTACGACGTCGTCGTCCCCATCGCGACGCCCGCGTCCCAGGCGGTTGTCAACGCCGAGATCGACACCCCGGTCGTGTTCATCTCCGTCACCAGCCCCGTCGCCGCCGGCATCATGGGCGCGCTGGACAAGCCCGACATGGGCGCCACCGGCACCAGCAACGTCATCCCGGTCGACGAGATCTTCAACCTCGCCGACAAGCTCGCCGGCGGCAAGGTGTCGACGATCGGCATGCTGTACTGCACCGGCGAGTCCAACGCCGTCTCGACGGTCGAGAAGGCCAAGGAGTACCTGGACGGCGCCGGCCGCTCCTACCAGGAGGCAACGGTCGCCAACTCCTCCGAGGTCGCGCAGGCGGCCGCGCAGCTCGCCTCGAAGGTCGACATGATCTACGTCCCGGTCGACTCGACGGTGCAGTCGGCGATGCCCGAGCTGGTCGAGGCGGCGACCGACGCCGGGATCCCCGTCTACGGCAGTGACCCGGTCATGGTCCAGTCGGGCGCCCTCGCCTGCGTCTCGGTCTCCAACTCCGACCTTGGCTACACGAGCGCCGCGCTGGCGGTCGAGATCACGAACGGGACGCCCGTCGAGAACGTGCCCTGCGTGACGTTCGACACGTTCACCCCCGTCGTCAACGTCGCGACGGCCAAGGAGCTCGGCATCGAGATCCCGACCGACGCGGGCTACACGCTGATGGGCGAGTAGGGCGACGCGGCGATGCGGGATACGGTGGGGGAGCGCGCATGGGCGCCAGCGGGGCGCGCCGGCAGGGCTCGGCACGCGGGCCACGCTGCCCTCGCGGGCGCGCCCGGGCGTCCAGGGGCGGCGCTAGCGGTCGAACAGCGTCATCTGGGCCTCGCCGGCGCCCTGCGCCCCGCCGCGTCCCCGTCCCGCGTCCTCGCCGCCTCCGTCGCGCCCCTTGCGCCGGGGCTGCTCGGCGGGGTAGCCGGTGATGTGCAGGCGGTACCCCTGCCGGGGGTCGAGGGCGACGTACGCGTTGAACTTCTCCCCGTCGCGGCGCGACGTGAGGCCCTTGAGCTCGACGGTCTCCCCGCGCAGGAGCCTGGCGACGTCCGCCTTGGGCAGGCGCTTGTCCAGGAAGGTGCGGAACAGCCTGAAGTCGCACGCCCCCTCCCCAGGCGCGCCCTGCCCCTGGGCGGTGCCGCCGCCCTGCCCGGTGCCGTCCGTGGCGGCGTCGCCCCGGTCCCCGCGGTGGGCGCCCGGGTTGTGCTCGCACAGGTAGGGGACGTGCTCGTTGCCCACGTCCAGGACGCGCCCGCCGCACTTGGGGCACACGCCGACCTTGAAGCTCTGGTCGGCGGCGATGCGGGGGCGCCAGCCGCGCTCGGGGTCGAGGCACACGAGCCGGTCGACCGTCGTGCCGTCGCGCCGCGTCATGCCGCGCAGCATCACCGACTTCCCGCCGAGCAGCCTGCGGGCGGCGGACGGGGATATGGCGCCGCCCATGTAGGTGCGGTGCAGGCGGAAGCCGCAGCTGCCGCAGTCGCGCCAGGTCACGGACCCGTCGGGCCCCTCGACGCGCTCGCGGCGGCTGTTCTCGCACAGGTAGGGCGCGCGCTCGTTGCCAGTGTCCAGAACGTTGCCGCCGCAGGCGGGGCACCTGCCGATGACGGCCCCCTTGGGCAGCGCGGTGCGCATCGGCTGGAGCCTCTGGTGCGCCACGATGCGCCTGACGAGCGTCACCACCCCGGAGACGAACGGGCCCGGGGCCTTGCCCTCGCGGTCGATCGCGCTCAGGTACTTCTCCATGCGCGCCGTCAGGTCGACGCTCTTGAGCTCGTCGGCGACCTCGTCGACCAGGGCGCGCCCGTCGGGCGTGGAGGTGAGCGTGGAGCCCTTGCGCGCGAGGTAGCCGCGGTCGACGAGCGACGCGATGATGCCGGCGCGGGTCGCCGGCGTCCCGATGCCGCCCGAGTGGGTCGTGGAGTCCTTGATCGCCGCCTTGAGGTCCTCCTCGTCGACGAAGCGGTCGGCGTGCTCCATCGCGGCGAGCAGGGTGGCGTCGGTGAAGCGCCGCGGAGGCTTGGGCTTGGTGGTCCTCACCTCGCCGCCGGCGACGGTGCGCGTGCAGGGCGCCTGCAGGTCGTCGGGGATGCGCGCCCTGCCCTCCTCGGCGTCCTCCGCCCCGCCGCGGGCGCCGCGCCCGCCCGCGGGCCTCGCGGCGGCGAGGGCGCGCCAGCCGCAGTCGACGTCCACGTTGGCGCTCGCCGCGTAGGGCAGGCCGTCGCAGGTCGCCTTGACCTCGGTGTGGTCGAACACGCGGTCGGGCGCGACCGCGGCCAGCAGCGACTCGCACAGCAGGCGCGCGACGGCGGCCTCCGCCTGCGGCAGCGCCGCCAGGCGGGCGGCGGTGAGCTGCCGCGTGGGCAGCAGCGCGCCGTGACCCTCGACCTTGGAGTCGTCGACGACCTTGGCGACGTCATGTGCCATGCCGGCGAACGCCCCGGCGACCTCGGGCCCCACGTGCGCCGCGTCGGCGACGGCGGCGACCAGCCGCTCGAGGCCGGCTCCGTCCTCGGAGTTCACGAACTTGGAGTCGGTTCGGGGGTACGTGGCGAGCTTCTTCTCGTAGAGCGCCTGCAGGGCGCGGTCGACCTCGTCGGGCGCCATGCCGAGCCGCTCGCTGGCGAGCTTCTGCGCCCCGGTGGTGTTGAGCAGCGTGGGGGATCCCTCGCGGCTGCGCCGGCGCTCGACGGAGTCGATCGTGCACGGCGCGCCCTTGGCGCTCTCCAGGACGCGCTGCGCCTCGGCCTTGTCGGCCGTCGGCTCGCCGGTGACCACCAGGCCGTCGCCCAGGTCGAGCAGGACCCGGTGCGCGTCCTTCCCGCGGAACGCCTCGATCGCCCGGTCGCGCTCGACGACCATCGCGAGCGTGGGGGTGCGCACGCGCCCGACGCTCTGGGCGGCGTGCATCGAGCAGGAATACAGCCGGCTCGCGTTCATGCCCACCAGCCAGTCCGCCTTGGACCGGGCGACGGCGCTCTGGTACAGCCCGGCGTAGTCGGCGTCGGGGCGCATGCGCCCGAACGCCCGCTCCAGGGCGGCGTCCTCCAGGCTGGAGCACCACAGCCGATCGACCGGCAGCTCGCAGCCCATGTTCCACAGCGCCAGGTCGCAGATGCACTGCCCCTCCCGGTCGGGGTCGCAGGCGTTGACGACGCGGCCGTAGGCGCCGGAGCGCACCAGTCCCTCCACGACGCGGTACTGCTCCGCCGCCCCGCGCTCGGA
The DNA here is from genome assembly GCA_903789505.1 of uncultured Coriobacteriales bacterium. GTDB lineage: Bacteria > Actinomycetota > Coriobacteriia > Coriobacteriales > UMGS124 > CAIFEU01. The sequence continues at coordinate 5,569 of CAIFEU010000147.1, forward strand.
GGAGACCTCCCAGCGCCACCCGTTCGGCGCCGGGATCAGGGGAAGGGCGGCGGTCCCGCGCTCGTGCCAGTCGGGATGCTCGGCGTACTCGTCGGGCATGAGCAAGCGCAGCAGGTGGCCTTGGGCCCAGGTGACGTCGAAGCGTTCGCCGCCCACCCACGAGCCGTGGTCGGCCCCGCAGCCGAGGAACGCGGCGATCGTGCGGCCCACGCTGCGCTTCTCCGCGATGACGAGCGTCTTGGTGCCCCCGCCGTCCGGCCGCCCCGCCGCCCCCGGGGCCACCACGGCGCTCGCCCCGTCGGGGACCAGGGCGAGCGGCCCCTGTGCCGGGAGGGCCTCGCGCGCCTCGGGCCCCTCCGCCCCCGCCGCGCCGGCGTCCTCGCCGGGCGCGTGGGGATCGGTCGCGGCGCTGGCCTGCGGCGTGGGACTGTCGGCATCCATGGTGTAACCTCCGTGGGACGGGTGACGGTATCGGCGACCCGGGCGCGCGCCTGCTCGTCCGGGGGTGCGGGTGGCTCGAACCCCCCAGACTACAGCACGGGTGTGTCGGGCGTGTCGGGGCGTGCCCGGAAGGACACCGACCGCGCCCGGCTCAGGGCGCCGTGCCGCC
>CAIFEU010000148.1:0-4386 GCA_903789505.1 uncultured Coriobacteriales bacterium
GATGTTCCCGTACCCCTCGGGCGACCTGCACATGGGCCACGCGCGCAACTACACGATTGGCGACGCGATGGCCCGACAGGCGCGCATGCGCGGCTTCGACGTGCTGCACCCGATGGGCTTCGACGCCTTCGGCCTGCCGGCGGAGAACGCCGCGATCAAGCACAACACGCAGGCGAGCAAGTGGACCTACGCCAACATGGCGCAGGCCAAGGCGACTATGAAGCGCATGGGGTTCTCGTATGACCCCGACAAGTTCGTCGAGACCTGCTCGCCGGACTACTATCGCTGGGGGCAGTGGTTCTTCCTCAAGATGTGGGAGAAGGGCCTCGTCTACCGCAGCAAGTCGCCGGTGAACTGGTGTCCCAAGTGCAAGACGGTCCTGGCCAACGAGCAGGTCACCGAGGGGCACTGCTGGCGCTGCGGCTCGGTCCCCGAGAAGCGCGACCTGGAGCAGTGGTACCTCAAGATCACCGACTACGCGCAGGAGCTGCTCGACGACCTCGACAAGCTCCCGGGCTGGCCCGAGCGCGTCAAGATGATGCAGCGCAACTGGATCGGGCGCTCCGAGGGCGCTCAGGTCGACTTCACGCTGGCGGACGCCGACGGCAACCCGACCGACCAGAAGATCACGGTCTTCACCACCCGTCCCGACACGCTGTTCGGGTGCTCGTTCTTCCTGCTCGCCCCCGAGCACCCGCTCGTCCCCGAGCTGGTCGAGGGGCTTCCCCAGCAGCAGGCTGTCCTCGACCTCAGGGAGCGCTCGCGTCACGTCAGTGCCGTCGAGCGCCAGATGGGCGACCGCGAGAAGCTCGGCGAGTTCACCGGGCGCTACGTGATCAACCCGGTCAACGGGCGTCGCGTCCCGGTGTGGGTGGCCGACTACGTGCTGATGGACTACGGCACCGGCGCGGTCATGGCGGTGCCGAGCGGCGACCAGCGCGACTTCGAGTTCGCGCGCAAGTACGGCCTGCCGATCATCCCGGTGGTGCTCCCAGACGATGACCCGCTGCGCGAGAGCCTGGCGGGCGTCACCGAGACGCGCGTGACCGACGTCGACTGGGAGCAGGCCAAGAGCGATGACGGCGTGCTGGTGCAGTCGGGCCAGTTCACCGGCATGCGCGGCGGCAAGGGCTCCGAGGCTTCCAAGGCGATCGTCGAGTGGCTCGAGGAGCGTGGCCAGGGCAAGCGCACGGTCAACTTCCGCCTGCGCGACTGGCTGATCTCTCGCCAGCGCTACTGGGGCAACCCGATTCCGGCGGTTCACTGCGAGCACTGCGGCATCGTGCCGGTTCCCGAGGACCAGCTCCCCGTCGTGCTGCCGCCCAACATCGACCTCTCCAGCGGCCAGAACCTCGCCGACGTCCCCGAGTTCTACGAGACGACCTGTCCCAAGTGCGGCAGGCCTGCGCACCGCGAGACCGACACGATGGACACCTTCACGTGCTCGAGCTGGTACTTCCTGCGCTATTGCGACCCGCACGACGACCGCATGCCGTTCGACCCCGAGCTCGCGAACCGCTGGATGCCGGTCGACAACTACATCGGCGGCATCGAGCACGCCATCCTTCATCTGCTGTACTCGCGGTTCTGGACCAAGGTCGCCCGTGACATGGGACTGGTCGACGTCGACGAGCCCTTCACCAACCTGCTCTGCCAGGGCATGGTCAAGGACGAGCACGGCGACGTCATGAGCAAGTCGAAGGGCAACGTGGTCCCGCCGTCGTCGGTCATCGAGCCCTACGGTGCGGACACGATGCGCCTCACGATTCTGTTCGTTGCCCCGCCGGAGAAGGACTTCGACTGGGACCCCAACGCCGTCGAGGGGTGCAACCGCTTCCTGCGCCGTGCGTGGCGCATCGTGTGCCTGCTGGCACGCGACGCCGACGAGGGGGCGAAGCTCGACCCCAAGGGGCTCGACGCCGCCGGCGCCGAGCTGTTCCGCGAGCTCAACCGCACCCTCGCCAAGTGCACCCAGGACTTCGACAGGCTGCAGTTCAACACTGCCATCAGCGCGATCATGGAGCTGGTCAACGCTGCGAGCTCCTACATCAACGCGGTCGCGCCCGCTGACCGTGACTCCGCCCTGTGCTGGCGCGTCGCGATGTCGATCGTCTGCGCGCTGCAGCCGATCTGCCCGCACTGGTCCGAGGAGCTCTATCACGAGCAGCTGCACCAGAGCGGCGCATGCTACAACGCCCCGTGGCCCGAGTTCGACGAGAGCCTGGCGAAGACCGACACGATCGAGGTTGTCGTCCAGGTATGCGGCAAGGTTCGCACGCGCGTCGAGGCCGAGCGCGACGAAGACGTCGAGGCGGTGAAGGCGCGCGCCTTGGAGGCCGCCGCTCGCTGGACCGACGGCAAGAGCGTCGTGAAGGTCATCGCCGTCCCCAACAAGCTCGTGAACATCGTGGCAAAGTGATTCGCCGGTGGGCCTGTGGGCGCATGGGGGCGCCCTCAGGCCCATCTTTGTCGTCGTTTCATGGGAACGCGCGCCGCGCCTGTCGCACTGCCTCGCGCTCCCATCTCTTTTCTGCTACAGTGACAGCGTTCGTAACCTGTCTTGTTTCCTTGGAGGAAGTGGGTCTTTCCCGCTTCCTTTTTTATGGCATGGGCACGGTCCGTCAATCGCACGAGGGGAGGCACCCGCATGGCACTGGCAGGGAAGGCAGAGGCGATTCTCGAGCGCCTTGAGGCCGCCGCGCCCCAGGAGGGGCTCGACATCGTGAGTGTCGAGGTAACGGGACCGGGCGACCACCCGATCATCCGCGTCCGCATCGACACGCTCGACGACGAGCCAATAGACATGCAGGGCGTCGTCGACCACACGCCGTGGGTCTCCGGCATCGTCGAGGACCTCGACCCGTTCTCCGACGCCTATGAGCTTGAGGTCTCGTCCCCCGGCCTTGACCGGCCCCTGCGCCGGGCACGTGACTTCGGTCGCTTCGTCGGGAGCCGCGCCGAGGCGAGCCTGACCCAGATGGTGGGCGGTAGGATGAAGGGCACGGGGACGATCGAGTCGGTCGAGGGCGATCTTGTCACCATGTCGGTAGACGGGAACCCGTGGACGTTCGACGTCTCCCAGCTCAAGGCCGCCCGCCTCAAGCCCGACTACGCCCAGATCTTCGCGCAGGCCAAGGCGCGCGAGCCCAGGGGCGACGGGGACCAGCCCGTCGCCACGGACGCGGGCGACCGGGGGGACGGCGACCCGGGAGACGAGGCCTGAGGGCCGTCGCTGGTCCCGCAGGCTGTATGTCGTAACCGTCGTCGCGGGTTCGTCCCCGCGACGATGTCATCGGAAGGGTAAGACAATGGCGTCTGAGATGATGGAAGCGCTCATCGCGCTGGCGCAGGAGAAGCACATCGACGAGCTCTATCTGCTCGACAGGCTCGAGAAGTCGCTCGAGAAGAGCTACGCCGAGATTCTCGGACTCACCGAGTACGGCGTCAAGGTGACCATCGACCGGCTCACCGGCAAAATCTACGTCTACAAGCTCGTCCCCAAGGGGGAGCCCGACCCGGAGACGGGGGAGTACTCCGACTTCGACGAGGTCGACGTCACGCCTCCGACGACGAGCCGCATCGCCGCGAAGAACGCCAAGGACGAGATCAACGCGATCGTGCGCACTGCCGCCCGCCAGCAGATCTACGAGGAGTTCTCCAACCGTATCGGCGAGCTGATCACGGGAACGGTGCTCCAGGAGACGCCCGACTTCACGATTCTCAAGATTCGCGAGGGCGTCGAGGCCGAGCTGCCGCACTTCGACAAGCGCCGCAACCCCGGGGAGCGCAACGAGCGCCCGCCGCGCGAGACCTACCAGCACAACCAGCGTCTGCGCGCCGTGATCGTCGACGTGCGCGACCCCAATGCGCCGTCGACCGGCGTCCAGCTGCGCGGCGAGCACTCGCGCCCCTCGATCATCGTCTCGAGGACCCATCCCGACCTGATTCGCAGGCTGTTCGAGAACGAGGTCCCCGAGGTCTACGAGCGGGTCGTCGAGATCAAGAACGTCGCACGCGAGCCCGGGACCCGCTCCAAAGTCGCCGTGGCCTCGCTCGACTCCCACCTCGACCCGGTGGGCGCCTGCGTCGGCCCCAAGGGTTCGCGTGTGCGCTCCGTCGTCTCCGAGCTGCGCGGTGAGCGCATCGACGTCGTGCTGTGGGATGCCGACCCCGAGCGCTACATCGCGAATGCGCTGTCGCCCGCCAAGGTCAACCGCGTCTACGCCGACCTCGAGAACAAGTACGCCACCGTCGTCGTCCCCGACGACCAGCTCTCGCTCGCGATCGGCAAGGAGGGCCAGAACGCCCGCCTCGCCGCGAACCTGACGGGTTGGCACATCGACATCAAGAACGAGTCGCTTGCCGCCACCCTCATGGACTCCCTCG
>CAIFEU010000148.1:4396-5160 GCA_903789505.1 uncultured Coriobacteriales bacterium
CCGCTCACTCGCGCGCACAGCGCCCCTCCTCGACCCCTGAGGTCCCGGCACGCTGCGAGTATCGCGACGCGGACGGGAACCAGTGCCGCAACCAGGCTCGGCCCGGGTCGCGCTTCTGCGGGCTGCACGCCGACGGCGACGACGAGGACTCACTGATCTAGGCGTGACGTCGGCCCGGTGGCGGCGAGGGGCGCGCGGCGCGCGTCGAGGCGATCGACTCTCGTGGAAGGCGAGGTGGCGAGCATGGCAGAGAAGCGTCAGAGAACGTGCGTCGGCTGCGGGTCGACGCGGCGCAAGCAGGACCTGGTCCGCATCGTGCGCGCGCCCGACGGGAGCGTGAGCGTCGACGCGGGTGGCCGCGCGCCTGGCAGGGGTGCCTACCTGTGCCGCGACCGGGCGTGCCTTGAGGCGGCGCGCAGGGGCAGGGGCCTGGAGCGGGCCCTGCGCGTGGGTATCGACGAGGGCGCATGGATGCGTCTCGGGCAGGAATTCGACATGCTGTGCGCCAGGCACAGTGACGTGCAGTAGGGATGGGTGATTTGCAGATGGCCAAGATTCGCGTCCATGAGCTTGCGAAGGAATACGGCATGTCCAGCAAGGAGATGCTCGAGCACCTTCACGAGATGAAGATACCCGCCAAGGCAGCCTCGTCCGCCCTCGAGGACGCATACGTCTCCCTGGCGCGCAAGAACCTCGCGCCGATCCTCGAGCAGCGCGCCGCGGAGATCGAGGCAGCCAAGCAGGCCGAGGAGCAGGCCAAGCAG
>CAIFEU010000148.1:5170-6136 GCA_903789505.1 uncultured Coriobacteriales bacterium
CCGCCGCCCCCCCCCCCCCCGCGCCGCCGCGCGCCCCCCGCGCGGCGGCGCACCCCCCCCGCCTCGAGGTCGAGGCGCGCCGCGAGGAGGAGCGTCGCGTCGAGGCTGAGCGCCGCGCCGCCGAGGAGGCGCGCAAGGCCGCGGAGGAGAAGGCGCGCCAGGAGGAAGAGGAGCGCCGCCGCAAGGAGGAAGAGGAGCAGCGCCGCAAGATCGTCGACAACGCCCCCAAGTCTGTCCCGTCGTTCAACAGCCTGCTCGCACAGATTGCCCAGCAGGAGCAGGTCCTCGCGCAGCAGAAGAAGCAGCGCGAGCAGGAGCAGGCCAAGTCCTCCGATTCCGAGTCGTCCAACTACCGCTCGGGTCGCAAGGGACAGGGCCATGCCGAGCAGTCACAGGGCGACGGGCGCAGGGCGCGCGGCGGTCGCAAGCCCGCGCACCGCGACGCTGAGCCGGCGGCTGAGTCGGGCGAGCGCACCGTCGAGGAGTACAGCCGCGATCGCGTGCTCGCCGAGGCGCGTGCCGTCGTCAACGCCGCAGAGCGCGAGCAGGGCGGCAGGCGCAAGAAGCGCAAGGAGCGCCGCGAGGCGGCGGCCGAGGAGGCGCGTCACGAGGAGGCGGTCAAGCAGGCCATAGCCAACGACCAGAACCCCGACGACCTCGACGTCGTGAAGATCGGCGAGGGCGTGACCGTCGCCGAGTTCGCAAGCGCCCTCGACGTCCCCGCCAACGACGTGATCAAGCGCCTGTTCCTGCTGGGTCAGCCGCTCACGATGACGCAGACGATGAGCAACGACCTGATTGAGCTCATCGCCGACGACCTCGGCCGCCGCGTCAAGATCATGACGCCGGAGGAGGAGAACTCCTTCACGTTCTATGACGACCCCAAGGACCTCAAGCCGCGCCCGCCCGTCGTCACGGTCATGGGCCACGTCGACCACGGCAAGACGTCCCTGCTCGACGCGATCC
>CAIFEU010000149.1 GCA_903789505.1 uncultured Coriobacteriales bacterium
GCTCGGCGGGGCGGGCGCGGCGATGCCGGGAGGGCGCGCCGGTGCGACGGGCTCCGCGGGGGGAGACGCGCGGCGTGCGGGCGATGGCGACGGCGGTGTCGCGGGCTCCGGCGCGGCGGGCTCCGCAGGGGGCGACGTCCCTTCCGGCGGCGTGGGAGCCTCCTCGGCGGCGGGGGACGAGCCGCCCGCGTGGGCGACGTTTCGCGAGGTGGAGCTCGAGGCGGACGTGGACGCCGACGGCGTCTCGGAGCTGCTCCGCCTGCGGGGGCGTCGCCTGCTCGTGACGAAGGGCGACCGCACGCTGCTCGAGACCGACGCCGAATGGCAGGTGAGCGACGCGCTCGTCGCGGACTTCGACGACGACGGGGTCGCCGAGGTCGCCGCGCTGCTGTGGAAGCGCGGCAGCTACGGGAGCTCGCGGCCGTTCTGGGAGGTTGCGGCGAGCGAGGCGGGTGACGCTGATGGGGCGGGCGGGGCCGGGGACTCCGGCGGCTCCGACGACGCCGGTGGCTCCGACGGGGTCGGCAGCCCCGGCGGTTCTGACGAAGCCGGAAACCTTGACGACGCCCTATCGCAACACCTCTTCGTCTACCGCTGGCGGGAGGGAGGCCTGCGCCCCCTGTGGATGTCCTCGCGGCTGGGCGTGGACGCGCGGTGCGTCGGGGTCGTCCCGCCTTCCGCCGACGGCTCGGGGGGCCGTCCGCGCCTGCGGGTCACCTCCCGCGAGGGGCGCGTCACGGAGTGGGAGTGGCTCTCGTGGGGCTTCGCGCTGGTGGGCGAGGTGGACGGGGGCGGCGCGTCCGACGGCTTTGCCGTCGCTGGCGCTTTCGCCCGGGGTGCCGGCGACGATGGCCTTACGCTGCTCGTCGTGGGCGACAACATCGCCCACGAGAGCGTCCTGGCGCGCTCCTACGACCCGGCGGCGCGCGCCTACGACTTCTCCCCGCTCTACGAGCACGTGAGCGACCGGGTCCGCGCGTGCGACCTCTCCGTCGTCTGCCAGGAGACCGTGCTGGTCGAGAACCCCGCCCGCGCGAGCGGTTACCCGCTGTTCGCCACGCCCCAGGCGATGGGCGATGCCCTTTCCGGCGCCGGCTTCGACGTCGTGCTGGGGGCGACGAACCATGCGAACGACCAAGGCCCCGCGGCGCTTGGGGAGGAGTGCGCGTACTGGACCCGCGAGCACCCGGAGGTCGAGCTGGCGGGCGTGCACGCCGACCCCTCGGGCGCCGGTGCCCCGACCTACGTCGAGGGCGGCGGCGTGCGGCTCGCGCTGTTCGACTACACCTACGGCCTCAACGGCCGTGACCTGCCCGAAGACGAGGCATGGCGGGTGGACGTGCTGGCGGGCGACGGCGAGAGGCGCCTGGTCGACGGCGTCGCCGCGGCGCGGGAGGCGGCCGACCTGGTCATTTGCTTCCTGCACGTCGGCAGCGAGTACGAGAGCGAGCCGACCCCCGGGCAGGTCGCGCTGGTCGGGCGCCTCATAGACGCGGGGGCGGCCGCTGTCGTCTGCTCGCACACGCACGTGATCGGGCCGTGGGGGCACGTCACCACGAGCGCGGGCAACGAGGGGCTCGCGCTCTACGGGTTGGGCAACTTCGTCTCCGGCCAGTGCGAAGAGGTCGCCACGGTCGTGGGCGCCGCGGCGATTCTGCGCATCGAGCGCCTCGCCCCTGCAGGCGCCGCTGACGGCGGGGCGGCGGGGGCCTCCGAGCCCGCTGCGCATGTCACCAGCTGCGAGCTGCTCCCCGTCGTGCTTCACGCCGACGCGCTCGACGGCTCCATGGCCGTCTACTTCCTGGACGACTACACTGACGAGCTCGCCGCCCGTCACGTGCTGAGCTCCCCCGAGGCCCCGCTCACGACTGCCGCGCTGCGCGCCCTGGCGCTCTCCGAGGGGCGCCGCGCGTAGGCGCGCAAGGCGAGGGGCGCTGGGCCGTGCTCAGCATGGCGTGCTGTCCCTGACCCGGGCGTGCCTTCGCTGCCCGCAGGAGCCCCGCCGACCTCCTCAGACGTCGCGTATCATGTCCAGGAACGGTCGCGCGGCGGTCGCGGCGAGCGATGGCTGCCGCTTGGTGGATTGGGCTGGCTCTATGAGGGAAGCGGGAAACGAGGGCACTCCGGGATCGGCGCCGGCGTCAGCGCGCGGCGTCGCCGTCTCGACCGTCGGCCTGGCGGTCGCGACGTTTGCCTTCCTCGCGCCACTCGCCGAGCCCGGGATGTTCGGAGCGGGGGCGCTGGGCTCTCGGTCGGTGTGGTTCCTGGCAGCCTATCTCGTCTCCATGTCCCTTGCCTGCTTTGCCGCGTTCGCTTTCACCTCGGCGTCTGTCGGTGCGTCTGGCTCCCGCTCCGCAGGTTTCCGCGCCGACGACGATCGCGATGCCGCCGACAGCGCGTCGGAGAGTGCCGTTCGGCATCGTCGGGCGCGCGCGGGAGAGACGCTGGGGGCGATGGCCGCCCTGTTCCTGGTGCCCGCCGCCTCGTTTCTCCTCTCGTCGATCGTCGTGGGAGCGGAAGTGGGCGAGGGGGTGTCCGCGCCGCTCCTGGCGCTCGGAGGCGCACTGCTGGGCGCGGGCGTAGCCTTCTCGCTGCTCCTGACGACCGCCTGGGTGCGGCGCGAGGACCGGGGCTTTCGACTGCCGATGTCAGGCGGCGGGCGCGCCTTCTGCGCGATGGCCGTCGCCGCCGCGCTCTGCGTTCCCCTGACGTGGCTGGGCGTCGAGCCGCGGCAGTCGTGGCTCTACCTGGGGGTCGTCACCCTTGCCCTGCCCGCTCTCGCTGGAGGGGCACTTGCGGGGGCGTCGAAGGGGGCGTCGATGGGCGCCTCCGCGTCGGCGCAGGCGCGGATGGCGACGCGCGAGGGGGAGGCGGCGGGCTCCGCCGTGCGCGGGCGGGAGCCTCTGCCCGACAACGCCGCGGGGGCGGGCGAACGCCGCCCCGTCCCCAGGGCGGCGGGCGTGCTCTGGCAGCCGACGGTGGGGCTGCTCCTGAGCCTCGTCTCGATGGCCCTGCCGTGGGAGACGTTCCTCGGTCCGCGCGAGCTGGCGTTCCCTGCCCTGGGGACGGAGCCTCTCGGGTGGGTGCTGCCCTGTGCCATCCTCGCGATTCCCGCCGTGGCGTCGGAGGTGCGCAGGCTCGGGCCGGACCTGGCGATGCGGGTCGCCATGCCCCTGACGGCGGCGCTGATTGTCTGCCTGTGGATGGTGGGCGACATCTCGGAGCTGGGGAGGGCGGCGTCGCTCGCGAAGGGCGCCTGCTCCGGTCTCGCCTGCGCGCTGTGCCTGGGCGTCGCGTGGGCGATGTCGCGCGTGGCAGACCTGCGGCTCTGCCTGGCGAACGCCGCTTGCCTCGCCCTGGAGCTGGGCGTGAGCTCGCTCGGGTGCCTCGCCGCGGTCGCCGTGCAGCGAACGTTTGGTGCGCACGTGGCGGCGATGGTCGTCCCGGTGGCGTCGGTGCTCTTCCTCGCCGCGGTGTGCGTCGACTCCGTGGCGAGCATCGTCCGACTGCAGCGCCACGCGCAGGACCTGCGCCCCGAGGGGTCGCCCACGGCGGGCGCGGGCGGTGCGGGCGTCCCGTTGGCGGACGCCGTGGAGGCCGTGGGGCGCGCCTACGGGCTGTCACCGCGCGAGGTCCAGGTGCTCGGCCAGCTGGTCGGCGGCAGGAGCGCAGAGGGAATCGCGGAGGTCCTGGGCGTCTCGCCCAACACGGTGCGCGCCCACACGCGCAGGATTCACGAGAAGCTCGGCGTGAGCTCGCGAGACGAGATTGTCGCGCTCGTGGAGCGCCGCCGCGCGGCGGGCGCGCGCCCCTGACCGCCGGCAAGGCGTGCGGCGATGTGGCCCGGTCGTCCCGCCCGTGACCCGCTCACGGCGGGTGAGGCGCTCCGAGACGCGCCCCTGGCGGGACGCCCGGACGCGCCGATGATACGAATCCCGCAGGCAGGGGGCGCAATAGTCAAATTTTGCCGATGCCGCTCGGCGGACCTTCACCCAAAACGGCCAGCCTCGGGGCCGGCCCCTCGCCTATGGTCGAGACGCTCCGCGCATCGGGATGGCGCGCGGCGCCCCGTGGCGCCCGACGCTTCCGGCGGCCCGCCGTCGTACCGTCCTCGCGTCCGGGGCGACATGTCGAGGGAAGCCGCATCGAAGGGGGAACGCATGGAGAAGACCTTGAACCGCCGCAGCTTTATCGTGGGAGCGGCGATGGGCGTCGCGGGAATCGCGGCGTCCGGGGCGACCGCCCGAGCGCTCGCGAGCGAGTCCGCCGCCACGGACGGCGCTGCGCCCGCGCAGGACGCGTCCGGCGACTCCGCCGAGGGGGACGACGCGAGCGTGCCGCCGCCCATCATGGCAGAGCCCAAGTATGCGAGCACGGACCCCGAATACACCAGCGATGGCGTCAAGGTGGGGACCTGGCGCACCAAGCCCGACCCCATCACGGACGCGCCCGTCGCGGGCGAAGCGGACGTCATCGTCGTGGGGCACGGCTACGCGGGCACTACGGCCTTCCGCGAGATCTGCGAGGAGGGCCACTCGGCAATCATGATCGAGAAGCAGCTCGAGGACAGCTTCATCGCCGTCGGCAACGAGAACGCATCCGTGAACGGCTCCTACATGCTCGAGGTGGGCCTGCCCAAGATCGACCCTATCGAGTACTACAACAACTGGATGCTGATGAGCGGCTACACCGCCAACCCCGACCTGATCATGAAGTTTGCCCAGAACTCCGGCGCCACGACCGACTGGTACCTCGACAGCCTCACCAAGGAGCAGATTGAGACGGGCGTGAGCGTCAAGTTCCACGGCACCGGGAAGTTCGCCACCGCGGCGGTTGACCAGGGCTCCTACGACAACATCATCACCGAGCTTGCCGGCTTCAAGTTCTACCCGACCGCCTACGGCTTCTACGGCTCCACGACGCAGACGCAGATACTGACGAACAACCTGCAGGAGGCGGTCGACGCGGGCGGCAAGGTGGTCTGGGGCCGCAGCGCCGAGCAGCTGGTGCAGGACGATTCGGGCGCGGTGACCGGCGTCATCGTGCAGAACGTGGACACCGGCGAGTACGAGCAGTACAACGCGCGCGCCGTCGTGATGGCGACCGGTGGGTTCGGCGGCAACGAGGACATGGTCAAGGACCTGCTCCCCGACGTCCAGGCGCTGCTCACCGACGACGAGGCGATCAGCCTGTGCGTGATCGCGAACCGCGACGGTGCGGGCGTCCGCCTGCCGTACTGGGCCGGCGCGAAGCTCGAGCCGCAGATCGCGACAATGGGCATGCGTGACGGGTCGCCGTCGCAGCAGCCCCAGGGCATCTGGCTCGACTCGACGGGCAACCGCGTCTGCAACGAGTTCTATCCGGTGCGCGAGTACTGCGGGTACCCGCTGGGCTTCAAGCCACGCGAGAACTACTACTGCATCTACGACGCGAACTTCGCCACGCTGTGCGACCACCTGATTCCCGGCCACTCCAGCGTGAACCCCTGCCAGGCGTACATGGACGCCGTTGCCGACGTCATGGCAAACGCCCCCGACGCGGACGGCCTGTATACGGCGGGAGACCAGCGCTACCAGGTGAGCGTGAGCATGTACGGCGCGCAGACGATTGACGAGCTCTTCGCGAAGGCCGGCGTCACCGACGCGACAGTCATCAAGAACGCCAAGGCATCGATCGAGCACTACAACGAGATGTGCGCCAACGGCCGCGACGAGGACTATGGCCGCGACCCGAGCGTCATGTGGGCGCTGGACACCCCGCCGTACTACATGAGCGTGGGCACCATCAGCCTGGGTAGCGCGCTCGTGACGATGGGCGGCATCGTGACCGACGGGGACCAGCGCGCGCTGGACGACAACTACAAGCCGATTCCCGGCCTCTACGTCTCCGGCAACTGTTGTGGCAGGCGCTTCGGCCGCGACTACGTGACGCCGACGTCGGGCGTGAGCCTGGGCATCGCCATCGCCCTGGGCCGCGAGTGCGGCAAGAGTGTGAGCGCCGACCTGGACGCCGAGAAGATTTAGCCACCGCGGCTCGCCCCGCCTCCCGGGCCCGGGGCCGGGCGGGGGGGGCGTCGGGGGGGGGGGGGGGCGGCCCGGGGGGGGTAAACGGGGCGGGGGG
>CAIFEU010000150.1 GCA_903789505.1 uncultured Coriobacteriales bacterium
CACGGCCCGGAGTCGCGCGGGGCGCTAGAGCAACGCCAGCGCCGGCCAGGCCCGCGACCCCGCAGCCGGGCGAGCGCCCGGCGCGCCCGGCGGACGAAGGAGCGACGCGGGCACCGGCGTCGGCATCGTACGGGCGGTCCTCCCTCGCGGGTTCCGACGCGTCGGCGGAGAAGACCACCGTGGTCTCCCCCGTCGAGAACCGCATAAAGACGGCTCCCGCGGCGTCCTCCCTGACGCCGTCCATCCCCGGCGCGACGACCGTGCTCACCCACGAGAACCTGCGCGCCGCCCAGGAGCGCGAGATGCAGCAGCGCCGCGAGGCGGAGCGCGCGCAGATGGTCACCGCCCAGGCGCTCGCCCCCGAACCCTCGGTCGAGTCCAAGCCGCTCGATGTCATCATCAGCTCCGACGAGCCCGACGCAGAGCTGAGACAGGCTCCCACCGCCCTGCCGCGCGACGTCGCGCAGCAGCAGGTCGTCTCGTCCGACGACGCCCGCCGCGATTCGATTCTGAACAACCCCAACTGGGGCACCACGAGCTTCACCCCCGTCGTCTCGAGCCGACGTGTGCTCGAGGACGTGCCCGACCCGTCGGTGGCCGCGGTCGACCCGTACAGCGTCTCGACCGTCGAGGCGATTGGCGACATGGACCCCGAGGACTTCTCCGTGCTCAACTTCGAGACGGGCACGCACCAGGCGCTGACGCCCCAGATGATCGAGGACGCGCGTCACGCGGGGCTGGACGGGTTCGATGACATCGCCAACGACAAGCCCAAGTCCCGTCGCGAGCGCAAGCACAAGAAGAACGAGCGCATCGGCCGTCGCGCCGAGGAGATGCAGCGCGAGATGGAGGAGCAGTCGTTCTCCGACTGGCTGGGCGTCGACGACGACTATGACGCGCAGAAGAACGGCCGGCAGATTGGGACCTGGGACAACTTCGAGGACGACGCGCGCGGCGGCTCAACGGGCGGCTCCGGGTCTGCCTCGGGCGCGTCCGGCGATGGCGGCTCGGCGGGCAGGCGCTGGCAGGGGGGCGCGGCGCGCGCCGCTGACGTGCGCGCCCGTCGCGCGGCAGCGCGTCCGGTGCCCGAGCGTCCTGGCGACGGCGCGGCCGACCAGGCGCCCCTCCCCGACGACGACGCCGACCTCCGCTCCGCGGCGATGTCCCTGGGCGACGCCGACCTCGTCTCGCACGAGATCTGGTTCGTGCTGACCGGCGCGTCGGAGGCGTCCCACGCCGGCGCCAGGGCGTTCGTTCGCGAGTACGACCAGCGCCTGCACAACGCCTACTTCATCAACCTGGAGTGCGTTGGCGCGGGGCGGCAGTCACTGATCCTCGAGGAGGGCGTCCTGCCCCACCGCAAGGCCGACCGCCGGCTCGTGAACCTGTTCGGCACCGCCTCCACCGACATCAACCGCCCGCTCGCGCTCGAGCGCATGCCCTGGCGCGACACCGAGCTCACCCCCGCGCTGCAGGCGGGACGCCATGGCGTCACGGTCTGCGGTGTCGAGGACGGCGCGCCCGCCCGCGCCCGCTGGAGCGGCGACGAGCCCCGCGGCGTCGACCTGCGCAAGATCGACGACCTGGTCGACATCATCGTGGAGACCATTCGCCGCTCGTAGGGCTGGCGGGGAACCGGACGGAGCACCTTCGTGAACGTCATCATCGTCGGATACGGCAGGGTCGGCTCGAACCTCGCGGCCATCATGGCGCCGAACAACGAGGTCAGCGTCATCGACAGCGACCCTGCTGTCATCATGACGGTGGATCAGGAGCACATCGCGCGCGCGGTGCTCGGGCTGGGCTACGACGAGAACGCGCTGATGACCGCGGGAATCGAGGAGTGCGACGTCCTGGCAGTCGTCACCAGCTCCGACAATGTCAACCTCATGACCACCGAGGTGGCACGGCAGCTGTATCGCGTCCCGCACGTCATCACGCGGCTCGTGAGCCTGTCGCGGCTCGAGGTGTACAAGCAGCTCGGCCTCGACTACGTGTGCGACACCGAGATCGTCGCCGAGGAGATTGCCGCCAAGATTCTCTCCCACCACTCCCACCACCTCGACACGTTCGGCAGCTACGAGGTCATGGAGTTCACGGTCAAGGCGGAGCGGACCATGTCGGTCGAGGAGCTCGAGTCAATCGGCGACATCAGAATCAACCTCATCGAGCATGACGGCGAGGTGACGAGGGCCGGCCGCCGGACTCCCGTCTTCGACGGCGACACCGTGATGGCCACGGTCCATGAGTCGGCCCTCGAGGGCCTCTCCCTCTACATGAAAGAGTGAGCGGCGATGTACGTCATCATCGGCGGCGGGGGCAAGGTCGGGACCATCCTCGCCAAGCGTCTGCTCAACAGCGGCAACGAGGTCGCCATCATCGAGAACAAGGAGACCACGGTCTCCGAGCTCCAGCACGACCTGCGCGGGCGGTTCATGGTCATCGCGGGCGACTGCTGTGACTCGCGCATCATGGACGAGGCGGGGATGCGCGACGCCGACCTGTTCGTGATCGCGACCGGCCATGACGACGTCAACCTGGTCGCGGCGGAGATCTCGCGCACGCTGTACAACCCATCGCGCATCATCGCGCGCGTGAACAACCCCAAGAACGAGCGCATCTTCCAGAAGCTCGGCTTCGACGCGATATCCACCTCGGTCCTGATTGCGCGGATGATCGAGGAGGAGGCGCTCTCCTCGCAGGTCAGGACCGTCATGGCACTGCGCCATGGGGACCTCACGATGATGGAGATCGTCGTGCCCGACTCGTCGAGCCTGAAAGACCAGGGCGGCGTCCGCGTGTCAGACCTGTCAATCCCACCATCGACGGTGCTGGTCGCCATATCGCGAGGCAACGACTACGAGGTGCTCGACAGCACGACGGTCTTGCACCCGGGTGACGCGCTGCTCGTGTGCACGAAGACGGGCAGCGAGGATGAGATCCGTCGCGTGATACAGGACCTGTGACGGTGGGCTGACAGACCTGACATCGACACGGAGCGGCGCGGCGTCCCGCCCGTGGTGCGGGCATCCGGGTACGGGGCCGCGGGGGATTGCAGGGAGAGCTTGCAGAGTTTTCGTCATGGGCCAGATTGGCGAAAATGCCGCCAACATCGCGCCTGACATTCGCTATAATCAATCCCACGCTTGATTTGCGGGCATCGCCAAGTGGTAAGGCAATGGCTTCCCAAGCCATCATTCGCGGGTTCGAGTCCCGTTGCCCGCTCCATCGCACCCAAGAAGGGCGGCCGCGTTCGCGGTCGCCCTTTTGTCATTCTGTCGACAGGCCCTTGCGTCAGGTGCCCGTCAGGCCATACAACCTCACCGACATACCTTTCACCAACCCGTCGCCCCACCGCCCTGCTAACGATGGGACAACGTCGCTCAACCGGCACGAGGCGAAGAGCGGCGGGCCATTGCCGAGGAAGCCTGACGGGAGACGTGTAATGCTCGAGGCACCAGTCCGACGAATCGAGAGGTTTCTCGCCGCCGTCCAGGGCGACGCCACGCCGCGTCCGCCCATCTCAGGCCAGGGCGCCGGGATGATGCAAGCGAACCCCATCTCTCCTGATGCGCTCGTGACGAGACACGCGAGTCTGACCGACGGCTCGGTCTATCGGCTGCTTCTCGAGTGCTTGGGGGAGGACGTCGAGGTCTTCCCCGACGGGCGCATGCTCATCTGGAGCCTCGCCAGGCACGATGGCTACAACATCCCGCCCTACCCCATGGCGGGCTGCGGCGACGTGAAGGAGTTTCTCCGGGACGAGGGCGCGTGCAACGTCCCCGACTGGTACGCGAAGCACCTGCGCATCGACTCCGACGTCTACGAGCACATCTACCGGTACGAGCTCGTGATGGTGAGGAACTCCCTGCGCTACCGGCGGGTGTGGATGGTGCCCTCGACGACGATGTCTGAGAGGGAGGCGCTCGGCGGGCCTCTCGCCGCCGTCATGCTGGATTGGGCTAGGTTCGCCTTGGGCGCGCAGACGACCGAGGACGACGAGAGGCTGTTCAAGAGATAGCCGCCGTAGACGGGCGGCATCGTGGCATCGTAGCGGCATCGAGGGGATTGCCCTACTGCCTGACATGACGCACGGCGACCCCTGTGACATGCGATACAATGCCGTCCTGAACAATATCGGGGCCGTTAGCTCAGCTGGAAGAGCAGGGGACTTTTAATCCCAAGGTCGTCGGTTCGAGACCGACACGGCCCACCACGAGAAACCGCAGGCCAGGGGCGCAATCCTTGCCCCTGGCCTTTGTTGTCATTGCGCAGAATTGCGCTAATGGGGAAAGTCTTCCTCTCTGGGAGAATTGCGCGCCGGAATGGCTCGCCGCCATGCCTCCGGCGACCCCGGTCGGGGAGTGCGCCGATTCTGAAGTCCGACATCAGCGGCAAAGAAGAGAAGATACAGCGCGTGTCCCCCACACGACTCATTGATGAGGAGGGCGTGATATGGCAAGAAATGAGGAGCAGAACGATTATTTTTAGAGCGAGGTGTTCAAGTGTAAGGCCATCGAGACCGCGCGCCAGTCAAGCGAGATTGATATCACGCTCCTCGCCGAGTCCAGCAGGGTCCATGCCAACTACTTGAAGAGCCAGCGCAGGCCGCCAGTAAGGGCAGGAAAGCCAAGGTTGCCACGCTTCGAGACTGCATCTACGGCAAGGCCGCGATGCCTTGGGCGTCCCCTACGAGTTCCTGCCGCGCGGCTCCTTCGAGTGCGCGGGCATGTTGGGCACGGCTCCCACAACCAACCAGCCGGCACCTGGAGCGACGACACCCCCATGGCGCTCGCGACCTGCGACAGCATCCGGGCCACGGGCCGCGTCGACGCGTGCGACATGCGGGAGCGCTTCGTTCGCTGGTACCGTGAGGGCGCGTACACCGTGAGCGGCCTCTTCGACGTCGGAGGCACCACCGCCGATGCGCTCTCCAGCGGGCGCGGTCGGTTGGGCGAGCGCGACAACGGATCCCTCATGCGCATCCTCCCGCTCGCGTTCGCCGACGCGAGCGAAGACGAGGTGCACGCCGTCTCCGCCATCAACCACGCGCACGCCATCTCCTGCGGGGCGTGCGTGCGCATGGTGCGCGTGGCCCGCAGGCTGGCCGCCGGCGAGGGGCCGCGCGAAGTCGCGGGCGACCTCGCAGGCGTGCCCGAGGACGAGGTCCGCTCCGGAGGCTTCGTGCTGGACACCGAGCGAGCCGCCCTGTGGTGCCTCGCCAACACATCGAGCTACGCCGAGTGCGTGCTCGTGGCAGTGAACCTGGGGGACGACACGGACACCACCGCCGCGGTGGCGGGAGGGCTCGCCGGCATCGCGTACGGCATCGGCGGCATCCCGGACGAGTGGCTCGACGCCCTACTCGGCAAGGTGACAATCGACGCCTGCCTCTTCTGATGATTGGATTGCAAGATGACCGTTGCGTGGCCCATCGGAGACGGTGGGCTGTTTCATGCCGCGAGGAGGTCACGATGACGAAACCCACGAAGCCCGCGAGCGTCGGGGGCGACGCCTTCCGCTCCGCCAAGTGGGACGAGCTCACCGCCGGGCGCGACTTCTCGCCGGCCGACGCGCCCACGCTCGCGCCTTTGGTCGGCTGGCGCCAGGTCGTCGAGCGGAGCATGGACGACACCGGCGCCAACGTGGCGTGCAGGTGGCCTGCCAAGACGACGTGGGCGACATCGAGGCGCTGCCGCAGCTGTCCACGATGAAGCAGGCGAGCGCAGAGATTCCTGCCGTAAGAATTCGACACTGGCGTGTAAAACACGGTAAGTACGATGCAACCTGTCAGGGCGCGTGCGAAAACAGTCGAGGGCTCGTAGCCTTCGATAATGGGCTAGCGAATATATGGGTAAGCGTCAAACAAGCGGCATGAGACGATTGACAGAAAGCGTAAGTCTCAGGTAAAAGGCCATAAGCCAAGCAATTTAGGACAAGTGCGGATGGCAATGGCGCAAGTGAACGCCAAGATTGATTGTCACAACAAAGGGGTTCTGAGCTGTTCAGAATTGTGTCCCTTCCGTGGAGCCTCCCCCCGCCCTTGACCCGGGCCGCGCGCGGGCGTAGATTGACTTCTCGCGCCGCG
>CAIFEU010000151.1 GCA_903789505.1 uncultured Coriobacteriales bacterium
CCGTACCACCGCGGGTGGCATAGAATTCTGGTACAGGATGGGTGCCGCACTCCCCAACGTGCGATTCTTGACGCAAGCGCGCCGAATCCCGTGCGACCGACCGCCCACGTCCCAACAAATGAACCCCCTACCGCCGCCGACCCGAACGCTTCGCATCCATGCGGGGCGTGCGTTCCCTGGATGCCCGCTTCGACGGGCTCACGGGCGCACGGGTGCACGGGCATGCGGGTATGTGGCATCCGCAAGTGGATGCGTTTCGCTCGGATCGGTCGGCGCCACCGCTGCCGATCCGAGCGCTTCGCATCCATTCGCACGCGCTCGTCCCTCCGATGCCGCCCCGACCCCGCGTCCCACGGCGCCCCCGCGGCCATTGCGCCGCCGAAGTCAAGGCGCGCCGCTCATCATTTCGGGGTGATTGCCGCGTTTGCGCACGTCATCACCGTCTTGCGATGACGTGCGCCGAGCGTGCCCCTAAGGTTCGAGACGTCAGCGGAGGCGACGGCGCGACGCCCGAAGGGGGGGCGCCCGCCGCGCCGCGCACGTCTCACTCGAAAGGGGCACACCATGACTCACTCCAACCAGCAGGTCTCGCGCCGCAGCTTCATCGCGGGTGCGGGGGCAATCGCCGCGGGCGCCGCGCTCGCCTCCGCGGCGACCCCTGCTCTGGCGCCCTTGCAGGCCCAGGCGGCGACGCAGGGGGCCGACATGGCCGGCGCGCTCGCGAAGACCGTGGAGCACGCCACCTACAAGCCCGACTGGCTCGGCGACGCGCCGGAGGTGGCTGAGTCCGACATCAAGGAGACCGTCACCGCCGACATCGTCGTGATGGGCGGCGGCAACGCCGGCACCATGTGTGCCTTCGCCGCAGTCGAGAACGGAGCGACCGTCGCAGTCATCGAGCAGCAGCCCAAGGACTCCATCTTCTACTATGGCCTGCATGACGTCGCCTCGTTCAACTCGGAGAAGGCCAAGTCTCTCGGCGTCAGGGATATTGACACTGTCGAGTTCCTCGCCGAGTACCAGCGCCGCTCCCACAATCGCACGAATCCTCGCCTGGTGAAGAAGTACATTGACAACTCGGGCGAGATGATGGACTGGCTCGCGAGCAATCTTGACCCCGAGGTCGCCGACGCAATCGTCGTTGACACGTCCGACCAGGACTATCAGGCCTACGTCGATCTCGGGCGGGAGATCAACCGCTTCACGTGCTGGCCGGGTACGCTGCAGGTCAACTACAACAAGGGCGCCGCTGGCCTGATTGAGAAAGCCGAGGCGCAGGGGGCGACCTGGTACTGGGAGTACACCGGTGTCAAGGTCGAGACCGAGCAGGGAACCACTACGGAGCGCGCCGAGCGGCACGATGACGACGGCGTCGTCGAGTTCTATGACAAGGAGGTCTCGCAGATTACGGCGAAGTCGGTCATCGCGACCGACCCCGATGGCAACTACGTGCGTTTTGTGGCCAACAAGGCGGTCGTCTTGGCGGGTGGCGACTACGGTGGGAACGCCGCCATGTACGAGGATCTGCAGGATGAGAAGCGCTGGCTATACCGCAGCCACGGCCTGGACACCTCGCAGATGAGGTGCGCCGGCTTTGGCCGCGACGGCAGTGGCATCAAGATGGCCCTGTGGGCGGGCGGCACGATGGACCCGAACCTGCGCTGCCTGGTCGACCCACAAGTCATGTTCGCCTCCGACACCTACACCACCAACGTCTTGCGTTGGGGCGCGAGCTTCTCGCCGGCGGAGAACCCTTGGGGATGTCCCTTCGTCTGGTTCGACCAGACTGGGCGCCGCTTCACCGACGAGTGTTTCATGGGCATCTTCGGCCAGCGCATCCGCGCCGAGCGCAGCAAGCCGGGCCGCTACTACGTGATCTTCGACAGTCACTGGAAGGAGCTGATGAGCCGCACCTCTCCGGAGCACTTCGCCCAGCCGATGGGCAAGCCGGGTAACTTCGACCTCGAGGCGACGATTGACGCCTGGGTTGACCGCGGGGCGCAGGGCGCCGAGCAGAACGAGGGCGAGAGCGTGTGCGCCTGGGGAGCCCAAACCCTGGACGAGCTGCTGAGCTACATGCCGCTCGACGACGATGTCCGGCAGAGCATCAAGAGCGAGATCGAGCGCTACAACGAGTTCTGCGCCAACGGCAGAGACGAGGACTTCGGACGTGACCCCAAGATGCTGCTGCCCGTCGACCAGGGACCTTTCTACGGGATGTACTGCGTCGAGGAGCGTCCGATGACGGGCACCTGCACGCTCAACGGCGTCAACATCGACGAGAACCAGGCGGTCCTCGACGAGAACTACAACCCGATCGTGAACCTCTACGCGACCGGCAACAACTCCGGCGGGCGCTTCGGCATCGAGTACTCGACGCCGATGCAGGGCCTCACGCTTGGCATGGCGATGACTCTGGGCCGCGTGCTCGGCAAGGAGCTCGCCGGCGCCGAGGTGGAGGCTTAGGCACGTTCGGCCCCGTGGTGCCCCGTTGACGTTGTCTTGCGGGGCTCTGCCAACGTTAGGCAGAATCGGCGACGGCGCGGGCGGGTGCGTCGCCGGTTGAGGTCTGACCTGCCGGGGCTCGTTTCACGAGAGGCACCGGGGCGCCTTCGGGCGCCGCCGGTGCCTTCTGCCGTTCGAGCGGCTCGCGAACTCTCATAATGGGTCCGGGGCGGGCGTCGGGGGAGGGGCGCCCGCGATCGGTCCGAGACGTGTGGGGGAGCTGCGATGCTACAACGGGCGACTGCGCTGGGCCGTGCCGGCAGGGCGATGGAGGGGCGAGATTCTCGCCGGGAGGCGGGGGCGCCATCTGGCTCTGGCGCGCCCCGCAGCGCCGTCGGCACCCCTCGCCCCGGCATCGCGGCGGCGCTGCGCGGCGCGGGGAAGGATGGCGTCCTGTCGGGCGTTGCGCTGGGGGCGTTCCTGTGCTGGTTCAACCTCGTGTTCCGCGTCGTCCTCGGACCGACGTACTCGCCTGGCGTCCCGCTGCTCTCCGCGCCGCGCACCGATTCCAGCTGGATTGCGGCGTCGCTCGCGAGCGCTGCGTGCTGCGCGGCGATGCTCCTAGCCTGCCGCGTGGGCGGACGCCGTGCGAACGCGGCCGGGGGTCGCGTCGGGGGCGCCGTGAATCGTGCGGAGAACACCAGGGGTGGCTCGAGGACAGTCGTGGGTCGCCCGCACGCCGTCGAGGCCTGCGCGACGGCGCTCGCCCTGGTGGGCGGCGCGCTGATCCTCACCCCCGGCGGTGGCCTCGGCATGCAGGTCGCCGGCGGGGTCGCGTGCGGGCTGGCGATTCCGCCGCTCATCGTCCAGCTCGTCGGCGCGCTGACGCTTCCCTTGCCGCTCCCGACAGTCGCGCTCGTCGCGTTCGGCATCCTGGTCAGCGGTGCGTTCGACCTGCTGGCGTGCGTCCTGGTGCACCCGGTTTCGCTCGTCCTGATCGGCGCGATGCCCGCGGTGGGGCAGGCGCTGCTGGTCGTCGCGCGCCGCATCGGGCGACGTGGGGGAGCGGGAGGGGCGGCGCGGGCGCGGCGCGTCTGCCCGGCAGCCGAGGCGACAGGCCCCGGGGGAGGCGCCGAGGCGGGCGCCAGGGGAGGCGGCGCGGCAGGGGGCAAGGGTCAGGTGAACTGGCTCGAGAGGTACCGGCTCGCGACGGCGTGCCTGGTCTTCTTCGGGTCGTCGCTGGTCATCGGCTTCTCCGGCTTCTCGATGGACGTGGGCTCACCCGAGGGCGCGCCCCTCTCGCAGTGGCCGCTCGTCATGGGGCTTGCCGCGCTCGTCTCGGCCGCCGTCCTGGGCGCCATCGTCCGGTTCGACGCGCTCGACCTGCTCCAGGTGAGCGTCGCGCTCGCGCTCGCGACCTCGGCGCTGCTGCCGCCGCTCTCGGGCGGAGGCGCGCTCGCCCTGCTCGCGGTCACCCTCGACCGCGTCTCCATCATGTGCACCTACGCCCTGTTCGCGCTGCAGGTCCACGACGTGGCGCGGGGCGGGGAGCCGTGGCGTCCCGAGGTGGTGCGGGTCGTCGCCCGGCTCGTGCTGACCTACTTCGCGTGCATGCTCGCGGGGGTCGTCGCGGGCGCCGTCGTCTACGGCCGGTTCGGCAACGACGCGACGGCGCTGGCGGTGATGGCGCTGTTCACGCTGTACTTCGTCTTCCTCGTCATCGTCGTCGCGATGCGGCGCGGCCGCAGGGTCGAGCACGTCCTGGTGGGGGAGAGCATCCGCGAGGAGGACGTCGCGCGGATTCGCGCCCGGGAGCTCTCCGAGCGGCACCCGGACCTCTCGCCGCGCGAGGTCGAGGTGCTCGGGCTGATGCTGAGGAACTACAGCAACGCGCGCATCGCGCGCGAGCTCGGCGTGTCCGACAACACGGTGAAGACCCACGTCAGACACGTCTTCGCCAAGCTCGACATCAACTCGCGCGACCAGCTGATGACGCTGGCGGAGTCGATTCCGGTCCTGCAGGGTCGCGGCCGCCCCCGCGAGGGCGACTGACGCCGCCCTGCGCTGACCGGCCGTCCCGACAGGCATGCGCCGCGCCCGCCCTCCCTGCCCAGCCCGCCCCCGCGAGGGCGACTGACGCTGCCCCGGTGGTAGGAGCGGCAGGAGCGTTCATTTCCCGTCGATTGCGCGCAGCGCGCAATTGCCGCGCCCGCTGCCGTATCATGGAGGCTCATCCGTTTCGGCGTAGGCAGCGAGGGCAGAGTATGAGCAACGACATCGAGGGCGGCGAGCCGGTCAGCGGCTCGTCCGAGGGGCAGTGCGCCGAGGAGCCGTCAAGGGGGTCGACGCGTCGGTTCAGGCCGCTGCTGCTCGGGCCGTCGCTGATGCTCGCCGCCTACGGCATCGCCGTCAGCCGCCACACCGACCTCGGCCAGGCGCTCGACAGCGCCAACGCGATGGGGTCGTTCGTGCTGTTCGCCCTGGTGGCATGGGTCGTCTGCTGCATCGTGCTGAGCGTGGTCAACTCGCGGCGCAAGGGCGTGCGCCTGCCTCTCGCGCCGGTCATGGTCGCCGCGACCGCCCTCACGGTGCTCGGCGTGCTGCTCGCCTACGCCTTCGTCGCGACCGGTGGCCAGCTGGTCGGCACCGTGCCCGGCTCGGAGTTCCTGCTGCTCCTGGGTGCGGGGGCCTGCGCGGGCGTCGGGTTCGCGCTGACCTTCTCGGGCTGGAACACGAGCTTCGGCGCGATGTCGACGGGCCTCGCGCTGCTCTACCTGGTCGTCAGCTTCGTGATCGCCTACCTCGTGACCTGGGCGTGCCGGTCGGTCGACGGCACCGGCATGTGCGCCCTGATCGCGGCGCTGCTCGCGATCGTGGGCGCGGGGCTGCTGCACGTGCAGGTCAAGGTCATCGACAAGGACTAGCTCGTCCGCCGGCAAAGGCCGGCCCGTTCGTCCGCAAGTACCGGCCCGTCATCGGCGATTGCGGGCGGCCGGTCACCCGGCGCGCCCGTCGGCCGCCCGCGACGACGCGAGGAGGTGCGCCATGAGGCTTGCGTTCGTGATGGACGACGTGGGCGAGTCACGCAACGGGACGGCGCTCACGTGCCTGCGCTACGCCGCCGAGCTGCGGCGGCAGGGGCACGAGGTGCGCCTGGTCGCGCACGGGGCGGGCCCGGCCAACACCCCCGACGGCTTCGCGTTCCCGGTCCCCAAGCACGAGCCGTTCCTGCCCGGCGCGTTCGCCGCCCGGCAGGACTTCCTGTTCGCCCGTCCCGACCGCGCCACCTTCGACCGCGCGTTCGACGGCGTCGACGTCATCCACGTCTTCATGCCCTTCGAGCTGGGCCGCGCCGCGCTCGCGTGGGGGCGCGAGCACCGGGTGCCGGTCTCGGCGGCGTTCCACGTGCAGCCGGAGAACATCACCTACAACGCGTTTCTCGAGGGCGTCAGGAAGGCGCCCGACGTCACGTACGCCCTGTTCCGCACGTGGCTCTACGGCAAGGTGCGCCACATCCACTGCCCGAGCCGGATGATCGCCGACCAGCTGCGCGCGCACGGCTACAC
>CAIFEU010000152.1 GCA_903789505.1 uncultured Coriobacteriales bacterium
GGGTGGGCGCGGGGCCTGCTGCCAGGGGCGCGGGCAGCCCGCGACGCCACCGCCCGCGCGATGGAGTGCCTGCGGCTCGTGGGCGCCGGGGAGCTCGCGCGGCGCCCCGTGTGCCGGATGTCCGGCGGGCAGCTGCAGCGCGTCCGGCTCGCCGCGGCGCTCGTCAACGACCCCGACGGGCTGGTGCTCGCCGTGCCGACGACCGGGCTCGACCCCGATGGGGCCCGCTCCCTGCTCGACCTGCTGGCACGCCTGGCATTGGCCGCACGGGAGGCAGGCACGGCCGGCCCGACCGAGTCGGCACGCGGATGGGGCCCCGAGGCGCCGACGGCCAGAGCCGTGCTCATGGTCTCACACGACGGCGCGGCGCTGGGGCTGCCGGGCGCCCGCGTCGCGCGCCTCGTGGGCGGGAGGGTGCGCTGATGCTCGAATACGCGTTCATGCAGAGGAGCCTGGTCGTGGGCGCCCTGCTCGGGGTCGTCGTGCCCCTGCTGGGCGTCACGGTGGTGCATCGCAGGCTGTCGATGGTGGGCGACGCGCTCTCGCACGCCTCGCTCGCCGGGGTGGCCACGGGGCTCGTCGCGGGGGTGAGCCCCGTGATGGGCGCCGCGGCGACCTGCCTTGCCGGGGCGCTGGCCGTGGAGGCCGTGCGCGCCCGCTTCCGCGAGCAGGCGGAGCTGGCGGTGGCGGTCGTGCTCGCGGCGGGCATCGGGGCGGCGGGGGTGCTGTCGGGGTTCGTCCCCAACGCGGCGAGCTTCGGGAGCTTCCTGTTCGGCAGCATCCTCACGGTGACCGACCAGGAGCTCGCCCTGGTCGTCGCCGTATGCGCGACGGCGCTGGCGCTGTGCGTCATCGCACGCCGGTCACTGCTCCTGACCTGCTACGACGAGACGCAGGCGCGCGTCGCGGGAGTCAGGCTCCCGCTCGTCAACGGGCTCTTCACGGTGGTGCTCGCCCTGACGGTGGCGGTAGCGTCGCGCACCGTCGGCTCCCTGATGGTCTCGTCGATGATGGTGGTGCCCGTGGCGTGCGCGCTTCAGCTGGCGCGCAGCTGGCGGCAGACGTGCGTCCTCTCGTGCGCCGTCGGCCTCGCGGCATCCCTGGCGGGGCTCGCCCTGTCGTTCTACCTCGGTCTCAAGCCCGGTGGCACGATCGTCGTGCTCGTCGTGGCACTGCTCGTCCTCATCCTGGCAGCACGGAAGTCCGCGCGCCTCGCGCGCTCGCTCGCCGGAGTCGCCAGGGCACGACGGAACTGAACATCTATCCCTAAAATCCACCCCATGTACATCGAATGTATGCGCAGATGATGCGCCTATTGGGAGATAATTGCCGCAAAAATATTCCCAATGGCCCCACGACCGCCGCCCCGCCACGGGCGACCGCCCCCCGCGCGGCGCGCGGCGGGCGGCGTCGGGGCGCACCAGCCGCCGCCCGCACCCGGTGCGGGCACGACCGACAAGGAGAGCCAGATGCGCGACCGCACGCGACTCCCCCATTCCGCCCCAGTCGGGCCGAGCGGCGCCCTTCACGGGCGCATCGCCCGTCTCGCGGGCTCCTCCACGTTCGCCGCCGCCGTCATGCTCGGCGCCGCGCTGCTCTCGCTCGTCATCGCGAACTCCCCGGCACGCGAGGGCTTCGAGGCGCTCTGGGAGGCGCGTGTGACGCTCGGCCTGGGGCCGGCAAGCGCCTCCATCTCGATGGGGCACATCGTCAACGACGCCCTGATGGCGGTGTTCTTCCTGCTCGTGGGCATCGAAATCAAGCACGAGGCCACCTCGGGCGAGCTCGCCGACCCGCGGCGGGCGGCGCTTCCCGTGGTCGCCGCCCTGGGTGGCGCGCTCGTGCCGATGGGGCTGTACCTGGCGCTGAACGCCGGCCTGCCCACCCAGGGCGGCTGGGGCGTCCCGATGGCAACCGACATCGCGT
Organism: uncultured Coriobacteriales bacterium; assembly: GCA_903789505.1. Taxonomy (GTDB): domain Bacteria; phylum Actinomycetota; class Coriobacteriia; order Coriobacteriales; family UMGS124; genus CAIFEU01. Next base: position 1,927 of record CAIFEU010000152.1, read on the forward strand.
TCGCCCTGGGCCTGCTCGCCCTGCTGGGAGACCGCGTGCCGACGGGGCTCAAGGTCTTCCTGAGCACGCTGGCCGTCGCCGACGACATCATCGCGATCGTCGTCATCGCGCTGTTCTACGGGCATGCCCCCGACTTGGCGGCGCTCGCGCTGGCGGGCGCGTGTCTCGCGGCGCTGTTCGCGCTCAACCGGGCAGGCGTCCGAGCGCTGGCACCCTACCTCGCCCTGGGCTGCCTGCTGTGGGCGTCCGTCTACCTATCGGGGGTGCACGCCACCATCGCCGGCGTGCTGCTGGCGCTCGCGATCCCGCGGCGCGTCCGCCCCGATGCCGCGCGGCGCGCGGGACTGCCCGGCTCGGCGGCGCGGGGCCTTGCGGACGAGGGTGGCGAAGCCGCTGCGGGCGCACGACAGGATGCCTCTCCCGCGGGGCGTCTGGAGCGCGCCCTGCGCCCCTGGGTGAGCCTCCTCGTGCTCCCGCTGTTCGCGCTCGCGAACGCGGGGGTCGCCCTGGGCGGCATCGACCTGGGCGACGATGCCACGGCGCGCGCCCTGGCGGGGGTCCTCGTGGGCCTGGTGCTGGGTAAGCCCGTCGGCGTGCTGCTCACCAGCGCGGCGCTGGTGAGGGCGGGGGTCGCCCGGCTGCCAACCGGCGTGGGCTGGCGGCACATGGCGGGCGCCGGGATGCTCGCCGGCGTGGGGTTCACGATGGCAGTCTTTGTGTCCGAGCTCGCCTTCGACGACGCGGCGTACGCCTCCGCCGCCAAGGCGGGCATCCTCGCCGCCTCCGCCCTCTCAGGCACGCTCGGCCTGCTCGTCCTGAGGCGCGCGTGCGTCCCCGCCGGGCAGGGCGGGCGCGTGGCGAGAGGGGTCGACGGCGGACGGGCGCCGCAGGCCGAATAGGCCCCGGGCGGGCCGCCGCAGGCTTGCGCCCTCTCGGCAGGCGCGTCCCCGACTCGCGCGCTCCCGGCCTTTCGCTATCGGTTGGCGCGCTCCCGCTCGCGCCGCTCCTCGATCTCGAGGAGCCTGCGCTGCACCCCGAGCGCCTCCTGCTGGAAGCGCAGCAGCTCCTCGTTCTGGCGGCGCAGGGCGTCGGAGCGCTCCCTCTCCTGCCTTTGCACCTCCCGCCGCGCGAGCACGCGGGCGCGCTGGGTGTCGGGCAGCGACGCGAGGAACAACACGTCAATCTGGTCGAGTAGGGTATCGATGTCGGAGAGGCATGCCGATCCGATGCCCCTCAGCTCCTCGCACGCCACCGCATACGCGGTCCGGTTCGCCTCCTGCGCCTTGGCGAGCTGCCTGCCCGCGATCACCGAGCGCACCAGGAACACAAGGTAAAGCAACAGGAAGACGAGGCTCGCGACCGCCACCACCGAGTTCAGCATCGTGTAGCGGTTGTAGGCGTCCAGGTCGAAGTCAATCGCCGCGATGGCATTCTTGGCGAGGGGCGCGAGCACGAATTGGGACAGAGCGAACAGGACGACGAACACCACGAGGAAGACGCGGCGCAGCATCTTGGCGCGCCTCGCCACCCGCTCGCTCGCATCCACATCGGCGGCAAGCCCGCCAAGCTCCCGCTGCCGCTGCGCGAGCAGGGGTGCGCTCTCCGCCTCGTATCGCTCCCACCGTGCCGCAATCTGATCGCGGCACTCAGGAACGCCCTCCACGTCAGCATGCATGTCGGCACAGTTGAGGGCGATAGCCAAGCTCTTGCCCGTCAGTATCAGTCCGCTCAGGTCATAGCCACTCATGGCGTCCTTCCGTGTCGTCGTCCCCGCCCACGCCGCGGCGCGAGCCGCGCCGCGCCGGTGAATCGGCCGGTGAATCAGGACTTGCAGATATCACTTCGGGACCGATCGCGTCAAGCGCGCGGGGCGCCGCCACCGTACCAGCACGGCCCGCCTGCCCCGCGTCGGGACGGACGGGCCGTGCTGTCGGGACGCGCCCGCGAGGCGCCGCGGGAGCCCGCCGGAGCGCGCGGACGCCGTCGAGGTACCTGACGGCTCCGGGTGGGCAAACCCGTCCCCGCGGGGCGCCGACAAGTCCCACGGGGACGTTTTTCTGCCTAGGACCGCTCGGACGCCGGGACGAGCGTGAGGGCGGTGTGCTCGTCCTGCGCGGCGGAGCCCTGCGCCGGCGAGACGACGTCGACGCTCACCGAGGTCACCTTGTCGGTGTCGACCAGGCGGTTGAACAGGATCGCGACACTGCCGTCGTCGCGGCGGTACGCCAGCGTCGAGTTCATGACGTCCTCGCCGCTCACCACGTACGTCGACCCGTCGGACAGCGCCAGCGAGAGGTCGCCCAGCTCGCTCGTGCCGTCAGCCAGCAGGGACCCCTCCACCACGACGCCAATCGGCGAGACATGGGCGGTCAGGTCGTCGCCGCTCGCCGCGAACGCGCTGGAGGGCAGCAGGGCCTTGAGCGCCAGGGAGACCGCGTCGCCGGAGCACGCGTCGGTCGCGTCCGCCTGCGGTAGCCACCAACTCACCGCCCCGCCCGCCTGGGACGCATCCGCACTGGCGAAGTACATGACGGCGTGCAGCTCGTCGTCGGTCGTCTGCTGGAGGTCCTTGACGCTGCGCGAGTCGTAGGCCGTGGCGTCGCCGGACGCGTCGGTCCCGGACGTAGGCGCAGCGGGGCTCGCGCCGACCGTGACGTCGCTCACCGGGGCGTCGGGCAGGGCGTAGAACTCACCGTAGCCCGCGTCGCCATAGACGTCGCCCAGCCCCTGCGGGCTCGAGAGCGTGTAGGTGGCCACGCCCAGGCCGTTGTCGTCCTCGACGACGCCGCCCACCGTGAGGGTGACGCCCTGCGTGGTCACCGAGCCGCCCGACTCGGTGACGTAGTCGCCCACCAGGGACGCCGCCGTCTCCTCGTCGGTTCCCTCCCAGGTCATTGCCGGCAGCGTGTAGGGGCTGCCCTCGCTGTCCACGACGGTCGCCGCGACATCGGGCTGCCCCTTGTCGCCGAAGGCGCCCTGCAGGAAGCCGCTGCTCACGGCGGCGTACGCACCCGTCGCGGTCACCGCCGTGAGGGCCACCGCGACGGTCGCCGCCCGCGCGCTCATCCGCAGCCCCCGCGCGGGTCGTGCCGCACGCACGCCGCGCCGAACGCGGGCGCGCTCCTCGGCGCGGACCGTCCCCATCACGCGCTCGAACACGTCATCGGGCACCTTGACCTCGGAGAACGCCGCACCCACCAGGTCACTCATGCGTGCCTCGTCGATAGTCGTCGCATTCATCGTCCCACCCTTCCCTCGCATGTCGTCGTCCCCGCGCCCATGGCGGGCATCGCGCCCGTCGTCATCGTGTCCACGCGCGGGGGCGCCGCACGAGCGGGCACCACGCGGCGCTGAACCGCCCTCGCATGCGCGCCGGGGTCGCCCGACCCCTCCTCGCCGGCCGAGGGGGCCAGCGCCCTACCGAGCCGCTCCCGGGCGCGGGCGAGCCGCGTGCGCACGGTGGCCTCGGGCACGCCGAGCAGCCCCGCGACCTCCTTTGCCGAATAGCCCCCGTAATAGCGCAGGTAGATTGGCACGCGATACTTCTCCGGCAGCCTCATGACCGCGTCGAGCACGTCACTTGCCTGCTGCGCCCCGTCCTGGGAGCGGTCGCGCCCGGCAAGGGTATCGGCGATGCCCTCGAGGCCCTCGGGCGCGCGGCGCAGCCTGCGAAAGAGCGAGCGGCACTCGTTTATCGTGACGCGCACCAGCCAGCTGCGCAGGTGCTCGTCCCCCTCGAAGGCCCGTTCCGCCCCCGGCCTCCAGCGCCCGTCGCGATACAGGCGTACGAAAACGGCCTGCGTGACGTCGTCGGCGTCGAACCCGCTTCGCATGAAGCTGTACGCCAGGCGATAGACCGTCGCCTTGTTCTCCTCGACGATGCGGGAGAAGCGCGTCTCGTCGTCCACGACATGCCCCCTTCCCTCGTCGTAGTCCCATTCGGCGTCGGACCGCCCCTGCGTGCGGCCCACGGGGGCGCGGTTGCCCCGGGGGCGCGCCCGGGCCCCAGAAAAACCGCCCCCCGGGGGGAAACGTTTGGGCGGCGCGGGGGGATAACCGGCGCGCCCCCCGGGGGCGGGGG
>CAIFEU010000153.1 GCA_903789505.1 uncultured Coriobacteriales bacterium
ATTGGCAGCCGTGCCCAGAACGACCTGGGGATACAGGTCGATGTCCCCGAACTGCTCAACTTCGTGCGGGAGACCGAGAGCGGTGACGTGAACCTGTCGCTGTACCGCACCTGGGCGCAGAGGTCCGGCGAGATGTGCGACTGGCTCACCGACCTGCTCGCCGACAAGGGGCTCGAGGTCGTGCCGGAGTATTACGCGCCGAGCGACCCCAGCGCGTACTACCCGCCTATCGGGAACAACTTCTACGGCGGCACCGGCGACGACGGCACGCGCTTTGGCTACGAGCCCGACGGCCCGCAGTACGGCGCCTACTGCCACCTCGGCATGCTGCAGGAGTGGTTCGAGGAGAACGGCGGCAAGATCATGTTCTCCACGCCCGCGAAGCAGCTGGTCCAGGGCGCGGACGGCAGGGTGACCGGCGTCGTGGCTCAGGAGGAGAGCGGCGACTACGTGCAGGTCAACGCCGCCAAGGGCGTCATCCTGTGCACCGGTGGGTATGCGGCCAACGGTGACATGATGGCCGACCTCGCCCCCGAGACCGTACGCTACTGTGCGGGCAGCAGCGCGCTCAACGAGACCGGCGACGGCATCCGCATGGCTATGTGGGCGGGCGCCGCGCTCGAGGAGACCGGCAGCGCGATGGTCTGGAACCGCTCGCTGATGCCCGATGGCTGCGGCTTTGGCGCGCCTTGGAGCGGCGTGCTGTTCCTGCCGGGCAGCCAGCCCTTCCTGCACGTCAACAGGAGTGGCGAGCGCTTCATGAACGAGGACCAGCAGTACCCGATGAGCTTCTCCTCGGGCGTGAAGCAGCCCGGCCACTACTCCTGGGAGGTCTTCGATGGGTCGTACTGGGAGGACATCCAGAAGTTCGACACCTGCGGCTGCTCGCGCCTGACCCCGGCGCCCAGCGGCCAGGCGTTCAACGCCGACGTCTACGACTGCGAGCAGCTCACCAAGGAGCACCTTGACAGCTACTGGCTCGACCCCGTGCTGGAGAGCGGCGCGCTCAAGAGGTGCGACACCCTCGAGGAGCTCGCCGACGCCATGGGCTTCGACGACCAGGCCAAGGCGACGTTCCTCGACACCGTCGCCCGCTACAACGAGCTCGCCGCGGCGGGCGAGGACGCTGACTTCGGCAAGCCCGCGTACCGCCTCTCGGCCGTCGACGAGCCGCCCTTCTACGCGGCGAAGATGAGCGGGCTGATCCTGTGCACCGGCAACGGCATCTACACCGACGCGCGCAGCCGCGCCCTCGACGAGGAGGGCAATCCGATCGCCGGGCTGTACGTGTGCGGCAACGACCAGGGAGGGTTCTATCCGCACAACTACCCCAGCGAGCTGACCGGTATGAACATGGGGCGCGTGTGCACCTTCGCGCGCATCGCCGCCAGGGACGCGCTCGGCCTGGAGGGCTAGCCGGCGTCGACCCGGGCGGGCAAGCCGACGGGGGCGGGGAGGGCGTGGTGCCGCGCGAGGCGTCCGTCCGCCCCGTCCTCGTTCGCCCTGCGTTCCGCCTTGTCCCTGCCCACTCGCCTCTGGCGCCATTGCCATTGACGACCATTGACGGGGCGCCGCACCCCGATGTCACTCGAACAGGTCCAGAAGCTCCTGACGCGAGTGGACCCCGAGCTTGGCGTAGATGTGCTTGACGTGGGTCGACGCGGTGTCCTTTGAGATGACGAGCTCGTCGCGGATGAACGGCACCGACCGACCCTGGGCGAGCAGGCGCAGCACCTCGACCTCGCGTGGCGTGAGTCCGCCGGAGGCTGCGAGCTCGCGCAGGCGCGTCTCGCGACCATCTGAAGAGGCCTCGTCCCCAGTGGCCACCGCACATCTGCCTGTCTCGCCTTCGACCGGGCGGGGGTCGGTGCGCCTTCCCTCCGCGAAGGCGCCTCCGCCCGTCCCCGATGCGCCGTCTCGCGCGGAACAGGTTCCGGGGGTCGCGGGAGCCATGCCGGTCCCGAGCGGGGCGTCGACCCTCTCGATGACCGCGAGCACGACGACGACCAGGACGAACGCCATCGCCATCGCCACTGGCGGGTCGAACAGCGGCCCAGCGGGGGCAAGCGCGCGCAGCTCGACGCCGAGCACGAGCCCGACCAGGTCACCCGCATGCACCGCGACCCATCCGATGCCATAGGACTGCGTCGGCGTCACGCCCCCGCCGGAGGCAATCAGCGCGAAGTACATCTGCGTGAAGACGCAGAATCCGAACCTCGCGGCGATTGACACTGCCTTCGCCGTCTCGAACCCGACCTCTCCAGGTAGCCAGACCGTGCATCCAATCCCGAAGAGGAGCAGCGGCGTCATCCACCTGACGAGAAACGTCGCCGAGACGTGTCGTGCCGCGCCGGTCGCCCCGACGTAGACCAACCACATCACTGCGGCTGACAGCAGAAGCGAGGCGTCTGACGCGCCTGACGTGGTGGCGCGCACGTCCGCCCCTTCGCGGGGAGCCCCCAAGCCCAGGATGCACACGACCGCACAGCTCACCAGGATGACCGTTGCCGCGGGCGCCATGGTCCCGAGCGCCCGGGAGGGCGACTTGGCGGCGTTCGCGTGCGCGTCGTGCACCGCCCTGCGGTCGAAGTCGCCCATCGTCGTTCCGCGGCGGGCGGCCGCGACGTCCCCGAGGGCACCTGCGTCGGAAGCGCGAGCGCACAGGGCCAACGAGCCGCCGCAGATGATAGGGAAGACGGTGACGAGCGCGACCGAGAGCCAGTCGTCGATGTGCGCGACGATTAGGATGAGCGCCACTGCGAAGAAGCCCGAGGCGGGGGAGAGGAACTCGACGTCGTCGCGGTCGAGCGTGGCGAAGTACTCGCCCCACATCACCCAGAGCAGACCGCTGCCGAACCCGGTGAGCATCGATCCTGCCCCGAAGGCCACCGCGGTTACCGCAGGAGAGGAGGCGGAGACGTACAGCAGGGGCGTCCCGACGGCACACGCGACCGGGGCGGCGAGCGTGAGGCTGGGGCGCGACAGGGGAGACCCGTGGCCTCTCTCGGAGAGCACGGCGGCGACGAGCGTCGCCACGGAGCAGAACAGGGGAAACGCCGCGTAGTACAGAGCGGGGAGCGATGCCGGCCCGGGCACGGTCGTCTGGGACGTGCTCGCGCCCGAAGTCGCGCTCGCGAGAACCCCGGCGGCGTCGGTGTAGAACACGCAGAACACCCAGGCGAGCAGGAACGCCCAGCCGAACCTGCGGGCGGGGATGAACCTGCGCGCCACCTGGCCCAGGCGTTCCTGTACGGCGTGCGCGAGGTCGGTCGTCCCGCCGCGGGACGTGGGTGCGTGAGGGTGGCGCTGTTTCACGCGTGACTCCTTCGGGCGGTTGCCAGGTAGCCCGCCGCCATGGAAACGATGTGCGAGAGATGGTAGCGCAAAAGGGGCGGTCGGCGCGACCCCTCGCGTGCGCACTCACGTGCCCCCGCACGCGCGGGGCGGGACCCGGAAGGCCGCGCCCTCCGAGCCCCGCCCGTGGCCGAGCCTCACTCTTCCCTCGCCCGGCAGGCGCGCTCCTGCCGACGGGCGCCAACGGCGCCGGGTGGGTCTTGCGGCGCTACTTGCCCGTTGCCGGTGCCGCTGCGTCGGGCGCAGCGCTTGCCCCCGCGTCGGGAGCCGGAGCGTCCCCCGCGAGCGCATCGCCCGCGCCGCTCAGCGCTGCCTCTCCGCCCTTGGCGGCATCCCCGCCGCCGGGGCCACCGGCCTGGTCCTGCAGGCTGACGTCACCCATCCAGTCGTCGGCGACGGTCCCGCCCAGCAGGTTCTCGACGATGTGGCGTGCGGCGCGCGAGCCCGCCCACATGCCGACGGTCTGGCAGGTTCCGCCCCCGTAGACCTCGCCGTCCCAGCCGCTGGTACACACGCCCGCCGCGTACAGGCCCTTGACGGGGACGCTGTGGGGGTCGCAGACCCTCGCCTCGCGGTCGATCCTGATGCCGCCGCAGGTGTTGAGCATGCCCGAGCACACGCGGAAGGCGTAGAACGGCCCGTCGGTCACCGGCCACAGGTAATCTGCCGCCTTGCCGAAGACCTCGTCGGTCCCGCTGTCGCAGGACGCGTTGTAGCGCTCGACCTCGGCGAGGAAGTCGTCGACCACGAAGGTGTCGACGTCGGCGGCGATGGCCTTGCCCAGCGCCTCGAGCGTCTCGCCGCTGTAGACGTAGTCCTTGTCGGCGTTCTCGGCGATTTCGGTCTGAAGGTCAATCTGGGCACCCACGCACGCGTCGGCGAAGCCCGAGTAGTGGCGCGTGCAGCCGCCCGCCTCGTACTTCTCAATCATCGACTGGTCCATGATCGAGAAGACGTACCCCTGGCTCTCGATCAGCTTGCCGGACTGCGAGGTCCCCAGCGCGCCGCCGTAGGACTCGTCGGCAAAGCGCAGGCCGTACTCGTTGACGAACAGGTCGGAGTACTGCATCGTCGCGGCGACCCCCAGCGGCGAGCTGTACGCCAGGCTCTCGCTGCCGTCACCCACGTTGTTGAACAGCGACGCCACGGTCAGGTGGTTCGCGCGGCCGTGCGCGGTCTGCTCGGCCATCAGGTGGCCGTCGCCGTCCTGGCCATCGCCCCAGCCGATGATCTTGTCCATGTCCTGGCTGGAGTACTGCGACAGCAGCTCCTTGTTGGTCGACATGCCGCCGGTCGCCAGGACCACTGCCTTGCAGTCGACCTGCGTGACCTTGCCGTCCTCGTCGACGTACTGCACGCCGGTGACCGTGTACGGGTCGGACAGCACCAGGGCGAAGGCGCGGGCGCCGGTGCGGATGTCGACGCCTTCCTGCTGTGCAACGGGCGTGAGCTTCGCGATTGCCGAGGAACCGTTGCCGCCCTCGTAGAACATGACACCGGTGCGGTACCAGCCGCACTCGTGCTTGCCGAACAGCCAGTCAGCGTTGCTGCCCGCCTCCTTGAGGCGCTCGGCGTGCAGCACGGAGTTGGCGATGAAGTTGGTGTTGGCGGCGGCGGTGAAGCCCTGCAGGCGCGCGGCGTCCTCGTCGAGGTTCTTCGCGGGGCCGTTGCACTCGGCCATGTTGGTGGAACCGCCCAAGTAGTCGTTCTTCTCCAGCATGGTCACGCTGGCGTCGGGCGCCTGCTCCTTGGTGATCATCGAGGCGAAGAAGCCGCCGATGCCGGAGCCCACGACGACGACGTCGGCCGTCTCGGTGGCGTCGGGCTTGGCGACCTCGCCGATCGTGACGCCCGAGGCAGTGGCGGCGGAGGCGCCCGCCGACGCGGCGGCGTCCTTGGACGCCGAGGCGGCGCTCGCTCGGGAGGCCGTCGCTGCGGACGCCGTGACGGCGGCGACCCCTCCGACGGCGGCCATTTCGACGAAAGATCGACGCGAAAGCTCAGACATGAGTGCTCCAATCTCGCCGTGCGCCCCGGACCCCTGAGCCGGGGCTCCCCTGGTGGGTCAGATTCCCGCGTGCCTGCGGAAGTGATCCTCGCGCGCATTGTGTCATCGCAGCTTGGAAGGGGTGTTCATCCGAAAGTGGTGAATTTGTGAAACAGCGGGTAGGGGCGCATACGAAACGCGTGTCCGGTTCGTACGGCGCCGCGAGCGGCGCGTTCGCGCCCGTAGGGGGCGTGGGCGGGGCTCGCGGGGCGGGGCGCGCCTTGCGAACGTACGGGAGGGGCGAGCGAACGCTTGCGAGTGCGGCGGAGAGGGCAACAGGGGGCCTCGCACACGCGCGGGGGCGGCGCCACCGGTCCGTGGCGTCGCCCCCGAATCATCCCTCACGCTGTCTTGCCGCCATGTTGCCGCCCCCGCCCGCCTCGCGGCCCGGCATCGCCGGCGTTCCGGCTGACTGGGTCGCGGG
>CAIFEU010000154.1:0-4864 GCA_903789505.1 uncultured Coriobacteriales bacterium
TGCACGCGAATCTGGTGCGTCCTGCCCGTGAAGAGGTGGCATTCCACGAGCGTGTAGCCCTCGTCGCCCCGCGACGGCTCGAAGCGCTCCAGCACGCTGAACGTCGTGATGGCCTGGCGGGCGGCGGGGTCCTCGGATACCGCCATGCGCAGGCGGTCACGGGTGCTGCGTGCGATCGGGGCGTCGATCATGCCGGTGTCGGAGGGGACCTCCCCGTGGACCAGCGCGATGTAGCGGCGGTCGACCGTGCGCAGCCGGATCATCCCCTGCAGCGTCCGCTGGACGTCGTCGCTCTTGGCAGCGAGCATGAGCCCGGTCGTGTCCTGGTCGAGCCGGTGGACGATGCCGGGGCGGGCGTCGCCCTGCAGGCGGCCGAGGTGGTCGAGCCCGCAGTGGTAGACCAGCGCGTTGGCGAGGGTGTGCGACTCGTGCCCCGGGGCGGGGTGGCACACCAGGCCGCGCTGCTTGGACAGCACGATCAAGTGCTCGTCCTCGAACCGGATGTCGAGCGGGATGCGCTCGCCGGAGATCACCTCGTCCGCCTGGCGAACGGGAACGCGGACTTCGACGCGGTCGCCCGCCCGCACCTCCTGCCGCTTGCTGTCGGCGACGGCACCGTTCACGCACACCAGCCCGCGCTCGATGCCATGCGCGGCGGCACTGCGGCTCGCGAACGCGTCGGTCGCACCCAGGTAGGAGTCCAGGCGCATGCCCTGCGCCTGCGCGGGGACGACGGCGCTGAAGCTGCGCTCGCGCGCCGGCAAGGGCCCCTCACCGGGGACTTCGTCCTCGTCGCCCAGGCAGGCGTCGGCGAAAGACTGGTCAGGTGCGCCCGTCGCATCGATGTCGGCCGCCTCGGTCGCACCGAGGTCGGCGGGGGCGGCACTGCGCGCTTCTTGTCCTTGCTTCACTTCGTACCTCTGAACGTGGCGATTACGAACAGCGCGACGCCGACCACGATGGCGCAGTCGGCGACGTTGAACACCGGGAAGTCGACGAACAGCGTCCGAAACATGTCGGTGACGTACCCCAGAGCGGCGCGGTCGACCATGTTGCCGATGCCCCCGGCGCAGACGAGCGCGAGGGAAGCCGTCATCAGAGGTCCGCGAATCGGCCCCCTCACGAGGTAGACGACGCACGCGACGACTATCAGAGCCGCAAGCACGACGAAGGCACCCACGTGCCCGCCCAGGATGCCGAAGGCGGCGCCGACGTTCCTGACGAGCTGCAGGCCCAGCACGCCCGGGATGAGCGTCACGTACGACGTCGTCGAGAGGCCATCGCGCGCGAGCGCCTTCACGACCTGGTCGAGGGCGACGACGGCGACGACGGCGACGATGAACGCGACATAGCGTCCCCAGCCGCCCCGCCCCGGGGCGGCCGGGGGCCCCCCGGGGGGGGGCCTCCCCAGCCCCCCCGCCGGGTGCCGCCCCCGTTCCCGGCACGGGGCGTCGGCGTTCCGGCGGGCGCGCCCGCGTCAGCGCTCAACCGCGCCCTGGGGGTCACGCTCGCCCTCGACGACGTCGTGGCACCGGGCACACAACCCGTCGGGGCCGAGCTCACGGACGTTCCAGCACCGCGAGCAGCGGTCGCCGGCGCTCGCGCTCACAGATGCATTCACTTCGCCCCCCTCGCCCTGCGTCGCCTTCAGGGAGACGTCGGCGACGATGAAGAACTCCGCCAGGTCGACGCCGCTGGAGGCGAGCGAGTCGACGACCGCCTGGGGCGCGCTCACGACGACGCTCGCCTGCTGCGGGGTGGAGATCACGCCGTCGGCGCGCGCCTGCTCGATCGCCTTGGTCACCGCCGCGCGGACCTGCAGGGCGACGCGATAGGAGTCGAGCAGCGCCCCCTGCTCCCCGGCGTCCACCGGCGCCTGGTACCAGTCGAGCAGAGCGGCGTAGCGCTGGCCCTCCCGCATGGACTCCGGGAGGAACTCCATGACCTCGTCGCAGGTGAAGGCAAGGATCGGCTGCAGGTCATGCTCGAGCATCGAGAGAATCTGCGCGAGCACGGTCTGCGCGCTGCGCCGCGTCGGGGCGTCGGCGGCGTCGCAGTAGGTGCGGTCCTTGATCGCGTCGAGGTAGACGTTGGACAGCTCGGTGACCACGTAATCGTACAGCGTGCGGTACACCACGTTGAACCGATACTGCGCGTACGCCTCGCTCACCTGCTCGTGGACCTCGCTCATGCGGGCGAGCGCCATGCGGTCCAGCGGCAGGAGCGCCTCGAAGGGGACGGCGTCGCGCGCAGGATCGAAGTCGTACAGCTCGGAGAGCAGGAAGCGCAGCGTGTTGCGGAAGCGACGATACGCGTCGGAAACGCGCTTGAGAATCTCGTCGTCGATGCCGACGTCGGTCGAGGAGTCGTTGGAGGCCACCCACAGGCGCAGGACGTCGGCGCCCAGTGAATCGCACACCTCGCTGGGGGCGACGACGTTGCCCAGGGACTTGGACATCTTGCGACCCTGTCCGTCCAGGACGAAGCCCTGGCTCACGACCGCGTCGTACGGGGCGACCCCATAGGCGCCCACGCTGGTGAGCAGCGAGCTCTGGAACCAGCCGCGGTGCTGGTCGGAACCCTCGAGGTACATGTCGGCGGGGAACTTAAGCCCACGCTGCCTCACGACCGCGGTGTGCGAGACGCCGGAGTCCCACCACACGTCGAGGATGTCGCTGTTGGCCTTGAGGTCGTGCCCGCCGCACTTGGGGCACACGCACGCTTCGCCCAGGTAGCTGGCCGGCTCGTCGGTGAACCAGGCGTCGGAACCCTTCTCGGCGAACAGGGCGATGACGGCGTCGAGCGTCGCGTCGTTCATGACCTTCTCGCCGCAGCCCTGGCACGTGAAGCTCGGGATCGGGACGCCCCAGGAGCGCTGTCGGGAGATGCACCAGTCGGGACGCTGCTCGACCATCGAGCCGATTCTGCGCGACGCATGCGCCGGGTACCACGTGACCTGGTTCTCTATCGCGTCGAGCGCCTGCTTGCGCAGGCCGGTCTGGTCCATCGAGACGAACCACTGGTCGGTGGCGCGGAATATCACCGGGTTCTTGCAGCGCCAGCAGTGCGGGTAGCTGTGCTCGATCTTCTCGGCGAAGACGAGCCTGCCGCGCTCGCGGAGCCAGTCGATGATGACGGGGTTGGCCTCGTCGGTGTCCATGCCGCTGAACGGTCCGCCGGTCCCGATTCCGGTGCCGGTGTAGAACCTGCCGTCGTCGTCGACGGGCATGATGATCGGCAGACCGAAGCGCGTGCCCACGTTGTAGTCGTCGACGCCGTGGCCGGGCGCGGTGTGGACGCAGCCCGTGCCCTCGTCCATGCCGACGTAGTCGCCGCAGATGACCTTGCCCTCGTAGTCGTCGAAGATGGGCTGGCGATAGGTGTTGCCGAGCAGTTCGGCGCCCTTGGCGTGCCACTCGACCCCGTCGGGACCCGTGACAAGCTTGGGCTGCCAGCCGGTCTTCTCGCAGATGGCCCCGACGCGCGAGGACGCCAGGATGTACGCGGCGCCGTCGTGCTCGAGCGCGACGTAGTCTCCCTCGGGGTGCAGGATGACGCCGCAGTTGGCGGGCATGGTCCAGGGGGTCGTCGTCCACACCAGGATCTTGAGCGCTCCGCCGAAGCCCTCGAGCCCCGAGGGCACGCTGGTCATGTCAAAGGCGACGTAGATGGAGTTGCTCGTCTCGGGCCCGTACTCGATCTCCGCCTCGGCCAGCGCGGTATGGCAGTGCTTGCACCAGTGCACCGGCTTGCGCCCGCGGTAGATGGCGCCCTTGTCGAAGATCGCCTTGAAGATTCTGATGTCGGTCGCGTCGTACTCGTGCGTGAACGTCAGGTACGGGTTGTCCCACTCCCCCAGTACGCCGAGGCGCTTGAATCCCTCGCGTTGCACGTCGATGTTCTTGACCGCGTAGGTGCGGCACAGGGCGCGGATCTGCTCGACCGGGGTCTCGTTGAAGCGCTTGGTCCCGAGCTCCTGCTCGACCTTGTGCTCGATGGGCTGGCCGTGGCAGTCCCAGCCGGGGATGTAGTGGACCTCCTTGCCCCGCATGATCCAGTAGCGGTTGATGATGTCCTTCGAAATCTTGTTGAGCGCATGGCCGCAGTGAATCGGCCCGTTGGCGTAGGGAGGGCCGTCGTGCAGCACGAAGGTGTCGTGCCCCTCGTTCTTCTTGAGCGCCAGCTCGTAGACGTCGTTGTCGAGCCATTCCTTGAGGCGCGCAGGCTCGCGGCTGGCGAGGCTGGCGCGCATCGGGAACTTGGTCTTCGGCAGGTTCATCGTCTGCTTGTACTCCGATGCCAACTCAACTGCTCCTTTCGCAATCCCTGGGACGACGCTGGGAACGGGCCCGACGGCCCGAGACGAAGCGCGGCGCCCCATCCCACAGGCTGGGACGAGGCGCCGCTCAGGAACCGCCCGCGGACGCGCCGCGCGGCGGGACATCGCATCGCATCAACACCCAGCGAGCGGACCATCCGCTGTACTCGGCTGACCTGTGACGGCGGTCCTCCGTCGGCGTCTACTGACCGCGCGCATGCGCGGTGTTCGGGCCGAGGCTCCGGGGTGATGTTCGCCCGACGTCGCGCGCGGGGCTCTCAGCCCTCCCCGCTCTCTGTGGCGCGACCCTTCGGGATACTCGTCCCCATCACGGCTTTGGGCGCTACTATAGGACGCCGCCGCCCCGAAGGCGTCGGCGAGACACGTCGTCATAACCTCTATATCCCGCCGTGACGCGTCGAATCGTCGCGCGGCGGCAGCGCCACCGCGCCTGAAAGCAGCGTCAGATTCGTGGCGACGCGATGAGCGCCGGGCACGTCCGTGGCGTTTTGTTAATGATGGTGTACAGATGACATGACGCCGGGG
>CAIFEU010000154.1:4874-5793 GCA_903789505.1 uncultured Coriobacteriales bacterium
TTTTATACCCCCCTGTTAAACCGATTGGATGTTTTTTCCCCACCCCCCCCCCGGGGGGGCCGTTTGGGGGGGGCGGCGGGGCCCGGAAAGGACACGACCCCATGGAGATGAACGAGGACAAAAAGCGGCGGATGATGGTCGTGTACGTGATCATCGGCATCCTGGTGCTGGTCATCCTAAACGCGGTGATCGCTCCGATGGCCACGCAGCCCCAGGTCACCGAGGTCGCCTACACGGACATGACCAAGATGGTCGACCAGGGCGAGGTCAAGGAGTTCAACTACAACATCTCGACCGGCGAGATCACCTACACCGCCGAGGTCGACGGAAAGCTGCAGTACTACAAGACCACCTACTGGCCCAACGACTCCAACCTGCTTCAGAGCCTGCAGGAGTCCGGCGCGACCGCGTCGACGGAGGTCGTCGACTCCAGCAGGTCGACCTGGATCGTCTATCTGCTGACGCTCGTGCTGCCGATCATCCTGCTGATCTGGTTCGGCTGGTGGTTCAACCGTAGGCTGGCCAAGCAGCTCGGGGACGACAACCCCTCGATGAGCTTCGGCGGCTTCGGCCAGGGCCTGGGACGCTCCGGCGCCAAGATCGTCGCCAACAAGGACACCGGCGTCACGTTCGCCGACGTCGCGGGCCAGGACGAGGCCAAGGAGCAGCTCACCGAGATCGTCGACTTCCTCGACAAGCCCGAGCGCTACGAGGAGATCGGCGCCAAGCTGCCGCGCGGCGCCCTGCTCGTAGGGCCTCCCGGCACCGGCAAGACGCTGCTGGCGAAGGCCGTCGCCGGCGAGGCACACGTCCCGTTCTTCTCGATCTCCGGCTCCGAGTTCGTCGAGATGTTCGTCGGCCGAGGCGCCGCCAAGGTGCGCGACCTGTTCAGCCAGGCCAAGGAGAAGGCGCCCTGCAT
>CAIFEU010000155.1 GCA_903789505.1 uncultured Coriobacteriales bacterium
GCCTACGTGCGCCATCCCGTCGTTGGCGACCAGCTCTACGGTCGCGGCACGCTCGAGCGCAACCTCGGACTCGACCGGCAGTTCCTCCACTCGTGGAGCATCACCTTCGATCACCCGGTCACAGGGGAGCGGATGCACTTTGTGGACGAGCCTACGGACGAGCTGCTCGAGGCGCTAGAATCGATAGAGGCGCGTTCGGCCGGTCGAACCGAGCGAGGCGAGCAGGTCGCCTCCGAGCTCGACCGGTTCCGCAGCGCGCGCGAGCATGCCGAATGGGCGTCGTGGTTCTGATCGAGTTGTCCTACGAGAGGGTCCCGAGTGGGTCCGAGAGGCTGGACTGAGTCCTCATGGAGATTACCCCCATCTTTGTGTTCAACATGCTCATCCTGGTGTTCTTCGTCGTCGCCTTCTTCTACCAGATCGTCTACATCTTCGTGGTGTTCCGTCACAAGCACGCGCCCTATCACGTCGCCAAGACCTTCCACACCTACGCGGTCGTGATCTGCGCGCACAACGAGGGCGTCGTGATCGGCGAGCTGATCGAATCGGTCAAGGAGCAGGACTACCCCAAGGACAAGCTTGACGTCTTCGTGTTCTGCGACAACTGCACCGATGACACGGCAGAGCTCGCGCGCGCCGCCGGCGCGATCGTGTACGAGCGGCCCGCCGGCGGTCAGATCGGCAAGAGCTGGGTCATGGACTACGGACTGAACTGCGTCATGAGGGACTACCCGGGCAGGTACGAGGGCTTCTTCGTCTTCGACGCCGACAACGTCCTGACGCCCAACTACGTCCGGGAGATGAACAACGTCTTCGACGAGGGCAAGTATGACGCTGTGACGGGCTATCGCAACTCGAAGAACTTCGACTCGAGCTGGATATCGCGCGGGTACGGCACGTGGTTCCTGCGCGAGGCGAAGTACCTGAATAACGCCCGGATGATCCTGGGCACGAGCTGCGCGATCTCCGGCACGGGCTACCTGATGAGCGCCAAGGTCATCGAGGCGATGCACGGGTGGGACTTCCACCTGCTGACCGAGGACATCCAGTTCTCGACGTTCGCCGCCCTCAACGGCATGTGCATCGGCTACGCGCAGAAGGCCGTGTTCTTCGACGAGCAACCGGTCACGTTCGCCGCCTCCTGGCGTCAGCGCCTGCGCGTGACGCAGGGGTTGTACCACGTCCGCGTGAAGTATGGGCACAACCTGGTGCACGAGCTGCGGCTCAAGAACGCGCCCAAGCGCGCCAACGGCCGCTTCGCGGTCTACGACATGCTCATGACGCTGGCGCCGGCGATGATACTGACGCTGATCTCGGTCACCGTGAACGCGCTGTACCTGCTGATCGGCCTGTTCTTCCCCGCGATCATCTCCGCCTCCGAGCAGCAGCTGTGCGTGGGGGCGCTGCTGATGACGATACTGAGCTTCTACGTGGTGTTCTTCCTGCTCGCGATCCTGGTGGAGATCACCGAGCGCAAGAGCATCCACTGCCGCAAGATTCACCTGTTCACGAACCTGTTCACGTTTCCCTTGTTCATGCTCAGCTACGTCCCGATCGCGCTGGCGGCAGCCGTGCAGAAGGTCAGCTGGGTGCCGACCAAGCACACGATCTCGAAGTCCCTCGACGACATCAACAAGGAGTGATGCCGTCGGGCAGACGAACCCCGCCGCGAGGGCTGCCGACCGCCCCTTGCTCCCTGTTGCTTTGGGGCGAGGGGAGGCCCAGCGTGCGGCGACGCCCGCAGCAGGAGGCAGCGCATGTCAGGAACGAACGACGGAATCGCCCCGACCGACCGCGGGGAGGCATCGGCTCGCCGCACGCCCGCCGCAGGCAGGGCAGGCGTGCTGTACGTCACGACCGGGTCGCCTGAGCGGCCCACGGCGGAGGCCGTCAGGGACTATCTGGGGCGGTTCCTGGGCGACCGTCGTCTCGTCGACCTGCCGCGGTGGAAGTGGATGCCGATACTGAAGTGCATCATCCTGCCGCGCCGCTCGCCCAAGTCGGCCGAGCGATACGCCCGCATCTGGACGGACGAGGGGTCGCCGCTGGTCGTGAACACCGAGATGCAGCGCGCCGCCCTCCAGGCCCGACTCGCGCGCGAGGGTCTCGACGTCTCCGTCGTCGCGTGCTGCCTGTACAGCGAGCCGTCCGTGGAGCGCGGCGTCTCGCGCCTCCTGGACGACATGGGGGTCGACCGCATCGTCGTGCTGACGTGCTACCCGCAATATGCCTCGGTCACCGTGGGCTCGATGGCCCAGCGCGTCCTGGGGTGCCTCGCTACGCGCAAGCGGGTCCCGTCGGTCGACTTCGTCGACTCCTACTGCGACGACGAGGCGTATCTGCGCGCGCTCGCCGCTCATGTCGCGCGCAGCTGGACGTACGTGGACGACGGCGCGCACCGCCTGATCTTCTCGTTCCACTCGACGCTGTGCTCCGACATTGACGCCGGCGACGTCTACCGCGCCCAGACCGAGCAGACCAGCCGCGCGGTCGCGGGTCTGCTGGGCATTCCCGAACACGGCTGGGAGCTGGGCTACCAGTGCGTCTTCGACACCCATACGCCCTGGCTGGGCCCGCTGACGCAGACCGAGCTGCTCCCACGTCTGGCCGAGCAGGGTGTCACCGACGTCGCCGTGGTCGCCCCCGGGTTCACCAGCGAGTGCCTTGAGACCTACGACGACGTCGACCGCGACCAGAGGGAGGCGTTCCTTCGACTCGTTCCCGGCGGGAGGTTCACCTACGTACCCTGCCTGGGCTGCGACGAGGCATTCATCGACGCGCTCGCCGGCATTGTCCGCGGCAGGCTCTAGCGCCCCGCGACGTCGAAGTAGAACAGCGCGAGCGTCCCCGGGCCGGAGTGGGCGCCGATGACGGGGTCGACGTAGGTGATCATCGGGTACTCAATCGGATGGGCGACGTCGTGATACCCTTGCACGATCATGTCGGCGAGCAGGCGGGCGTCGTCGTAGCAGTCGCCGTGCGAGATGTAGACGATTCGGTCTACGCCGTCGGGCAGCGGCCTGGCGGTGGCGAACCTCTCGGCGAGTGCCGCGATCGACTTGCGCCGCCCGCGCACCTTGGAGACGACCTTGAGCGTCCCGGCGTCGTCGACGTGCATCACCGGCTTGACCGACAGTGCCGTCCCGAAGATCGCGGAGACCGCCGAGACGCGCCCCCCGCGCTTGAGGAACATCAGGTCGTCGACCGTGAACCAGTGGCAGATGTTCAGGCGGTTCTCCAACGCCCATCGGTGGCACTGCTCGATCGTCGCCCCGCGCTCGCGCAGGCGCGCGATGTAGGTGATGAACAGCCCCTGCCCCGCGCTGGCCGCGAGGGAGTCCACGCACAGCACCTTGCGCTGGGGGTATTCGCGCGCCAGCTCTCCGAGTGCCTCGCTGACGGCCTGGTAGGTGCCCGAGAGCCCGGAGGAGAAGCCGACGTACAGGACGTCCTCTCCGGCATCGAGGAGCCTGCGCCCGTGCTCGATGGCGTCCCCGCGGCTCACGAGCGTCGTCGTGACGGCGACGCCCCTGCGAAGCTGGTCGTAGAAGGAGCGGAAGTCAGCCTGCCTGCCGTCGGTGTAGCTCGTGTGCGGGACGCCGTCGATGACGTAGCTCAGCGGCATCATGTCCAGCTCGTACTCGTGGACGAGGTGCTCGGGGAGGTTGCAGCTCGTGTCGGTGAGGATCCTGAAGCTCATGGGGCCTCGATTCCTTGTTGCCGCCCGTCCCGGAGCGAAGCGGCCTTCCCGCCGGGCCGCCCGGGCACTGCTGACAGGACCACATGATATGCCAAGTCCGAGCGTACGCCGACAGAGGCGTCCGATTTGACGGAAAAGGGCGCCATTGTATCAGTTTCGCGGCAGTGCGGGCGCGCTTTGGGAAGTCGCGCATGGCCTGACGCCTCTTCACGTACAATAGCGAGAATTTGAGGTAGCCCTAACGTGGCATGGCTCTCAGCGCGGGCCGGAGCGTGCGGCTCGCCCGTCGGGTCAAATGTCAGCGCAACGTCGACGAAGGAAGGAATCGGTTCATGGCGTACTTCTATCCCGAGCCCGCCCACACGTTCAGCGAGTATCTGCTCGTCCCCGGCTACAGCTCCTCCGAGTGCATCCCCGAAAACGTGAGCCTCAGGACGCCCCTGACCCGGTATCGCCGCGACGAGGAGCCGCGCATCTCGCTGAACATCCCGATGGTCTCCGCCATCATGCAGGCGGTCTCGGGGCCGCGCCTCGCCGAGGCGCTTGCCAAGGAAGGCGGCATGTCCTTCATCTACGGGTCGCAGACTCCCGAGCAGGAGGCCGCGATGGTGCGCGAGGTCAAGTCGTACAAGGCGGGCTTCGTCAAGAGCGACTCCAACCTCTCGCCGGAGATGACGCTGTCCGACGTGCTCGACCTCAAGGAGCGGACCGGCCACTCCACGATGCCGGTCACGCGTGACGGAACCCTGAACACGCCCCTGGTGGGCATCGTGACGAGCCGCGACTACCGCGTTTCGCGCCTGGACCCCGCGACCAAGGTGTCCGACTTCATGACCCCCGCCGACAAGCTCGTGACCGCACCCGCAAGCGTCACGCTCTCCGAGGCGAACGACATCATCTGGGACAAGAAGCTCAACGCGCTGCCCGTCGTCGATGCCGACGGCAAGCTCGTTTACCTGGTCTTCCGCAAGGACTACGACTCCCATAAGGCGTACCCCAACGAGCTACTCGACAAGCACAAGAGCTACCTGGTGGGCGCGGGGATCAACACGCGCGACTACGCCGAGCGCGTGCCCGCGCTGATCGACGCGGGCGTGGACGCGCTGTGCATCGATTCCTCCGAGGGCTACTCCGAGTGGCAGAAGCGCACGCTCGACTGGATTCGAGCCAACTACGGCGACGAGGTCCCCGTGGGCGCGGGCAACGTCGTCGACGGCGAGGGCTTCCGCTTCCTTGCCGATGCGGGCGCGGACTTCGTCAAGGTCGGCATCGGCGGCGGGTCGATCTGCATCACCCGCGAGCAGAAGGGCATTGGCCGTGGCCAGGCGTCCGCGCTCATCGACGTGTGCCGCGAGCGCGACAAGTACTTCGAGGAGACGGGCGTGTACGTGCCCGTGTGCTCCGACGGCGGCATCGTCTACGACTACCACATGACGCTCGCGCTCGCGATGGGAGCGGACTTCATGATGCTCGGGCGCTACTTCGCACGCTTCGACGAGAGCCCGAGCAGGCGCGTGATCGTGAACGGCTCCTACATGAAGGAGTACTGGGGCGAGGGGTCGGCGCGCGCGCGCAACTGGCAGCGCTACGACCTGGGCGGCAAGAAGAAGAGCATGTCGTTCGTCGAGGGCGTGGACTCCTACGTCCCCTACGCCGGCTCCCTGCACGACGGGATCGAGTCGTCGCTGGCCAAGGTCAAGTCCACGATGTGCAACTGCGGCGCCCTGACGATTCCCGAGCTGCAGCAGAAGGCCAAGATCACGCTCGTCTCCTCCACGTCGCTGGTCGAGGGCGGAGCGCACGACGTCCTGCTCAAGAACCCGAGCCAGACGGTCACGGGCGCCGGCGACGCCTCGTTCAACGGCTAAGGGCCTCGCACGGCGCCTTTCGAAAGGAATGAGCAGATGTCCGACAACGACTCGGATTCCACCGAGCAGATTCCCGCCTACGACGCGCAGGCGATCGAGACCAAGTGGCAACGAATTTGGGACGAGGAGGACCTCTTCAAGACCGACCTCGACCCCAGCAAGCCGAAGAAGTACGTGCTCGAGATGTTCCCGTACCCCTCGGGCGACCTGCACATGGGCC
>CAIFEU010000156.1 GCA_903789505.1 uncultured Coriobacteriales bacterium
ACCTCAAGAAGAAGATTTTCAAGGAGAACCCGTTCGAGACGCTTGACGACGGAGTTGCCAGCCTCGTCAAGTACGCCGTCGAGGAGGGCCGCAAGACCAACCCGAACATCGAGCTGGGCATCTGCGGAGAGCACGGTGGCGATCCCGCGTCGATTCAGAAGGTCTACAACATCGGCCTCGATTACGTCAGCTGCTCGCCGTATCGCGTCCCCGTTGCCCGTCTGGCTGCTGCCCAGGCGACCCTTCGCGGAAAGCGCGACTAACGGTTCGGTGGGCGACAGGCGTCCGTCGTGCCGTAGCCTCGTAGGCGGCGCGCGGCTGGTGTTCGATTGCCACACCTATGAGGTGGCATCGGTTTTCTAGTGAGCAGGAGGGGGAGGGATGCCTGGGCGAGCCCGCGGCATCCCTCCCCCTGCACGTTTCAGCACGGTCAGTCCGAAGGCCGGCCTCGTCGTTCGGTCCGAGCGGCCGAGTGCTCGTTGCGATGGACGTCAGAAAGGGGAGCCTCCATGCTTTCGACCTGCGACCGCATCACCCGCGAGACGCTCGAGGACGCGTCTCTGTCGGACCGCGCGGCACACGCCCGATCCTCCATGGGCCGACTGCATCCCGAGGAACCTGACGAATGGCGTACCTGTTTCCAACGCGACCGCGACCGCATCCTCCACTGCAAGTCGTTTCGCCGTCTCATGCATAAGACGCAGGTCTTTCTATCGCCGGAGGGCGATCATTATCGGACGCGTCTCACCCATACGCTCGAGGTGTCGCAGATTGCCAGGAGCATCGCGCGGGAGCTCGGGCTCAATGAGGACCTGACCGAGGCGATCTCGCTCGGGCACGATCTGGGTCACACGCCGTTCGGGCACACGGGCGAGGACGCCCTCTCGCGCGCCCTCGCCAAGCATGAGGGTCGCATGGAGGAGTTCGCCCGCGGCGAGCGACTGTTCAGGCACAACCGACAGTCGGCGCGCGTGGTCGAGTTCCTCGAGCGCGACGGCAGGGGGCTCAACCTCACGCGCGAGGTCGTGGACGGGATAGAGCATCACACGGGGCCGGTCAGGGCAAAGACCCTCGAGGGGCGTGTCGTCGCCCTGTCAGACCGCATCGCCTACGTGAACCACGACATCGACGACGCCATCCGCGCGGGCATCCTCACCGAAGGCGACCTGCCGGCGAGCACGCATGAAGTTATCGGCACGTCTTCCTCGCAGCGCATTGACACCATGGTTCGCGACACGGTCTCGAGCTCGTCGCGCGCGGATGATATCGTGATGAGTGACATGGTTGGCTCCGCGATGATGGAGCTGCGCTCGTTCCTGTTCGAGCACGTCTACACGCGGTCTGACGCTAAGGGCGAGGAGCCGAAGGCGAATCGGTTGGTGGAGGCGCTGTTCGACTATTACGTCGACCACTTCGACGAGGTCCCCCAGGAATACCGTCGCCGAGAGTCCGACAGCGTTCTGGTGTGCGTGACCGACTTCGTCGCCGGAATGACGGACCGATACGCGATCAACCTATTCCAGGACCTCTTCGTGCCGCGCAGCTGGGCCTTGCCGCGCAGGCCGATTGCCTGACCTGATGGCAAGAGCCGCCCTGGCATGGTGAACCTTCCGGGCGTGGTGCGACTTGACTGTGGCTCACACGCCCTGACGCTGCCGAGACGATGGTCGCGGCGGAATCCCGCGGGGTGGCATCTCAAGTCGAGCTTCAAAGAGCGGCGGGTGCGCGGTTTTCACCGCCCACCCGCCGTTTGTCGCTGCAAATCGCCGCCTTTGCACATATCTGACGTCGAGCCTCGCGCGCCTACGCTGGGCGAGGGGCGCCCTGCCCAACCGCCGGACCTACAGCTGGTTCAGATAGTCGCAGCAGATTTGCGGAACGGTGCTCTCGGTTCCCGTACCCGATTCGGCGTACGAGGTCGTCCCGGTGACGACGCCGCCCAAGTCGAAGACCTGCCCGACATAGGAGTCCCCCGTGAAGTCGGTGTTCTCGTCCCCGGTGAGCTCCACGGCAATCATGCATGTGGTGTCGCCCGAGACGGCGACGTACAGCGTTGTCGTTCCATCGTCCTGGCTGGTCGTGCTGAGGACGGTGCCGTTAATCGCGATCTGGCTCCCGGTGTAGGTGTCGATGTTCGCGGCAAGGTCGTCGTAGTTCGGCCATTCGAGGGAATCGAACGACTGCAGCTCGACCAGTCCCTCAATCGAGCTCTTGAGGTCGTCGTTCGCCTGCTGCACCTCACCCTGGGTGGCGTCCTGCTCGTTGCTGACGGTCTCCGCCTCGGCGAGGGCCTGCCTGACCGCCTGGAGGCTGTAGGCGGTGTAGATGTGCGGACTCTGGTTGGAGCTCGTGTCAATGTAGTTCTGGGCGCTCGTGATGCCCGACTGCAACAGGGTCAGCGACTCCGACGTGGCAGCCGAATCGGCTGAGATGCTGCTGCTCGTGCCCGCCGTACCGGCTTTCTGCGTGGTGCTCTTGGAGGAGCACGAGGACAGGGCTATCGAAAGTACAATCACCAGAACGACGAGCGCAATGACGGGGACGAGGAACCACGGGTTGGAATAGAGGGGCCGCTGGAACGCGCCGCAGTGCGGGCACCGATCCTGAGACGGGTCGACGGGACGCCCGCAGCGCACGCACGGCTTTCCCGCCCCCATGTAGTTGGGCCCGGACGGCTGCGAGGCGGCAGCCTGCTGGGGTGCCCGTCGCGAGCTGCCGGCGGGTTCCTCGCCCGATCCGTACGGACGGCTCGAGGACGGTCGCACCGACGACACGAACCCGCGGGCCTTGGTCTGGCGCGCGGGGGGAGTCTGGTCGGGACGGTCGCCTTCGGTGGGAGAGACGTGCCGCTGAGGCCTCTCATATACGCTTCTCGAGGTGCTTCTTTCCTGACGGCTGCCAGTCATGTATCCTCCTGATGACGCGGTGTTCGATGGCACACGCGCAATCTCGTTTTCGATTGCAACAAGGCTATCACATAGCTTTTCCCGCGTGCTTGCGTTTGCGGAACTGTTCGCCGCTTTTCCCGCCTACCGCGGCACGTCCGAGGCCGCTCGCATTCACGCCTTTCAGCCTGGACGTCGGCATGCGTAGTGAAGCTGTGATTTTCTTGCCGTGCGCATGCTACTTTGCGTATACTGATTTGCTGTTGTGTACGGTTGTGGGCGACGCATTCGTCGTGACGAGAAGGAACGGATTCAAAGATGGACTACATTCGCGCAATTGAGCGCCAGCAGATTCGCGAGGACATCCCTCAGGTCAAGGTTGGCGATAACGTCAAGGTTCACTATCGCATCAAGGAAGGCGACCGCGAGCGCATCCAGGTTTTCCAGGGCGACGTGATTCGCATGTCCGGCGGGTCGTCCCGCGAGACCTTCACCGTGCGCAAGATTTCCTTCGGCGTTGGCGTCGAGCGCACCTTCCCGCTGCACTCGCCTAAGATTGCCAAGCTCGAGGTCCTTCGTCACGGCCACGTGCGCCGCGCCAAGCTGTACTTCCTGCGCAACAAGGTCGGCAAGGCCGCCCGCCTGCGCGAGGTTCGCTAGGGCTTTTTGCATCGTGCGCGCGAGGGGGCGCCGTCCCAAGAGACGGCGCCCCCTTTTTTGTTTCGCGTCGACTACCCCGCGTGCGGTCTGCCTGCACGATGCGGGGAGAGAGGGAGGCCCGCATGTCAGATTCCTCTGCATCTTCGCAACCATCGGACGCCACGTCCGAGGCGCTGCGCCAGCGGGTCGAGTCCAATCCGTCGCAGGCGAGCGTCTCCATGGTGCGGCAGGCGATTCGCGAGGCGGGGTTCGACGGGCTGCCGAAGCTGCTCGAGGCGCTCGAGGCAGACCCCCGCAGCGGTGTGAGGTCCGCGGTGCGCTCGGCACGTGGGCGCATGGAACGGGAGGCTGCGCAGCGACGGCGCGTGACCGGCATGTACGAGTACGCCCGCCAACTCGGGGGCGAGGGAATCCTTCTCGGCGTCGACGAGGTAGGGCGCGGATCGGTCGCAGGGCCCCTCACGGTGGCGGCAGTCGCGCTTCCCGATGAGCCGGTGATCTGGGGTATCGACGACTCCAAGCGCCTGACCCCAGAGAGGCGGGAGCTGCTCGAGACGCAGATTCGCCAGCATGCCCTTGCGATCGGCATCGCCCATGTCCCGCCCGCAGACATCGATGCATGCGGCATGGCAGCCTCGCTGCGCGTGGCGATGACGCGCGCGATCGCAGAGGCGGGGATAGAGCCCGACGCCGTCCTGATCGACGGGCTTCCGATGCACGTCCACCCCAGGGAGATCGACGTGGTCCATGGGGACGCGCGGGTCGCCTGCATCGCCGCGGCATCCATCGTGGCAAAGGTCACCCGCGACCGGATCATGGTCAAGGCGGACACCCGCTACCCCGGCTATGACTTCGCCAAGAGCAAGGGGTATGCCTCGCCGGATCACATCGCGGCAATACGGAGGCTCGGTTTGACCGACTACCATCGGGCCACATTCTGTCGCAACTTCCTGGAGGACTGAGCGCGACATTCCGCCCCGTTCGATTTCATTGGCTCCCTCGCGGCGCCCAAGAATGTGACGTATTCGTGAATCGCCCGTGGACGTTCAATGGTCCTCACATTGGGGCGACTCAACGACAGGCGGCCGTCAGGGCCGCTGGCTCGCACTTCGCCCCTTGTCACGCGGCTGTCATGGCGACGGCGATGACTGTCGGGCATTCGTCAGGCAACGACTGCGTCGACTTTGCCAGTATTGCCTCACACATCCGCATCGGAGAAGGGGGCACGCCATGGTGGACGCGGTTCTCGAACGGGAGCGGCCAGTCGATGACGGGGAGTCGCAGGCAGGGGGAGGGCAAGGGCAAGAGACTGCCACGGCTTCCCCCCTTCCTCCGCCCGACTCGGAAGCGGCGGAAGGCATCATGAATGAGGGGCTGATCGGCACGCTCGAGCTCCCTGGGGGAGAGGGGGACTACCTCGTTGGAGATTCCAGGCAGACCCTAGGGCACGAACCCCTTGGGGACGAGGAGGAAGAGGAGGACCTGCGGGCCCTCGACATCGACGATCCGCATCAGCTCGGGAGACTGGGCGAGCTGATCGCCGTCCGCTATCTCAGGTCCGCTGGGTACGAGGTCCTCCAGCGCAACTGGCGGTGCAGGTCGGGTGAGGTCGACGTGGTCGCGCGCGACCTGAACCGGGACGAGACCGTTCTGGTCGAGGTCAAGACGAGGCGAAACGCCGACTGCAATCCCGAGGATGCCGTCGACGAGTCGAAGCTCGCGCGCTATCGCACCCTTTCGCTTGAATACCTGCTCGAGCACGAGTGCGTCTCATGCCTGCGCTTCGACGTCATTGCAATCGTCATCGCGCGGCCTGGCCTGGCACGCCTGAGGCATATCTTGGGCGCAAGCTCCTGGGACTCCTGAGATGTCTGCCCCGCTGAGCGTAACGACGGCGATGGTCTGGGGCATGTCGGCGCAGGTCGTCAATGTCGAGGTGAGCATGTCGGGCGGACTTCCGGGCATCGTCATCGTGGGCAGACCTGACTCTTCGGTCATGGAATCGCGCTCCAGGGTGAGGTGCGCCATCCGCGCCTCGGGATTCAGGGTGCCCCGTGAGGCGGTGACCGTCAATCTCTCCCCAAGCGAGGTGCGTAAGTCGGGCACGGCGTTCGACCTTCCGATTGCGCTCGCCATCCTCGCCGCCTCCGGTCAGATTTCTCGCAAGGGGCTCAGGGACTGCCTCGTCGTCGGCGAACTCTCGCTACAG
>CAIFEU010000157.1 GCA_903789505.1 uncultured Coriobacteriales bacterium
CCGCCAACGAGCTGTCGCTGCCGGGCTTCTTCCAGGACGACCAGACGCTGCGCGCCGAGCGCGCCAAGAACGAGGACGCGATCGCGACCCTGCTCGCCGCGTGGCGCGCCGCTCCCGCCGGCCAGCCCCCGTTCGACTTCGGGATCGTGCGCGAGCTCGCCGACCGCAACCGCGAGGTCTGCGACGCGTTCGGCGCCGAGCGGCTGCGCAACGAGCGCGGCGCGAACCTCGCGAGCCACCTCTCCGACGACGACCTGATCCGCGGCGTGGCGCGCATGCAGCACCGCCCGGAGGCCGACGTCCGCCGCAGCGCGGGTGCGGACTGCAAGAGCCTCGACGCCGCCTACGTCGAGGCTCCCGTCTCGGGCATGATCTGCGGCGTGGACATCGAGACGACCGACCGCTACCCCGACCGCGGCTACATCATCAACGTCGGCATGCAGTTCATGCCGCTCACCCCCACCGCGCGCGCGGACAAGGGCTACGTCGCCTACTGCGGCATCCCCGACCTGTACCGCGAGAAGGGCGTGCCGCTCAGCGACATCCACCACATCACGTGGGCGGACCTCGACGGCAAGAAGCCGTTCCGCGAGAACGCCGCGCTGCAGAAGGCGCTGCTGGCGTCGTTCGAGCGCTACCCGTTCATGGCGCACAACGCGGCGTTCGAGGACTCCTGGTTCATGCTGCACCTCGACGGCTACGCCGAGGCGCGCAAGGCGGGCAGGATCGTCCCGATCGACACGCGCGACATCTGCCGGCGCATCGACCCCGACGTCAGGACGCTGCCCCGCGAGACGCACCCGGCGACGCTGGAGAACTGGGCGCGCCGACGCGGCACGCTGCTGCCCGAGGAGAAGGAGCGCCACCTGGGCCTGGACGACGTCGACCTGATGCTGCGCACGGTCCAGGCCGAGTTCTCCGCTCGCAACATGTTCGCCTGAGGCTCTCTCGCACGTCCCCGTATGCCTGAGACACGGGGACGCCCCCCCCCCCGGCCGGTGGGGCGGGGGGGGGGGCGCCGTGGGTAAGCCCTGCCCTGCGCGGCATCCCCGCCCCGCCGGGGCGGTGGGGCGGGGCGCTGCCTATGCGCGCTGCTGGCGCAGCATCCACAGGGTCTTGGAGAGCTGCGCGATGTAGCCGTCCATCTGCGCGCTCACCAGGTAGTCGGACTCGCTGTCAGCCGCGGCCTTGACCGAGGTGACCTCCTCGAGCAGCGAGGCGAAGTCCTGGCTCACGGTCGCGAACGCCTCGGCGCTGGTGAGCGGGACCGAGGGGCGCTCCTGGATGCTCGCCAGCGCGCTGACCTCCGCGAGCGTCGACACGGGCGTGCCCGAACGCTGCAGGATGGTCTCGGCGACCTCGTCGACCATCGGCAGGATGGAGTCGTACAGCTCCTCGAGCTTCGCGTGCGCCTGGAAGAAGTCCTGACCGCTGACGAACCAGTGCATCCCCTGCAGCTTGTGGTACTCGACGATGGCGTTGGCGAGGAGGTGGTTGAGCTTGGCTTCCATGGTGGTGACCTTTCTCTTGGGGCCCGGCGGGCCTTTCGGACGGTTCTGTCGTTTGCTCTATCAGGAATAGTTCTTATTAAGTGCTGACCTCACTATACCCGGTGAGATGCGTCCCACTAATGAGATTTATTACTGATAAAGGTATCCATCCGTTCTCCACATGGGCGCGTCACCGTGTTCGGCGCGCGAGGGGCACGCGGGCATGCGCGGCGCGCGAATTGAGGCGCGCGAGCGTCCCGTCGCCCGTCCCCCCTCGCGGCGCCGCACGCGAGCTCGACGCGGCGCCCCGCGTCCCCTTCGTCCGTTCGTCCAGTGAGGTTGATGACATTGCAACAGCCCGACGGCTCCCTCGTCCCTTCCCCCGACGTCCCCTCCCTCCGTGGCGCGGTGCGCCCCGCCGCCCCGTTCCCCCGCGACGCCCCGTTCGTGCGCGCGTTCGCGCGCGTGTGCTCCGACGGCTTCGCCCAGGGGTGGCACGAGGCGAACGGCGGGAACCTGAGCTACCGGCTGACCTCGGATGACGTCGCCGAGTGCGGCGACAGCCTCGCCGGGGAGCCGCCGGAGGGCGACCCCGCCTGGCATGCGCTCCCGCCCGAGGCGCGCGTGCCCGGCCTCGCGGGGCAGTTCCTGCTGATCAGCCGCGCCGGCTGCCACATGCGCAGCGTCGCCGACGACCTCCCCGGCAGCTGCGCCCTCGTCCAGGTGGCGCGCGACGGTGGCGCATGGCGCCTGGCCTGCGGCCTCTCCCACGGGGGCAGGCCGTCCAGCGAGCTGCCGACGCACCTGCTGGCCCACGCGGTGCGCCTGCGCGCCAGCGCCGGGGCGGACCGGGTCGTCTACCACGCCCACTGCCCCAGCGTCATCGCCCTTTCGACCCTGCTGCCCGCCGACGAGCGCGCGTGGACGCGGGTCCTGTGGCGCTGCATGACCGAGTGCGTGATCGTGTTCCCCGAGGGCGTCGGCGTGGTGCCCTGGAAGGTCCCGGGCAGCCTGGACATCGCGCGCGCCAGCGCGGGGCTGCTCGCGACGCATCGCGCGGTGGTGTGGACCCAGCACGGCATGTTCGCGACGGGCCAGGACTTCGACGCCGCCTTCGGCCTCATGCACACGATCGAGAAGGCCGCCTCGCTGTACCTGACCGCCCGGGCGGCAAACGGCGGGGCCGAGCCGCCCTTCCTGGTGAGCGACGAGCAGCTGCGCGCCGTCTGCGCGAGCCTGGGGGTCGAGCCCAACCCCGCCTGCGTCGACTAGAACGCGGCGAGCGGCCCGCGCTCACGGGAGCGAGGGAGACGGAGACGCGCGCGGCGAGCGTCGCCTGCGCGCCGCGCGCGGGCCACGCCTGACCCCGCGCGCCGTCGCGTCGCCGCGTGATTTGTCTCGCCGCGGCGGCATTGGCGCCCTGAAATGACAATGAGCCCGGCGACTAAGGGGGAGTCGCCAGGCTCATTGCCAAGGGGATTATGGCCATATGCGTCGCGACAAGGGGGGATGCGAACACACAGGCAATTGGGGTGTGCGATTGTGAAGGGCACGCGCCCGCTCTCGCGTGGGCCTGCCGGGCCGCTCGTGCGCCTGTCGACCATCTGGCGTCCCGCGGCCCCGCGCCCTCTCGGCGTGTGCTGGGCACAGTGTGGCACCGCGGGCGCCCGCGCGCCTCACCCCTAACTAATGATTTGCGGGACAATTTGCGAAAAATGACGCTTTACCTGCGCGAACGCATGTGGACGCACCTCCACATATGTGTGTGGACGATGGCGTATCAGCCCTTATGGCCCAGAGGGGTGAGCCAGAATAACCCCCGACTGGCTAGAAGATGGGGATAGGCGTAGGTAACGACTAGGCCGTACCCCATCCTGATGATGGGGCGCCGAGGGCGTCGGGCGGTCATCACCCTTTTGGTGTATACGCGCGCGTTTCCGCAGGTGAAATGGGTTCGACGAGGGGTTAGACGCCGATTTTTCCCGTTTATGGGGCTTGGGTGTGTCCGGCGCGGGTTCTGCGGCGCCACCAGCGCCGAAATCTCCGTCCGACGCGGGCGGCGACGCCTCACGCTCGCGGCCACCGGTCGAATCCGGGCGTCTCGCCTACCGCCGTCGTCCCGCCTGTTCCGGGCGTCTCGCCTACCGCCTGCCACCCAGCGTCTTGCGACGCAGCCGCCAGTAGGCGAGCGCACCTGCCACGCCACCCGCGACCAGACCACCGAGGTGCGCCTGCCAGGCGACGCCGGGGCTGAGGCTGATCAGCACGTTCACGGCGATCAGGCCGAGGAAGGAGGACAGCTGGGCCTTCGACACGGACTGGGGGAGCAGGGCGGGGTGCTTGCTCTCGATCAGGAGCATGACGATGTAGGCGCCGAACAGCCCGAAGATGGCGCCGGACGCCCCCACCGCCGAGCCCGCCGTGCCCGTCGCCATGTTGACGGCGACGTAGGTGAGCCCGCCGGCGATTCCCGAGACGAAGTAGATTGCGAGGAAGCGCGCGGAGCCGTACAGCCGCTCTATCACGAGCCCCATGTAGTACAGCGTGAACATGTTGCACAGGATGTGGACGACGCCCCCGTGCATGAACATGGAGGTGATGAACGTCCACCAGGGGCTCACGTAGCCGCGCGCCGGCAGCACGAGCAGCGCCATCGAGTCGTATGCCCGCGCGGCGCTCCCGGTCAGGAACTGCGCGACGAGAAAGACCGCGACGTTGATCGCGATGATGGTGACGGTCGCGGGAATCTTGCGAACGGTCTGCGCTGTCGAGCTCATGTCGTCTCCTCGGTGTGGTCGGGCGTCGCCCGCGTCCCGCCAGCGTCGTGCCGGCGGGCAGCGACTTACAAGGATACGATATCGGGGGAAGGTCGGCGCGGGCGGATCGATGTGGATGCGCGGCGCGCCTCGGTCGGGTTCGGGCGCGCGGCCGCACGGCCGGGCGCGGGGAGGATGACGGGTCATGGCGAACATGGTCGACTACCTATCCTGGCGTGGCGACCTCACGCTCGACGAGCGGCCGTTCAACGACGCGGATGCCCTGGTGCTCTCGTCGCTGTCGTATTTCGATTTAGGCGGCGTCGTCCCGAGTGCCGACGCTTCGGGGGCGCCTGCCGACGCCGAGGCGCCCCGCCGGGCGGTGCCGCTCTCGGAGGCGCTCGACGGGCTGCTCGAGCGCGCGGGCGGCGACCTGCGTCCCTACGTCCGGTCGATGGCGTCGATCGACGCCACGCTCGCTCGCGCCGCCGCGGCCTCGCGCAGGCTCGGGCAGGCCCTCGTGAGCGGCTACGTGGATGTGACCGACGAGGCCGCCTCGCTGCAGTTCGCCGCCATGCGGTTCGACCTCGCCCCCGGGCTGAGCTTCGTCGCCCTGCGCGGGACCGACTCCTCGCTGGTGGGGTGGCGCGAGAACTTCCTGCTGGGCTCCCGCGTCACGGTCGCACAGCGCATGGCGGCGTCGTACGTGCGCGACGCCGCCCGCGAGGCGGCGCGCTCCGGGACCAGGCTGCTGGTGGGCGGCCACTCCAAGGGCGGCAACCTGGCCGAGTACGCGTGCGTGAGCTGCCCGGGGGAGCTGCGCGCCGCCATCGGTCGCTGCTGGAGCTTCGACGGGCCCGGGTTCGACCGCGCGATCGTCCCCGCCGACGGCCACGACGTGCTGGGGGAGCGGTTCCGCCGCCTGCAGCCGGCGTACTCGATCGTCGGGCAGCTGTTCGACCGGCCCGGCGAGCCGCGCGCCTACGTGGCGAGCTCCGCGCGGGGCTCGGTCCAGCACGACCCGATGACCTGGCAGGTGGCGTGCGACGGCTCGTTCGTCGCCGCCCCGGGGCTCGACCCCTCCGCGGCGCTGCTCGACGAGGCACTGGCGGGGTGGATCGCGTCGATACCCCTGGGCGAGCGGGAGAGGTTCACCAACGAGCTGTTCGACGTGCTGGGCGCGGGCGGCGCCAAGACGTTCGAGGAGTTCTTCGCCGCGCCGCTGTCGCCGCAGGTCGCATCCGCGGTGGCGCGCTCCTCGAGGCAGACCAAGGAGATCGCGCTGCGCTTCGTGCAGATCGCCGCGGGCAAGGGCGCCGACGCGGTGGCGCGAGCGGTGGGCGAGGGCGCGGCAGAGGCGGCGCGCCGGCTCTCCGGCGCGGTGGGCAGGGTGGGCGACGCCGTGCGCGCCGCGGGCGAGTCCCGCGGGCCCTCGGCC
>CAIFEU010000158.1 GCA_903789505.1 uncultured Coriobacteriales bacterium
CGCCTCAGCCCGTCGCGGGCGTTTCTCTGCGTCGTCGGCGGGCTCGCGCTCTCATGCCTGCTCTCGCTGGTCGCAGGCTACCTGTCCCCGTACGCGATGGGGGTCGTGAACCTGTTCGTGCCCGCGTTCTCGGTGCTGGCGTACTGGGACGCGACGCACCGCCTCGACGCCGCGGGCAGGTGCGCGCCGCCGCGTCACGGCCTCGACCGCCGCTACGGCGGGCAGCGGCGCGGCGACGTCGTGCAGCTGGGCGCCTCGTTCTTCATGTTCGCGTTCGTCCTGGGCATCACGCTGGGATATCCCGACGGAGACCCGCGCGAGCTGGGACAGCTGGTCCGCACCGTCCACCAGGCGGTCCTGGTCGCGGTTCTGGTGGGGCTGCTGCTGTGGGTGTTCAGGTGCGGAGGGGCGTTCCGGTTCACGGGGGTGTGGTACTTCGAGAACGTCCTGTTGATCGTCGCGATCGTGCTCCTGACCAGCGACGCGGGCTGGACGCGCTCGCTGGCGACCGCGCTGTTCCTGAGCGCGGAGAGCTTCTTCTACAGCTTCGTCTTCTTCACGAGCTACGCGCTCGGGCGCCACATGAGCCGCCCGCCGATGTTCGTGCTGGTGGTGCTGTACAGCGGCTCGCTCGCGGCGATGGGGCTGGGCAGGCTCTTCTCCACGCTGATTCCGGTGCTGCCCTACGGCGAGGTCGTGATGTTCGTGGCGATGTCGACGCTGATGGTCGTCGAGATGGTCATGGCCCTGCGCCTGGGAATCTTCAGAGGCGATGAGGCGCTGTTCGGCGAGATAGCCGACGAGGTCGCCTCGTCGGGGGTCCCCGAGCGCGCACCGGCGCTCGCGGCGGCGGGGGAGCCTCCCGTCGACGCCGACGGCGCGCGGGAGGCGCTTGCCGAGCGCGACATCAGGGCGGCCGCGCCAGGGGAGCTGGCCCACCTCGAGAGCGATATCTACCGCGTGCGCGTCGACGAGCTGCGCGAAGCGCACGGGCTCACCGACGTCGAGTGCGAGATCGCGGTGCGCATCGCCCGCGCGCGCAGCCGCTCGGTGATCGCCGCCGAGCTCGGCTACTCGCAGAACACGATCCGCAACTACACGCGCTCCCTCTACGCCAAGCTCGGCATCCATTCCAAGCAGCAGCTCGTCGACCTGATGGAGGGGCGGACGGGGGCGGAGGACGAGCTGGCCTGATTCCGCCGGCGCCCGGTGGCAGGGAGCACGTCATGCCCGTGCCTGCCGCCTCTACCGTCTGCCGTTCCGGTGCCGCGGGCGCCTGCGCGCCCGTGACGCCACCGCTTTGCGCGCGCGTCGGATAAGCTAGGGGGCGCCCGCCCACGGCGGCGGGGCCGTCGGGTCGGGAACGGCGCCCCGGCGACGGGCGGGGCGATGGGAGGCGTCCGCATGAGGCTGCTACTTGCTGAGGACGAGCGCGAGCTCTCGCGGGCGCTCGTGGCGATACTGGAACACGCGGGCTACGTGGTGGACGCCGCCTATGACGGCGCGCAGGCGCTCGACGACGTCTCCGCCAACGACTACGATGCCATCGTCCTGGACATCATGATGCCCAAGGTCGACGGCCTCACGGTCCTGCGCAGGCTGCGCGAGGGCCGCAACGACGTCCCCGTGCTCATGCTCACCGCCAAGTCGGAGATACGCGACCGCGTCGAGGGCCTCGACTCCGGCGCGAACGACTACCTCACCAAGCCGTTCGCCGCCGCCGAGCTGCTCGCGCGCATCCGCGCCCTGACGCGCGCCAACCCCTCCGAGGCCGTCGCCTCGCCCGGGTTCGGCGACCTCGAGCTCGACGTCGAGGGCAGGCGCGTCCGGTGCGGGGGGCGGTCCTGCGACCTGACGCAGCGCGAGTTCCAGATGATGGAGGTCCTGCTGCGCAGCCCGGCGACCAAGGTGTCGGTCGACCAGTTCATGCGCAAGGTCTGGGGAGGCCTCTCCGACGCCGAACCGAGCATCGTGTGGGTCTACATCTCCGGACTGCGCAAGAAGCTTGCGGGCATCGGCTCGCGCGTCCGGATCGTTGCGACGCGGGGCGTGGGCTATTGCCTGGAGTTCGACGGCGCCCATGACGCCGACGCCCCGGCCGGCGCCGCGCCCTCGGACGCACCCGGCGGCGCGCGGTGAGGCGGGCGATGGACGGTGGCGGGAGGCGCGGCGGGGCGCGCCCCGGCCGGAATGACCGGAACCACGACGGTGCGCCGGGCATCGTGCGCGAGCTGCGCCGCAAGTTCGTGGTCTCGGCGATGGCGGCGGTGGCGCTGGTCCTGGTGGGGATCGTCGTCGCGCTCGACGTGACCTACTACGTGCGCCTGGTCTCGCGTGCTGACGCGCAGCTCGAGGCGGTCGTGGCAAGCGGCGGCTCGCTCGAGGCCCTCGTCGACCAGGGGTTCGGTCGACAGCCGCCCATGCAGGCGCAGTCCCCGGCGGGCCTCCAGCAGGTGGGTGCATCCCCGGAGGGGTCCGTCGCCCAGTCGCAGGACGCCTCGGCCGCCTCGTCCTCCTCCGCGGCGGACGCTCCCGCAGTCGTGCAGCAGGGGCAGGCCGGGTCCCCTCCCGGTCGCGGGCTCCTCTCGGCCCTGTTCGGCGACGCGGGGTTCTCGGCCGAGACTCCTTACGAGATGCGCTTCTTCACCGTGACGATCGGCGCAGACGGCGCGGTCGAGTCCGTCGACGTGTCGCGCATCGCGTCGGTCGACGAGGCGCAGGCCGCCCAGTTGGCGCTCGAGGTCCAGGACGCGGGCCGCAGTTCGGGGTTCCTGGGGGGCAGGCGCTACCTGGTTTCGGTCGCCGACGGCTCGACGACGGTCGCGTTCCTCGACTGCACGCAGAACCTCGCGAGCTTCCGCTCGCTGCTGGTGATGAGCGTGTTGGCGGTCGTCCTCGCGACCGGCCTGGTGTTCGTGCTGGTGCTCGCGTTCTCGCGCCGCGCGCTTGCCCCCGTGGCCGAGAGCTACCGCCGGCAGCGTCGCTTCATCACCGACGCGAGCCACGACCTCAAGACGCCGCTTGCGGTGATCGGCGCGTCGACCGACGTGATCGAGATCGAGAGCGGCCCCTCCGAGTGGACGCGCTCGATACGCCACCAGGTGCAGCGCATGACCGACCTCACCAACGAGCTCGTGACCCTGGCGCGCATGGACGAGGGTGCGGGCTCGCTCTCGCCCGCCGACCTCGACCTCGCCGCCCTGGCGCGCAAGGTTTCGCGGGACTTCGAGCCGGTCGCCGTCGCCACGGGCCGCGAGATTCGCTGCGACGCACCGGAGGCGCTTCCGTGCCGGGCCGACCCCGCGCTCCTCGAGCAGGCGGTCTCGCTGCTCGTTGACAACGCGCTCAAGTACTCCACCGAGGGGTCGAACGTGCGCGTCGAGGTCCGTCCGGGGCGGGCGGGGCGCTCGCGCGTCACCGTGGAGAACGCCTGCGGGCCGGTCGATGCGGGCGAGCATCCCGAGCTCTTCGACCGCTTCTATCGCTCCGACGAGTCGCGTGCCAGCTCCGAGGGCCACGGAATAGGCCTCGCGGTGGTGCGCGCCATCGCCGAGGCGCACGGCGGCAGCGTCTCGGCGGAGAGCCCCGACGGTGCGTCGATGCGCTTTGTCATGGTTCTGTAAGGCCACAGTCAGAATTCAGCCCAAAGTTTGGATTTAGGTTGCCCGCGTAGGATGTGCCGCGACAGCGAAGAGGCGGCCCATGCCGCCCTGACTGAGGGAGGCGCGGCCATGATTCCGACGAGAGCGACCATGGGAAGGGGCACCCGCACCCGCGCCGCGCGCGGTGCCGTGCAGACATCGTGCGCATCCCGACAGCACGCGCGGGAGGGCGCCGAGGCCTCGGGACGGGTGCCGCAACGGGACTCACAGGAACCCCGGGACCCCCAAGACCCCCGGCGGGCGCCCCGCGCGGTGCAGTGCGTCTTCAGGCGCCGCGAGACCAAGTACCTGCTCACCGAGGACGAGCGCGCGTCGCTCGAGGCTCTGATCGGCGAGCACATGGTGCCCGACGCGCACGGACCCTCGACGACGCGCAGCGTCTATCTCGACACGCCCGACTATCTGCTGGCACGCAGGTCGATCGAGCACCCGCTCTACAAGGAGAAGCTCCGCCTGCGCAGCTATCGGGCGCCTGCCGGCGACGACTTGGTCTTCCTCGAGCTCAAGAAGAAGTACGACGGGGTGGTGTACAAGCGGCGCACCCAGACCCCCTACGACCGCGCGCGGCTGCTCGCCCGCGGCGAGGTGCCGCCCCGGGGCCAGATCGAGCGCGAGATCGCGGCGGCGGTGGCGCGTTACGGGGACCCCGCGGCAGGCGGGCTGCGCCCGGCGATGCTCGTCGCGTACGACCGGGTGGCGTTCTACGGCGAGGACGACCCCGACTTCCGCATGACGCTCGACCGCAACGTCCGCTACCGCACGAGCGACGTCAGGCTCGACGGCACGACCGAGGGGACGCAGGTGCTGGCGCCCGGGCAGACCCTGCTCGAGGTCAAGTGCGCGGAGGCGATGCCGCTGTGGCTCGTCCGCTGGATGACGGAGCACCGCGTCTTCAGGTCGAGCTTCTCCAAGTACGGCGCCGCGTACAGGCGCGAGGTCGCCGCCGGGGCGGTCCGGCTCGGCACCGTTGCCCTGTCCGCATAGCGCTCCCTATGCGGTTGCCCGCGGGCTGGCGGGGCCGCCCTCGGGCGCGCGGAACGAGGCCCCTGGCAGGCGTACCCGCGCCCGCCCCCGGGGGCCGCCCTCGGGCGTGCGGGACGAGGAACGAAACTCGAGAGAGCGAAGGAAGAGAGGCTGGACGATGTTCGGATCGATTCTCGGCGCCGCGGCGGCTGCCGCCACGGGCACCGCGACCACCACGGCGAGCGACATCAACCCCGTGAGCTTCATCGCGTGCGTGCTGGCGGCGCTCGCGCTCGGCGTGGCACTCACGGCGGCGTACATGTTCCGCAACCGCTACACCAGGAGCTTCGTCACGACGCTCGCGATTCTGCCGGCGGTCGTGTGCGTCGTGATCATGATGGTCGACGGCAACATCGGGGCGGGCGTCGCGGTCGCCGGCGCCTTCTCGCTCGTGCGGTTCCGCTCGGCGCCGGGCAGCGCGCGCGACATCGCGTTCATCTTCCTGGGGATGTGCGTGGGGCTGGTGTGCGGGATGGGGTATCTGGGATACGCGCTGCTCGTGACCATCGTCATCGGCTCGGCCTACCTCGCGCTGCAGGCCTTCGGCTTCCGCCGCCTCGGGGCGCCCGACGAGCGCCAGCTCACCGTCGTGGTGCCGGAGGACCTCAACTACACCGGCCTCATCGACGACATCCTCGACCGCTACACGGCATCTCACGAGCTCACGGGCGTGAGGACGACCAACATGGGGTCGCTGTTCAAGCTGACGTACCGCATGCGCATGAACGACGCCGCCCAGGAGCGCGACCTGATCAACGAGATCAGGACCCGCAACGGCAACCTCGAGGTCGCCATCGCCGAGCAGCCGTCGAACGAGGCGGGCGGGCTGTAGGGGCGCGGCGCCCCGCCGCGGCGTTCTGGCTTGGCATTCACGGGACTCGACGACGCCTCGCCGCTCGGGCGGGGCGCGAGGGGAGAGAAGATGGACGACATGATGACGCGCGAGGGACGGGGAACGGTACGGGGC
>CAIFEU010000159.1:0-2629 GCA_903789505.1 uncultured Coriobacteriales bacterium
GACGTCGGCAGGGATGCCGCGCGGCGTGGCGCGCCGACCGCGGTCCCGCCACTCGTCCGCAGAGCCCGTCAGGAAAGTCCGCGCCATGCCTCAAGAAGAGCCGTCATCCCCCCTCACCGTTCCCACGCAAGCCGCCGGCGCACCCGTCGCCGGCCGCGCGCACCCCGGCGGGGGCGACGGGGGCTTCCCGGCGGACGAGTCCGACGTGAAGGTCGTCGACGCGAGCCTGCGGGCGAAGTCCGCCGTCATCATGAGGGCGGGCCTGCTGATGCTCTCCAGCGGCACCGGCGCGAGCCGCGTGCGCGAGCTGATGGACAGGGTCGCCGAGAGCCTCGGGGTGCGGTGCCGTGCCGACGTCGACCTCGTCGACATCGACCTCACGGTCACCGACGGCGCCGAGCTGTTCACCGAGATCGCCTCGCTGCCCTCCACGGGGGTCAACACCGAGCGCATGCAGCTCATGAACGGCTTCGTCGACCAGCTGTCGCGCTACCGCGCGGGCCTCACGGTCGGCGAGGTGTTCGGCCTGCTCGACGAGATCGAGCGCCACCCGGGCAACTACCACCCCTGGCAGCACGGGCTGGCGTCGGGCTGCGCGTGCGGGGCGTTCGTCTTCCTGCTCGGGGGAGGGCCGGTCGAGATGCTGTGCGCGGCACTCGGGGCGGGGTTCGGCAACTTCTCCCGGCGCAGGATGAGCGCGATCAAGCTCAACCACTTCGCGGCGATGATCCTGTCGGTGATCGTGGGCGGGCTGGTCTACCTCGCCTCGCTCAGCCTGCTGGGCGCCCTGGTGCCCGGGGTTGACGCGAGCGTCCACCAGGCAGGCTACATCGGCGCGCTCCTGTTCGTGATTCCCGGCTTCCCGCTGATCACGGGCGGGCTGGACATCGCGCGGTTCAACTTCGCCTCGGGCATCCAGCGGCTCACCTACGCGTTCGCGGTCATCATCCTGGCGTGCTTCACCGGATGGATCGTGGCGATCGCCGTGGGCTTCTACCCCTCGGAGTTCGAGCCCCAGGGGCTGTCGGCGCAGCTGACGTGCGCGCTCAGGCTCGTGATGAGCTTCGTCGGCGTGTTCGGCTTCTCGGTCATGTTCAACAGCACGCAGCGTATGTGCCTCGCCGCGGCGCTCATCGGCATGGTGAGCAACACCTGCCGGCTGGAGCTCATCGACCTGGCGTCGATGCCCCCCGAGCTCGCCGCGCTGGTCGGGGCAACGATTTCGGGCCTGCTCGCGTCGGTCGTCGGCCTTCGCTTCACGATGCCGCGCATCAGCCTGACGGTCCCCTCGATCGTCATCATGGTGCCCGGCCTGTACCTGTACCGCGCGATGTACTTCCTGGGCGAGTTCAACGCCGTGGACGGGCTCTCGTGGGCGCTGCGGGCGATCATCATCATCCTGTGTCTGCCGCTGGGCCTGTGCATCGCGCGCGTGCTGACCGACCCGAGCTGGCGCTACGACGGCGGCAGGAGGCGCGCGTAGGCGCCGCCTTCCCGTCGCCTGACCGGCCTAACGTCGCGCGCGTGGGAGCGGGGCTCAGTGCGCCCGCAGACGAGCGAACGCCTTGCGCGGCGCCCGCGCCCCCGGGTGGCACACGTTGACCGTGGCGCAGCGCGCGGCGAACTCCATCGCCCGCCGCAGGCTCGCGCCCTCGATGAAGCGCGCGTGGATGAACCCGCCCAGGTAGGAGTCGCCCGCCCCGGTCGTGTCCACGACGCGCGCGCCGTCGGGGGGCTCCACGGCGGCGACGTCCTCGAGACCCCCCTCGCGCGTGGCGGCGCGCGACCCGGCCGCCCCCATCGTGGTGAGTATCGCGGAGGGGAGCGCGCCGCCGTCCGGCAGCGGCGCGGCGTCGTCTCCCTGGCGCGCGAGCATACCCATCAGCAGGCGCGGGTCGTCGGACGCGGTGAGGTCGCCGAGCGCCTGCCTGCTCGCCATGATGACGTCGGCCTCGCGCATCGCCCGCAGCAGCGCGTCGTCGTCCCAGCCGAACTCGCGCATCAGTCCCATGCCGGTCTCGACGCCCACCACGCACGCGACGCCCGCCCGCCGTGCCACGCGCAGGGCGTGCAGCGCGGCATCGCGGGGCAGCAGGTCGGTATACAGGACGCGCGCGGAGCGGATGGCGCCCGCGTCGAGCTGGGAGGGCCGCAGGGAGAAGAACGCGTCGCCCATGTCGAGCGTGATGAAGTGCGCGCCCTCTCGGTCGACGGTGACGCGGGTGACGGTCGTCGTCGCCCCGCGGCGGGTGACGAGCCCCTCGGTCGAGACGCCCTCCTCGCGCAGGCTGCGCGCGAACGCCTCGCCGGCGTCGTCGTCCCCCACCGCCCCCGCGAACGCCACGCGGTCGCCCAGCTGGGCGAGCTGCACGGCGGTGTTGGCGGCGCTGCCGCCCGCGGCGCGCTCCACGCCGCGCACCAGGCAGAACTCGTCGGCGCCGGGCAGGCGGTCCACGCGCTCGATCGTGTCGCAGGCGACGGTGCCCACCACGAAGACGTCTGTCCCTCCCGACGCGTCCGGCGCGTCCGGCACGGAGGCGCGCCCGGGGGGGCGCCGCCCCCCGCCCGCGCCCGCGGTGTGGCGCCAAACGTCCCACCCCCGGGCCGCCCCCTGCCGCGGCGCCAGCAA
>CAIFEU010000159.1:2639-5635 GCA_903789505.1 uncultured Coriobacteriales bacterium
GCGCGTCGGGCACGGAGGGGGGGGCGGGGGAGGGCGGCCCGGGGCGCGCGCCGTCGATGTCGCTCAATCCGTCCAACCGAGGCTCCTCCCGATGCCGGTCGGCAAGAAAGTCAAATTAAATCCGATTCGATATTCCAACCACTCCACCGTTATGCTAACGTACACCAATTTAATCGAATGCATGACATTTCATCGTGAAATATGATACACTCACTTCCGTAATCCAGCCGAAAAGCGAACACTCCCGAACGCCGTCCGCCGGCGCTCGGGATGGCTGTATCCGTTGCCCAGGACACTGGCGAGCAGAGAGGGTGATTGCGTGAAGTACTCCGAGGGTGACTACGTGGTGCATCCTGGTCAGGGCGTCTGCCAGGTGGTGGGGGTGGAGAAGCGCACCGCCGTCGTGGGCGCGAGCGCCGACGACCCGGGCCATGAGGAGACCATCCTCGAGTACAAGCTCTCCCCGCTGACGGGCGCGGGCATCCGCATCCACTTCCCGGTCTCCAAGGAGGGCGACCTGCGCGACATCATCTCGCCCGAGGCCGCGCGCGACCTGATCAGGCAGGCGCCCAGCCTCAAGCCAGACGGCTTCGACAAGCAGCAGTCCTGGACCATCCGCGACCACTTCATGGAGTGCCTGCGCGAGGGCGACACCCGCGAGACGATGCGCGTCGCCAAGACGGTGCGCGAGCATATGGAGCAGGCGGCGAGGACCGGCCGCAAGCCGCGCGAATGCTATTCAAGCGTCTATCAGGCGGCTCACAGCCGGCTTCTTGACGAGCTTTCGATTTCGCTGAAGGTCTCCCGCGAGCGCATCGGCATGCTGCTCGAGGAGTGCTACGCTAGCGCGGCCGACTGCCGGGTCGGGCTCGCCTAGCCTGGCGTCAGGCCCTGCCGGCTTCGGAATGCCGATGACGGCCTGAGGTCCTCGTTTCAGCGAGACACTGCATCGGAATGCGGGGCGCCCGGGGACGGGCGCCCCTTTTCGTGAGAAGGGAACGCCCCGTGAACCTGAGCGACATCATCAACGTCGAATACGTCAAGATGACCCCCACGGAGGGCATCACCCGCACCAAGGTGTGCGACGTCATGCTCCAGCCCAACGGGATCCTGCACGGCGGCATCAGCGCATGGCTGGCGGAGAACTGCGCGAACAAGGCAGCGATCACCGGGTTCGACCCGCAGGTCGCCTGGCCGCTCGGCCTCAATCTGGAGTGCTCGCACCTGCTGGGGGTGCAGGAGGGCGACACGATCGAGACGCACGCGACGCTGGTCCACGGCGGCGGCAGGACGCAGGTGTGGCACATCGACCAGCGCCGCCTCTCCGACGGCGAGCTCTTCAACGTGAGCACGCTGACCGTCTACATCAAGTACCTCAAGAAGCCTGCCGGCAGGTAGTCCCCGTGCCGACGCGCGCCTGCGGCGGCGGTGCGCGTGCCGGCACGCACATCGGCGCGCGCGTGCGAATTTTCACGAGACGCTTGCGTCCGCCCGGCGCGAACGCTACAGTACGTCCAAACGACGATAGTCGTCTGTTCAGGGCGAGGTGCGATTCCTCACTGGCGGTAACGGGACGCTTCCCGAAGTCCGCGAGCCCCGATAGGGGCTGACCTGGTGCGAGTCCAGGACCAACGGTATAGTCCGGATGGAAGAACAGCGAATGCCGACCTGTCCCCCGAGGGGGGCTGCGCGGCGTTCATTGAGACTCAGCCCGCGAGCAGATGCCCGTCGGGCTTTTTTCATGCCCTGGAAAGGCCCGCTCGCATCCGCCCGCCGGCGGGAAGGAAGCGCCATGGCATCCCAGGACGCCATGGGTCAGGACGCGGCGATGATGCGCCGCGCAATCGCCCTCGCGCTGCGGGGCAGCGGGCGCACGAACCCCAACCCCCTGGTCGGGGCCGTCATCGTGCGCGACGGTAGGATCATCGGGCAGGGGTGGCACGGGCGCTACGGGGGACCGCACGCCGAGCGGGAGGCGCTCGCCGACTGCGCCCGGGGCGGCTTCGACCCCGCCGGGGCGACCGTCTACGTCACGCTCGAGCCGTGCTCGCACACCGGCCACCAGCCGCCCTGCGCCGACGCGCTGGTCGAGGCGGGGGTGTCCCGCGTCGTCGTGGGCTCGGCGGACCCCAACCCCCTGGTCGACGGCAGGGGGGTGGCGCGACTCCGCGACGCGGGCGTCGAGGTCGTCACGGGTTTCATGCGCGACGAGTGCGACGCCATCAACCAGGTGTTCTTTCACTACATCACCGAGCGGGCGCCCTACGTGGTGGCCAAGTGGGCGATGTCGGCGGATGGCCGCGTCGCCTGCGCGTCGGGCGACGCCCGCTGGGTCACCGGCGAGCTCGCGCGCGCCCACGGGCACGCCCTGCGCAACCGCCTCGCCGCGGTGATGGTGGGCGCGGGGACCGTGCGCGCGGACGACCCCCTGCTCACCTGCCGGCTCGAGGGGGGCCGCGACCCGCTGCGCGTGGTGTGCGACGCGCGGCTGTCCGCGGTCGCCCCGTCGACGCGCCTGGCGCGCAGCGCGCGCGAGGTCCCGCTGATCGTCGCGTGCTGTTCCCCGGAGTCGGCGGCGGGAGAAGGCGGCGCCGACGCGGACGAGCTCGCCCGCCGCGCCGAGGTGCTGCGCGCGCTGGGCGTCGAGGTGCGCGTGGTCGCC
The DNA here is from genome assembly GCA_903789505.1 of uncultured Coriobacteriales bacterium. Taxonomy (GTDB): domain Bacteria; phylum Actinomycetota; class Coriobacteriia; order Coriobacteriales; family UMGS124; genus CAIFEU01. Next base: position 5,302 of record CAIFEU010000159.1, read on the forward strand.
TGGTAGGGGTGGGCCGGCGGGGTTTACCTGCGGGTGCTTATGGGCGAGCTCGCCCGCCGCGAGGTCGACTCGGTCCTGCTCGAGGGTGGCCCCACCCTGCACGCGCAGGCGCTTGCGGACGGGCTCGTCGACGAGATCGTCGCCTACGTGGCGCCCAAGGTCGTGGGCGGCGCGTCCGCACCGGGCGCGGTTGCGGGGCAGGGCGCCGTGACGATGGGCGAGGCGTTCGCGCTTTCCGAGCCCGAGGTGGGCACGCTCGGCGTCGACGTGCGCCTGAGCTGGCGCGTCGGCGCGGGGGCGCCGGGGCGGCGGCGCGCCTGCGTCAGCGCGGGGC
>CAIFEU010000160.1:0-4758 GCA_903789505.1 uncultured Coriobacteriales bacterium
CCACCCGCCAACACCCCCCCGGCTCGGATGTGGGCCGTGGCGGCCATAGGGGGGCGCGTGGCGAGCCCACGAACTGTGCTGACCATCTCTGCAGGTCAGAGGGTTTGCAATCATCGAGCCGCTTCGGCGCGCGGTTTGCCAGGGTCAAAGCGAACATACGCAATCCCCGATTCTTGACCCAACTCTCTTCTATCCCTGCAAATTGCCTGCGGTGCCGGCTTGCTGCCGGGCCGCCCCTTCCGCACTCGCTGCCGCCCCCTGCCCTCCGCGCCGTCCCGCCTCCCGCCGCCCCGCCCGCTGCGCCCGGGGTCGCGAGCGCTACAATGCATGCCCGTGCGTGCTCCGCTTCGTGGGACCGCGGCCGCGGGGGAGAGCCCGGGTCCCGCGCCGCCCGCCGCGAGGGTCGTCCCTCGCCCGCGCGGACGCGGAGGGGGCGGTGGGCCGGGGGAGGGACGGGTTCAATGCAGCAGGTGGGCGCGGTCCAGTGGCTGGTCAGCTTCGCGCCCGTCGCGGTCCTGTTCGCCGCGATCGCGCTCGCGCGGGCGAGGGTGTCGGTGGCCGGCGCGCTCGGGCTCGCTGTCACCCTCGTGTCCGCCGCGCTCCTCGGCACCCTGAGCCCGGAAAGCCTGTGGCAGGGGGCGAGCGGCGGCCTCGCCTCGGCGCTCTCGATCATGTACGCCGTCTGCCCCGCGATGGTCCTGTACGACGTCATGCGCGAGAGCGGCGCGTTCGACGTCGTGCGCGCGTTCGTCTGCGGGCTGTCGGGCGACCGACTGGCGCTTGTGCTCTTCTTCGGCTGGGTGTTCTCGAGCTTCCTGCAGTCGGTGACCGGCTTCGGCGTGCCGGTGGCGGTCTGCGCGCCGTTCCTCGTCGCGCTCGGCATCAGGCCGGTCCCCGCCGTCGTCCTGACGCTGGTCGGGCACTCCTGGGCGAACACGTTCGGGACGCTGGCGATGGCGTGGGACGCCCTGGTCGACATGGGGCCCGTGGGGGACGTCGCGTCGACCTCGCTCGTCGCATGCGCCCTGCTGTGGCTGCTCAACCTGTCCGCGGGCGTCGTCATCTGCGCGCTGTACGCGGGCGCCCGGGGGGTGCGCCACGGCCTCGCGCTCGTGCTCTCGATGTCGACCATCATGGGAGGGGGCCAGCTCCTGGTGGGGCAGGCCAACCAGACCGTCGCCGCGTTCGTCCCCACGGCTGCCGCGGTGGTGGCCTGCGTCGCGCTGTTCCGCGCCGGCGCCTACGCGCGTCCCTGGTGGTGCGAGTCGCGCATGGACGCCGCGGAGCCGCCCGCGCCGGCCGGAGGGTGGCCGGCGGTAGGTGCGGGTGTCGGCGGTCGCGGGGGCGCCGTCAGCCTCGCCGACCTGGCCGTGTGCGCCAGCCCGTTCGCCGTCCTGGCGGTGCTCTCCGCCCTCGTGTTCGCGGTCCCCGCGATGTGGGGGCTGCTCTCGCCTATCAGCGTCGGCGGGGTGCGCCTGGTGTGCCATGCGGGCTTCGTCCTGACGCTGACGTGCCTGTACTGTGCGCTCGCGATGCGCCTGTCCGGCCGCATCGACGCCGCGCGGCTGCGCGGGGCGGCGTCGGTCGCGCTCTCGCGCCTGACGGGCGTGTTCGCGAGCGTCGTCATGCTGGTCGTCATGGCGCGCCTGATGCAGACCACCGGTCAGATGGACGTGCTGGCGTCGGGCGTGGCGCTCGCCGCCGGTGCCGCTTACGTGCCCCTCGCCCCTGTGCTGGGGACCCTGGGGGCGTTCGTCACCTCGAGCAACATGTCGTCCAACATCCTTCTCGCCGGCTTCCAGGCGCAGATGGCCGACAGGCTCTCCGTGGATCCGAGCTACCTGCTCGCCGGGCAGACCGCCGGGGCGGCCGCCGGCGCGGCGATCGGCCCGTCGACCATCCTGCTGGGGGCCACCACCGCTGACGCCGCGGGCCACGAGGGCGAGATCCTCAGACCGCTGCTGGTGGTGAGCTGCGTCCAGGCGCTCGCGCTCGGCGCGATCCTGGCGGCAGCCGTCGCGCTCGCGGGCTGAGCGCACCGCGCGCGGGAGGCGTCACCTGCCCGCACGGGAGGCGCCGCTGCGCCGCGCCGCCCGCGCGTGGGCGCCACCACATGTGTCCGCACGCGCGGCTGCGGTAGACGGCCCCGCCCCGCTCGCCCGCGCGTGGGCGCCACGCACCCCGCCTGCGCGTGGGCGTGCCCTTCCCGCTCGCTCCGCCCCGCCCGCCAGCACGTGGGCGTCACCCACCCCGCCTGTCCCGTTTGGCCGGGCGTTTGCGCGGGGGGGGGGCGGTCCGACCGCCGCCGACGCGTCTCTACGATAAGAGCAGAACCGCATTACATCTGCGCGAGTGAGACCTGACGCTCCCTTTACGAAAGGCATTTATCATATTTACGTTTGCGTGCGCATGCGCGGTCGGGCACGTCCGGCGACGAGTCCGGAGGCGGGCCCGGGCAGCGCCGGCGCGAACCCCGCGGAGCTGCCTTGGGGCCCACCCGCGACGCCTGTGCCATTCGGTCAGAGGAGGATGCGTCATCCCATGGATCCGGCAACCCTGTTCGTGGTCGTTCTCGTCATAGTCACCGCCCTCGCCTTCGACTTCACCAACGGGTTCCACGACACCGCCAACGCGATGGCGACCTCGATCGCCACCGGCGCGCTCAAGCCCAGGACCGCGGTCATCGCCGCGGGAACCCTCAACCTGGTGGGAGCCTTCCTCTCCACCGAGGTGGCCAAGACGATCTCGGGCGGCATCATCAACGAGCAGGAGGTGACCATCAGCGCCGCGTTCGTGCTGGCAGGCCTGGTGGGCGCCATCATCTGGAACCTGCTCACCTGGCTCGCCGGGCTTCCCTCCAGCTCCTCGCACGCCCTGTTCGGCGGCCTGGTGGGCGCCGTGATCGTGGGCGCCGGCGTGCAGGGCGTGAACTTCGGCGCCGTCGTGGGCAAGGTGCTCATCCCCGCGCTGATTTCGCCGGTGATCGCCGGGTTCGTCTCGTTCGTGGCGGTCAAGCTGATCTACCTCATCGTTCGTAAGCTCGATGAGTCGGTCGTCATCGGCGGCTTCCGCCATGGGCAGACCGTGACCGCCTGCCTGGTGGCGCTTTCGCACGGCACCAACGACGCCCAGAAGACGATGGGCATCATCACGCTGACGCTCGTGTCGACGGGCCTGCAGCCTTCGGGCAGCTCCCCGTACCTGTGGGTCGTGCTGATTTGCGGCCTGGCCATCGCCCTGGGCACCTACACGGGCGGCTGGCGCGTGATCCGCACGCTGGGCAAGGGCCTGACCGACATCCAGACCCCCCAGGGCTTCGCGGCCGAGTGCAGCTCTGCGGCGACGATTCTGGTCTCCTCGCACCTGGGCTTCCCGCTGTCGACCACGCAGGTGTGCTCCGGCTCGATCATCGGCACCGGCCTGGGCCGTGGCACTGCGGTGAACTGGGCCACCGCCGGGCGCATGCTGGTCGCCTGGCTGGTGACGTTCCCCGCCGCCGGCGTCGTGGGCGCCGCCGCCTGCGCGCTGGCGCGCTTGGGCGTGGGCGGGGTCGTCGCGACGCTGGTGCTGGCGGTCGTCGCGGCGCTGGCCATCCTGCGCCTCGCTAACCGCGACCCGGTCAACGCGGGCAACGTCAACGATGTCGAGAGCAAGAAGTCGGCGGGAGCCGTCGCCCCCGCGGTGCAGGCATAGCGGGCCTCGGGAAAGGGGCGAGCCATCATGGTGAACGAGCTCATCAGCCTTCTGCTGGTTCTGGTCGTGGCGATTGCCGTTGCGGGGTCGGTGTGTGGCTTGTACTCTCTGGGCATCCTGCTGTGGTACGGGCCGAGCGCGAAGGGCGCGGCCTCGCCGGCGGGCGTCGCGGGCAACTCAGGCGCTGCGACCGTGGAGGGGCAGGCCCCCGTCGCTGCGGGCGACCGGGGCGGCAGGCGCGCTGCTGCCGTCGTGTGCTTCGGCGCGTGCGCGGTCATCGTCCTGTTCGCCCTGTGGCTGATCATCCCAATCTTCCACTAGTTCTGGGATGACGTGTGTGCCGGCGCCACCGTGGTGCCGGTGCCGAGGCGAGCCTTGCGCGAGCGTGACGGCGACCTTACGGAGGCGTGACTCTGGCGCGAGGACGTGACGCCGGCCTGCCGGGCGCTCACGCTGGCCTGACGCGAGCTGGACGCTCGGCTGACAACGTTGAGACAATAAGCTGACGATACTTGGGTGGCACGCTCGTATGCTGGGAGACGTCGGCGCGACGCCGCCGACGGCGGGCGCGCATGGCGCCCCGTGACGCCAATAGGGGGAGAGACGCACAGATGAACGAGGGAATTGACGGCTCGGCGAGGCGCGCGGGGATCGAGGGGGAGGGCGGCATGGGAGTCGGCCCGACCGGCGGGACGCCCGTCACTCCCGTGGCGGCGTCGGCGGCGCGGCCGGGCGTCGACGGCGTCGAGGCGGGTCCCGCGTGGCTCCTCGTGGGCATCGACGGCACTGAGCGCGGCGAGAACGCGCTGCGCTGGGCGGTCGAGCGGGCGCGGCGCACGGGCGCGGGCCTGTCGCTGGTCAGGGTCATCGAGAGCGACGCCGACGACGCGGTGGCGCGCCGGTGCCTCGACGAAGCGTGCGCCGAGCTCGCGCAGCGGGCGCCCGAGGTGCCGCGGCGCTCGAGCGTCGTGAAGGGCGACGTCGTGGGAGGCCTGGTCAAGGCGTCTGCCGGGCACGCGATGATCGTGATGGGCTCGCACCGCAAGCGCACGCTCGGAGAGGTGG
>CAIFEU010000160.1:4768-5571 GCA_903789505.1 uncultured Coriobacteriales bacterium
GGCAGGCTTTGTGGGTGCGGGGCGCGCACCGCATGGCCCCGGTGGGTGTGGTGGGCACGGGCGCGCGCGGCCTGCGCGTGAGCGTCGCCGCGAAGGTCCCCACCGCGGTCATCTCCTGCGACTGGGAGCCCGCCGCTCCCGGCGAGGGAATCGTCGCCGGCGTGGGCCCCGACGACTCCTCCGCCGCCGCGGTGGAGTTCGCCGCGGAGGAGGCGCTGTCGCGGGGCGAGTGCCTCGAGCTGATTAGCGCGTGGGGCCTGCCGCCTGCGATCTCCAAGCCCGCCGAGGCCATGGGCGGGGGGCTCTCCCCCGTCGGCGCCGAGTATGAGCGCGACCTCGCCGAGCGCACCGAGGCCCTGCGCGCGAAGTACCCGACGCTCAACGTCACGGGCAGCTCGGTCGAGGGCCCGTCCCCCGCGAAGGTCCTGCTCGACCGTGCGCGCGATCACCGCATGCTCGTGCTGGGCACGCACGGGCGCTCGGCGCTCGGTCGCCTGCTCCTCGGCTCGGTGGGCAGCGGCGCCCTGGCAGGGCTCGCGGCGCCCACGGTGATCGTCCCCAGGGGGTAGCGCGCCCGGGGCGCCTCCCCGCGGCGCGTCGAGGGGCTTGCTCCGCCCAGCACGAGCGGCGTGGGGTGCCCGCGGCAACGGAACAGCCCCACCCATTCGGGTCGCCCGGTTGTGAAGCCGGACGGCCCGCTTGTTGACGCATCGCCAAAAGTGACCATTGAGCGCCCCCGACGCCGTCCCGTATCCTTCTGGGCGACCGCACGTTGACGTCGTGCCAGCGGAAGGGGATGGGGG
>CAIFEU010000161.1 GCA_903789505.1 uncultured Coriobacteriales bacterium
GTACTGCCCATAGGGAGCCTGCGCCTGTGGCTGTGCCGATCCGTACCCCTGCCCGGGGTACTGCGCCCCCTGGGGCGCATAGGAGCCCCCCGTAGGTTGAGGCTGCTCCGTATAGGGCTGTTGGGGAGCGGCCGAATATCCCTGCCCCTGCTGGGTGCCGGTCGAGCGCTGCGCAGCGTAGGATGCGGAGCCCTGGCCTGCTGCCGCGGAGGCGCGGCGCGCGGCTGCAGCGATGTCGGCATGGCAGACGGGGCAGATCTGCGAACCGTCGGGGACCTCGTTTTGACAGTATGGGCAATGCATAGGGCTGCCTCCTACCAGTGGTCTGTTATGAGTGCGGGGCGGTGGAAAGCTTGGGGACATCGTATACCCTGCTCGGATTCTTTTCTGGGTCACGGTCGCTTCTACACTGCCAATGACCGAAATCTCTACTCACGAAATTCATGTCTCAATTGAGAGTCAAGGCGTTCAAACATATCCTTCAACAAGAACCTGAGTGTTCTTAATGGCGAGGTCGTTTTGAACGACGAGATCCCTCATGCCGTCAGGCACGCGGCGGTGGCGTCGGCGATTGCCTGCGCCAAGGCCTGACGATAGGACTCGTCGCACAGGCGCGCCTCCTCCTCGGGGTTGGAGAGGAAGCCCATCTCGAACAGGACGCTCGGAACGTCGCAGAAGTTGAAGCCCGCAAGGTCGGATCGCTCGACGATTCCCCCGTCCGCACAGCCCAGCTCAGAGACGATCATGGGGTGCATGACCCGAGCGACCTCAAGCGACCGCGCCTGGATGTCGTGCGTCCACTCGGTATCGGCAGGGACGAGCGTCGAAAAGCCTGACCTGGAGGGGTCATCGTCGTCGCCGTCGCAATGAAGGCGGATGAACAGGTCGGCGCCGCATTCGTTCGCGACCTCGGCGCGTTGCTCGCTCGAGAGGACGACGTCGTCCGTCGTCCTGGTCATCACGACGTCAGCCCCCAGGCCCTCGAGCAGGTCGCGCAGGCGAAGCGCGACGTCAAGGGTCACTTCGTACTCGGGAGTCCCGGTGAGCGCGCCCTGGGCTCCGCCGGGCTCAACGTACTGCATCACATCGGTCGCGCCGGGATATTTCGGCGTCAGGTCGAGGTCTGGTATCGACCCGTGGCCGGGGTCCAGGCAGACGGTGACGCCCCGCAACGGCAGGTCGTCTGCCGCCGACGAAAGCTCGTCGCGAGAGGAGGAGCCTGCCGAGGGGGCAAGCGAAGACCGCGGGCCCGATGTCGAATCCGACGAGGCGACGGGGGCCCCGGCTGGCGCCGACGGAGGCGTGGCTCGCACGCTCAGCGCAAGCGCCACGATCAGGGCGGCCAACACCGCCAGGGCAGCCCAGATGGCGCAAAGAACCGCGCGGGTTGGCCGCCGTCCGCCGACGGACACGGCGATGCCCCCTCCCACACCTACTCCGTCGGGCGCGGACGACCGCACCTGGGGCAGAACAGGTCGGCGTCGGCGTTGCCGCGCATGCCACAGGCGCAGTCCCACCCATGCGAGGCGGGCATCCCCCCGACCGGGCCAGCCTCGGGTGCCGCGCCAGGATTCACGGCAGTGCGCACCGGCTGACCCATGCGGGTCGTCACGTCCGCCGGAGCCGACTCGTCAGGGACGATTGCCTGAACGTCGACGTCGATGTTCTGCGGCATGATGGTCGTGCTGTCCGCCGAGGAGGGATACCACTGCGCGCCGGGTCGCGCCGGAGGCTGAGGGCCGGGCTGCGCCGTCGGGCGTGCGCTCATCCCCATCGCCGGCGCCGGCCCCGTCGCATCGGGACGGAAGCCGCTCGGCGCCGAAGGGCCAGCCGAGGAGGGTCCCTGCGGGAACGGTGCGGGCCCGAAGGGCACCTGGGCAACGCCGGCATCGTTCCTGCCGCCGCCCTTGAGCGCACGGCGGATGGCGTCGGCCTGCTCGACGAGCTTCACGAGCAGGAACACGAGCTCGAAGACCAGGCGGACGACCACCTCGCCGATGGCGACCTGGACCAGGGCGAGCAAGGCGAGCCAAAGGGGGTAGGAGGTGGCGTACTCCACCGCCGTGACGATGAGCTGGACAATCGAGGCGATTCCGAACACGATCAGCCCGATGGAGACGAGCAGGTAGACGAACTTGAGGATGGGCGAGATGATGAGCCGGTCGAAGTTGAAGAACGCCTGGGACCTGCTGCGCCCCTCCTCGACGCGCTTCTCATGGGGTACCAGCAGGACGTAGCACACTATCGTGAGAATCAAGGTCAGTATGGCGCAGGCGACCAGCACCGCCGTCGAGTACGACGCGAGGCCCGACGCCGAGCCTATCAGGTCGCCGAGATATGACGAAACGTCGGAAATGCCGAACGAACTGCCCATGCTCACCGCTCCCCCATTGCCGGACCCCCGGACCCCTCGGGCTCCGCGTGAGCGCCCGGGCCCCGAGGAGGCGCCTCGGCCTCACGGCCCCGTAGTCATGTCGACAGCTCCGTGGCGGGGCGGACGCGCGGCGCGTGAGGCCCCGTGTCGCCGGATGTCGCCTGGCACAGGATACCACGGCAGGTCGCAGGGAAGCGCCGGCCACGGTTCGCGGACCGGTCCCTCCACTCGCGAACTATTGCCCCTCCTCAGCCGATCTGTAGCTTTGGTGAACTATCATGTCCCTCATGCAGGAGGCCGCCCCGCACGACCGTCCCCAGGCGTGCGACTGCGGCGGCAGCGCGGTTCTATCCATACGGCCGGCTCATGCCGGACCACGAGACGATGGGAGACCTGCTATGGGCGCACCAGAGACGGACAAGGTCAGGAACGTCGTTCTTGTAGGACAGGGGGGCGTCGGCAAGACCTCGCTTGCGGAGGCGATGCTGCATCTCACCGGCAAGACGGCGCGGCTCGGGGGTCACGGGGGGTCCAAGCCCACGCTCGACTATGACCCCGAGGAGACCAAGCGCAACTTCTCCATCTCCACGTCCATTGCCCCGGTCGAGTACAAGGGCTTCAAGATCAACGTCCTGGACGCCCCGTGCTACCCCGACTTCATCGGCGACGCCTATGCGGCGCTGTCGGTTGCGGAGACCGCGCTGTTCGTCGTCGACGCAGCCGAGGGTCCTCAGCCGACGACCGTCAAGCTGTGGTATGCCGCCGAGGACCTTCCCCTCGCCCGCGCGATCTTCATCAACCGCGTCGACCGCGACAACGTGCACCTCGAGCAGACGCTCGAGACGCTCAAGGAGCGCTTCGGGACGCGCCTGGGCCTCATGAGCGTGCCGATGGGCACCGGCCCGGACTTCGAGGGGGTCATCGACGTCCTGAGGATGGAGGCGCGCACCTATCGCGACGGGAAGGGAGCCACGGGGCCGATTCCCGACGAGTACAAGCAGGCGGCGCAGGAGGCGTACGACCGCATGATCGACCTCATCGTCGAGGCCGACGACGACATGATGATGAAGTACTTCGACGGGCAGACGCTGACGACCGACGAGGTCGAGAAGCTCATGAGCGAGGCGATCGCCAAGCGCCTGTTCGTCCCCGTCTACGCGGGGTCCGCCGTCCAGGAGCAGGGGGTCGAGGCCCTGCTCGACGACATCGTGACCTATTTCCCCTCGCCGCTGGACTACGGCGAGATGCCCCTCGCCGACGGCACCATGCTCAAGATATCCTCTGCCGACGAGCGCCCGGTGGCGTTCGTCTTCAAGACCCTCGCCGACCCCTCCGCCGGAAGGCTCTCGTTCGTCAAGGTCCTCGCCGGCACGCTCGACGCATCGACCGAGCTCATCTGCGCGCGCACCCAGAAGAAGGAGCGGCTCGGCCACCTCTACCTCATGTGCGGCCGCGAGAGAACCGACGTCAACCATGCGCTCGCGGGCGACATCATCGTCGTCCCCAAGCTCGACGCCAACACCGGAGACACGCTGTCGACGACCGGAAAGGTCGAGGCGGAGGCGTTCAGGTTCCCCAACTCGCTGTACCAGGTCGCCATCCGCGCCAAGAACCGCAATGACGAGGGCAAGCTCGGGGACTTCCTCGACAAGGCGTGCGACGCCGACCCCACGATCAGCGTGTCCCACAACGAGGAGACGCACCAGACGATCATCTCGGCCATCGGTGAGGCGCAGGTCTCGGTGCTGGTGAATAGGCTCGGAGAGAGGACCGGGGTCGAGGCGGTCCTGGAGCCGATCAAGATCGCCTACCGCGAGACGATCCGAAAGGCCGCCAGCGCGCAGGGGCGTCACAAGAAGCAGACGGGCGGCGCGGGACAGTTCGGGGACTGCTGGCTGCGCGTCGAGCCCAACCCGGGCGGCGGCTACGAGTTCGTCGACGAGGTCGTGGGCGGCGCGATTCCGCGGCAGTTCATCCCCGCGGTCGACAAGGGGGTCCAGGAGGCGATGGCGGAGGGGGTCCTGGCAGGCTATCCGATGGTCGACATCAGGGTCGCGTGCTACGACGGCTCGTACCACCCCGTCGACTCCAGCGAGATCGCCTTCAAGACCGCGGCGCGCATCGGCTTCCGCGCGGCGTGCGAGCGGGCGGACATGGTGATCCTGGAGCCCATGGCGAACCTGGTCATAACCGTGCCGGACGCCTACGCGGGCGCGATCACCGGCGACGTCCCCGCCTCGCGCGGCCGCATCACCAGCATCGACTCCGACGGCAAGGGCAACACGATCGTCTCCGCCACGGTCCCGTTCGCCGAGGTCACCGACTACTCGACTCGCCTTCGCTCGCTCTCGCGCGGCACCGGGGAGTACACAATCGAGCTGAACGGCTACGAGCAGGTTCCCCACGACACCGCCCAGAAGCTGATCGATGCCCACAAGAGGGAGGTCGCTGAGGGCGGCAGGTAGGGCGGGCTCGCCCGTCGATGCCCGGATGCCGCCCACGCGCCCCCGGCGCACCCCGGCAATAGACGGAAGTCGGCCATCCGGCTCGAGCGGCACGGTCGGGCAATCACTTGCCGCGGTTCTTGCGGGCTCGTCCCAGCATGGGGCGGGCCCGCTTACACATGCATGCCAAAGACCTTACACTTCTATGCTAAGGTAACGTGCTTGGCTTGTGGCGGTCTCGGCACCGGCCGAGATGACGCGCCCCCTCCCCTCGAAAGGCGGAATAGCATGCTGTACGGCGTCATAGACATCGGGTCGAACACGGTGAGGCTGACGCTTTTCGACGTCGACCATGACAGCCACACGTTCTCGACGTTCTTCAAGCTCAAGACCATGGCGGGCCTCGTAAGCTACATTGACCCGAAGACGTCGAACATGTCCGACGAGGGCGTCGCCAAGCTCGTGAAGGTCCTGAAGGGATACCTGGAGTGCGCAGCTAAGTTTCGCAACCTCGAGACGCCGCGCGCCTTCGCGACCGCCGGAATACGCAACGCCAAGAACGCGGAGAAGGTCATCCAGCGCGTCGAGAGGGAGTGCGGCATCTCGATCGACCTCATCTCCGGCTCGGAGGAGGCGCGCCTGGGCTACATGGGCGCGATGCTCCAGAGCAAGCTGACCACGGGGCTTCAGATTGACGTGGGC
>CAIFEU010000162.1 GCA_903789505.1 uncultured Coriobacteriales bacterium
ACTCGAACTGATGACCCCCGCTTTACGAGAGCGGTGCTCTACCAACTGAGCTAAACTGGCACGCTGCAACTCGCGCAGCGATAGAGAATAGTATGGGAGAGCGACCCCGATTGCAAGGGCAATTGGGGAACATTTTCCCCCATCACGAGTGCCTCACGATTTACGCCGTCACGGGACGCATGCCCTCGCTGACGAGCGACGGCGGCTCACGCCGCCCGGCGAGTCGACCCTACCCCTCGAACCCATCGTCCTCAATCAGGCCGCCCCCGTCGGCGGCAGAGGTGGCGAGCGCATCGCACCGCTCGTTCTCGGGATGGCCACGATGGCCATGCACCCATGAGAAGCTCACCTGATGGGGCTCCATCGCCGCGAGGAGCCGCTTCCAAAGGTCGACGTTCTTGACCGGCTCCTTGCTGGCCGTGCGCCACCCGCGCGCCTTCCAGCCGCGGATCCAGTTCTTGTTGAACGCGTTGATGACGTACTGCGAATCGCTCACGACATGCACCTCGCAGGGCTGCTTGAGCGCCTCGAGCCCAGCGACGACGCCCATAATCTCCATTCGGTTGTTCGTCGTGCTGCGATAGCCCTGCGAGAGCTCGAGCACGTGCAGCTGGCCGACCGAGTCGACATAGTGCAGGACCGTCCCGTAGCCACCGCGGCCGGGATTCCCGCGGGAAGAGCCGTCGGAGTACAGATCGACATGCATAAAGGCCACAGCCCCATCCCCCTCTGTACGGATATGTCCGCGCCCGGCGGACGTCCCACCCCTCGGCGGACCCGTCCCGTCGGCGGGCAAACCAGTGTACAACAACGCCGCCGACGCCCCCGCACGCGCACATGCCGTGCACAGCGCGAGGACGTCGGCGGTAAACGACGGGAGATCTGGATGAGCCCGCGACCCTCTATCCGCGGATGACCCCGTAACCTGCACGCTCAACCGCACGTTCAAGGTCAGCGGTCTCCACGGGGCGCTTCGAGCGTACGAGGGCCTCCCTGCTCTTAAGGTCGACCGTCGCCCACACCCCGTCGACCGAGTCCAGGGCGTTCTCGACGTTGGACACGCAGTGCTCGCACGTCATCCCACGGATGAGCAGCTTGGTCTGGTACGGGTAGTGATCGGGGTCCTTGTCGCCTACATGTGCCTGCCTGACGCGGGTCTTGCCGCCCGACGACGACCCTCCCCCGCAGCACCCCCCGTTGCCCGCGAAGTGCTTCATCGCCGGGCGGGCGGCAAGCAGGATCGCGATGATGATGACACCCAGTACGACCGCGCTCGATGCGTTCATGGTCAACCTTCAATCTCTTCTCGATGGTCATGGTCGCGTCGCTAACCCGGAATCGCACCCTTGCCTCCCACAACCCTGCGGGAAGGATGCCCCTAGAGTTAGATGTATTTAACATACTAGCCACTCCAGGGGGATTCGGCACGCGCCCATGCATTCACCACAAGCGCGACCGGCAGGCATGTGCGATAATCGGACGGTTCACGCCACGACCGCGCTGGGGCAGTCGCCCGGGTGCGCGCGGCGGATTCGAAAGAGAGAGACCCATGTCGATCAACTACCAGCTCTCACGCTTCTATCGCGCCTACGCCAAGGCGGACCAGATCGCCCCCTCGACGCTGCCCGAGGTCGTCTTTGCGGGGCGGTCCAACGTCGGAAAGTCCACGCTGCTCAACGCGCTGCTGGGCAACAAGAACCTCGCCAAGACGTCCTCCAAGCCCGGCAAGACGGCGACCATCAACTTCTTCGAGGTCCCGGGCTGCTATTACGTCGACCTGCCCGGCTACGGCTACGCGCAGGTCTCGAAGTCGGAGCGCGAGAACTGGGCGAAGCTCATCAACGGGTACTTCGAGCAGGACCGCAGGCTCGCCCTGGTGGTGTCGCTGGTCGACATCCGCCATCCCGCAAACAAGCTCGACGTCCAGATGGAGCGGTTCCTGATGGACCACGGCTTCCCGTTCGCCGTCGTACTGACCAAGGCCGACAAGATCGGCAAGCAGGTGCGCCAGCGCCAGGTGGGCGTGCTGCGCGAGGGGCTCGGCCTCCCCGAGACCACGCCGATGCTCATCACGTCGGCGACGGACAAGACCGGCATCCGTGAGGTGCGCTCGATGATCGAGAAGGCAGTGCGCGAGGCGTAGCCGGCGGCGCGCACGCAGGGCGTGCACAGTGCCGGCAGGCCGTTCCGACTGCGCACGAACAGACGAAAGCCCCGGGCACAAGGGAGGAGTGTGTCCGGGGCTTTCGTCGCTTTCCGCGCTGACCCTCAATCGGCGATTGGGAGGGTTTCGCCGGACGGGACGGTCATGGGAGGTTGACCGCCCGTTCATCTGGGTCGACTCGTATAGTAGGACGCCACGCGGGAAAGTGACGGCTCGATGAGTATGGTTGCCCACGCCGCGAGTATGATTCCCGAGTATGACGCCGATGGGCATGGCGTCATACTCGGCGGAAACACCGCAGGTAAAGCCCATGATTGGGCGCCTTTTGACGCGGCGATATTGTAAAGCGCCGCGAATCCTACCCCCAACGCCCCGGCTTCTCCTATCATCAGGGCACATCACATGTGACCAATTACCCAATGGGAATTCCGGACCCGAGAGACGGCGGTAGCCCTTCCCCGAATCCGGCAGCCCACGATCGCGAGGCGGAGCAGATGACATCGGCACCCATACCGAGGCGGGAAGACGACGGCCCCTGGCCGATGCCCGTACAGCTCGTCAGGGGACTGACGGGCGCCGGTCTGGCGTGCGGCTGGTCAATCGCAGTCGGAATCATCGGGATACCCGGGCTCGACCGGGTGGCGTTCGGGACCACCTACCCCGTCTCCGCCGCGCTCACGCTGCTCGGGACGACCCTCGGCTTCCTGGTCATGCTCCTGCTGCAGCGCGCTCTGCACAGGGGCCCCGAGCTGAACCGGTGGGTTCTGTACTGCGTCAGCACGCTCACGGCGCTCGCGCTCACGCTCGTCGTGGCGCTCGAGCCCCGCAACGTGGCCGCCCTCGTCCCCGTCTGCGCAGCGCTGTGCGTGCTGCTGGGGGCGTGCGCCTCGTACGCCGTCAGGCGCACGGCGATGATCGTCGACTCTGCCTCGAACTGGCATTATCCCAGCGTCACGAGCCGCATGACCTCGGCGGGCACGCTCGCCGTCGGTGCGCTCTTCTCCCTCGCCGTGGCGTGCATGGACCCCCACGGGGGCTGCGCGTTCCTATGCGGCTCGGTGCCGCTTTCGCTGGTCATGCTGCCCCAGGGCAGGCTCTCGCTCGTGCAGCGCCCGCAATCCCCCGAGCAGGAGACGCTCTCCCCCTCCTGGGCATACGCGCCACTGACCTGCGCGGCAGCCCTGGGCGTGTGCCTCGGGCTCACCGACTCGATGGTGCCCTGGGGACTCGCGAGCGGCTTCGACGTCACCCGAGTCACGATGCGCGGCGCCTGGTTCCCCTGCCTGGGCATCCTCGCGTTCGCCCTGCTCGCGCGCTTCCCCCTCGCGCGCGTGCCGCGCTGGCACCAGACCGCCGCGCTCCAGGCGTCGCTGGTCGTCGAGTGCATCGCGCTTGGGCTCGCCTGCGCCACCATCGGCAACCCCGCCATCTCCGCCCGCGCGAGCCTTATGCTCTCGTGTCTGCCCGTCGTCCTCGGCGTCGTGCCGCTCGCGCAGCTTCTCTCCGCCCTGGCTACCGGCAGGGCCGACCGCGGCGCGCGTCCCAACGCCAAGCCGCTGGTCGCAGGTCTCAGGCTGTTCCTGGTGGGCATGTTCGCGGGAACCTGCCTGTCCATAGTCGCGAACGCCCTCCCCGCCCAGACGCTCGTCGCGCGCGCAGGTTTCGCCTGCGTCGCGGTGGCGCTGTTCCTCGGCGCGGTGCTCCTCGGGACAAAGGCATATGCGGGGACGATCCTCGAGAGCCCGCCGGTCTGCGCCGCGACGCCGTCAGGCGCCCCGGGAGAGTTCGCCGCGGGGCCGTCCGAGCAGCTGCCCTCCGACCCCGCGCTCGGGTCACTTCAGGCGCAGTCTCACGATGAAGTTAAGGCTCATGATTGCGGCCCGCTCTCTGCCGACGGCACGCCCGGCCCCGCGCAGCCCGGCGGCGGGGTGTCGGCATGTCCCTCCCGCCAGGACCCTGCCTCGTCGGGCCAGGGCGAGGGCGGTTCAGACGGCGGGCGCACGCTGACGCCGGAGGAGCTGCGCGCGCAACGCTGCGCGGACGTCGCCCTGCGCTATGGCCTCTCGGAGCGCCAGCACGACCTGCTGCTGCTGCTCTACGACGGGATGAACGCCCAGGAGGTCGCCGACACGCTGTTCATCTCCCGCAATACCGCGAAGACGCACATGGCGCACATCTACTCAAAGCTCGGCATCCACACGCGCGCGGAGCTCGACGCGATTCTGGGCGTCGGCGACGGGGAGGGCGCCGAGCGTCAGCAGGGATAGCGCAGGCTCGCTCGCGCGGCGCTCTGCGAGACGTCTCCGTGCGCCCGAAGACGGCTCGCGCCCCAGTGCGCGCAGGCCCGCGGCTCTGGCCGGGTGTGCCCGGCGACGAGACGTCTCCCATGCGCAACAGGATTGGCGACGAAAGGCCTTTCGTTCAGTTGACATTCCATTCGGACAACTTTCCTTGCCCGAAAGTTGATACGATTATGCGTTTTTTCAGCTCAGCGTCACCGTGTGATGACAAAACGTCCTCAACTGGCCCGATAATCTGTCACAATTTTCTGACTTTGACGATTAACTTGTTTCCTCATTCCTCTTTGGTAAAAGACTTATTAATATTTCTTTTACACGTGGTACACTGTTCACTCGAAGTTCTATTGATGATTACGCATGAGAATGGCCGATCGCCATCGGATAAGGGGGACGCCCTATATGTCTGACACTGAGTACGAGATTCCCGGAACCTGCCCCGCCTGCGGCCATGAGATGCACGCCCTCGTCCTGCACTGCGACAACTGCGGGACCGAGGTGCGCGGCGACTTCATCCTGGGTCGCTTCGCGCGCCTGGACCCCGACCAGCTCTCGTTCCTCGAGACGTTCATCTCCTGCCGCGGCAACCTCAAGGACGTGGGCGCGAAGCTCAACATGTCCTACCCCACGACGAGGGCGCGCCTCGACTCCCTGCTCGTGGCGCTCGGATACGCCGACGCCGTGCCGGACGGCGCCGAGGAGGACGCCAGCGCCCCCGCGCCCCATCGCGGACGCGCGAAGCGCTCCTAGGGCGCTCCTCCCCCCGCCCTCGCGCCGACGAAGCCGAGCACGCGGCTGGGACCACGCGAGACAAACCGACCGGACCTGTGGGCCGCCGCCGCCCAGCTGGGCGGCGGCCCCGCGCGGGTTCGGTGGCCGCCGCCCCGCCGCCCGCGCCCTGGCCCCGGCGCCGGCCGCCGACGCCCCCCGC
>CAIFEU010000163.1 GCA_903789505.1 uncultured Coriobacteriales bacterium
GTGCGGGACGCGGGCGGGCACGGGGCGCGCAGGTGCGGGCGGGCGCGCAGGTGCAGGCGGGCGCTGGCGGGAGCGCAAGGGTCGCCTTGCCGGGTGTAGCGCTCGCGCGACGACGGTGGCCGCCCATGCGCGCCCGCGGGGCGCCGCTCGACCAATCATGCACGTCCTCGGGCAGGCGCTATTCGACGGCGGTGAGCTGGTCGAAGTCGATGTCGGCCATGACCGCACGCCACATGAAGTAGGTGGTATCGCCGGTCGCGTCGTCGTACTTGGCAAGCTCGACGGGGTAGTAGCCGGTGTAGTCCCACACCCCACCGGCGTTGTACAGCCGCGAGGCGTCATAACCCAGGTAGATCAGCAGCTGGCGCATCATTCCGGCATAACCGCCACCGCCGCAGCACAGGACAATCGGCTCGTCGCGCGGGAAGAGGTCCTCGACTATCTGCTGTGACTCGGCGTAGCGCGGCGTCGCCTGCGCGACCGTCCCGTCGTCTGCCCAGGTGATGTCGAAGAGCCGGTCACCGTCGTACGCCCCGGACACCGGCAGCTCCTGCAGCGTGCCCACGTAGGGCATCGGGACGACCTCGAACCCCTCGATCGCGACCGAGAGCAGCGAGTCGCCTCCGATGGACGCGTAGTCCGCCGGGTCCTTGAGCATGCGCATGTCGCGATAGGCCACACCGCGCAGGCCCAGGTAGTCGTCAATCGTGTCCATGTTGACGTTCGCATCGACGCCGAACATGCTCTCGGGGTCGGGAGAGGCGGCCGGCAGGACCTGCGCGTCGCTCGCCTCGATTCCGACCGCAGCGGAGCCGGTCGCGGCAGCGGACGAGCCGGTCGCTGCCCCCGAAGCTCCCCGAGAGGCGGCGGGCTCGTCGCCCGATGCGCCGGCCGCCCCCGCCGCGAGCGCGGGGGAAGCGAGCGCCCCCAGCGTCGCCCCCGTTCCCATGGCAAGGCACGCGGCACCTGCGCTGCGCGTGAAAGAGCGCCTGCTCACGCCGAATCCGTTCTGTTGGGACATCGTCGTTCCTCCCTTGTGATCGCGCCACCCACGGCCCCCACCGCAGGCGCACGCGGGTCGTCCGTCCATGCGGCGCCCCGCCTGCGAGGGAGAAGGTAAACCTTGCCGCCGCGACAACCTCAAGGGGAAAGCCAAGCTTTCTGATGGGATTCTGGAACGGCGGCAGGGGCGGGCGGGGGGCGCGAGGCGGGGCTACGAGAGGCGAATGGATGCGCTTCGATCGCACCGGGGCCCGCGGGCGTCCCCGATCCGAGCGAGACGTATCCATCCGCACGCCCCCTCTGCTCGCCACCCCGGCGGGCACCTTCGTGCCACAGGGCGTCGGCTCGCAGCCGGTAGGGGCGTGAGGGCGGGTCCGCGAGAGGCGGATGGATGCGCTTCGATCGCACCGGGACGCGAGGGCGTCCCCGATCCGAGCGCGCCGTATCCATCCGCACGTCCCGCGTCCCTCGGACGCTCCCTCCTCGCCGTCTCTCCCCCGCAGGCACACCAGCTCAAGGCCGCCGGGCGGCAACGAGCGGACGGGGCGGGGCACGCGGGCAGATCCGCAACTGGCGGATGGATGCGCTTCGATCGCACCGGGGCCAGCGGGCGTCCCCGATCCGAGCGCGCCGCATCCATCCGCGCCCGCCCGCATCCACCCGCACCCGCACGCCTCCCCGGCGTCCGTGTGGTCTCGGTGACTCCCGCACCCGACGCGAGCCCCCGCCCGCCCGCGCGAACCCGCCCGCGTGCCCGTCACCGCAGGTCGACAGCCGTGTCGCCACCAACGTACGGGAACCGTCAGGGGCGGCGCGCGTTTCGTCAGGGCGTCGTCTGAGCAGGCGCGCCCCGATCCGCGGATAATGGCAGGCAGCCCGGCAGGCGAAGAGACCCCGAGGGAGACGCGCCAGATGGACAAGTCCGCGCAGCGCGAGATAGACGCCCTGTTCGACAGGGCGGAGGCGGCGGGCGCGTGCCTGGTCGCCCCGAGCGCCCCCATCGCCCAGCGACTGCGGCGGCGGGTCGCCCGCGGTGACGTCGTCTCGCCGCGCCGGGGCGTGTTCGCGCGCGCCTCACGCTGGAGGGAGCTCGACCCCGGCGAGCGCGACCTGCACGTCATGAGGGCGCTGGGGGCGAAGCATCCCGACTGGGTCTTCTGCGGCCCTTCGGCGGCGCTCGCGCACGGGCTGTGGGTGCCGTGGCGGCTGTGCGGGACCATCCGTGTCGCCCGGCCCTGCGACGAGCGGGGCGGACAGCGGCGCGTCGCGGGAATCAGGTGGGTCCGGGGGCGCGTGGGCGAACGGACGATCGCCGCGGGGCTGCTCGTCACGTCCCTCGACGAGACGGTCGTGAGCTGCCTGAGGGAGGCGAGGTTCGTCGACGGGCTCGGGATAGCCGACTCCTGGGCGCGGATGACGCGGCTCGGCAGCGCCGACCTGCTCGCGCGCGTCGACCGGCTCGGCGCCCGGCGGCGCGGGGCCCCGGGCGCCCGCCTCACCGCGTCATGCTGCGACGGGAGGGCGGAGAACGGCGGGGAGTCCTACGCGCGGGCGGTGATGCTCCTGCTGGGGTACGCCGCGCCCCAGCTCCAGGTGAGAATCCCGGACCCGCTCGACCGGTGGCGGACCAACCGCGTCGACTTCCTGTGGGAGACCGCGGGAGGCGACAGGGTCGTGGGCGAGCTCGACGGGCTGGTGAAGTACGTCGATCCCGCGCACATGGGCGGTCTGGGCTCCGAGCAGGTGCGCGCCAGGGAGCGGCTGCGCGAGTCGCGCCTCGCGGTTCCGGGCGTCTCGGTCATGCGCTTCTCGATGGGCGACGTCTCGGACCGGCGGCGCTTCTCGAGGCTGCTCGAGTGCTACGGGGTGCCCCGGGCGACCGGCGCCGCCGCCGTCCTGGCACGCAGGCTTCGGGCGCCGCGGACCGCGCGTCGGCGTCAGGGGCGCGTGCGCGCGTCGACGATGGCGTGCGTGAAGGCGCGACCGCGCAGCTCGGGCGACGCGTCGGGGCCGTCGGGCGCGACGGGGCCCATCGCCGAGACGTCCGCGGCGACGAACCCCGCCTCCCGCAGCCACGCCTCGAGCGCGTCGCGGGTCGGCGCGGCGAGGAAGACGTTGCCGTCGGCGTAGTCGTCGTGGGCGCCCCGGTCGGCACGGGCGTCGCCGACACCCCACACGCCCCGCACGGACGCGTCCCCGTCCGAGGCGTCCTCGAGCACGACGTCGCAGTACAGCGCGCCGCCCGGCGCGAGGACGCGCGCCGCCTCGCGCAGCGCCGCCGGGACGTCGGGGGCGAGCAGCAGCGCCGCGTTGGAGACCACCAGGTCGAAGCCGCCGTCGGAGAGCCCCGCGCGAGCGAGGTCGGAGGGGTCGGCGCACGCGAACGTCACGTCCTGCGGCCAGCGCTCGCGACGGGCGCGCGACGATGCCTCCCGGGCGGCGGCGACACGCGTCGGGTCCGGGTCCACGCCGACGACGGAGCCGCCCGGCCCCACCCGGTCGGCGATCGCGAAGACCCCCTTGCCGTTGCGGCAGCACAGGTCGAGGACGCGCCTGCCGGTCAGGCGGCCCTGGTCGGGCAGGTAGAGGTCGCAGCGCGCCTGGAAGCGCACGCCCACCAGGTTGCGATGATGTATGCGCATGCCCATCTCGACCGCCTCTCGCCCTCGTCCCGCGCGGCATGTACTCGTCCCGCGCGGCAAGCCCGCATCCTGTCGGGGCAACGCGCAGGGGGCGCCGCCCGCTCGCCCGCACCCCGCGCGGGGGCGCCGCCCACTCGCCCGCCCTACCGCCTGACGACGAACCCCCAGGCCTCGAGCTCGTCGAGCTGCTCTGCGGTGCGCTCGTCGGTGTAGCTCGCCGTGGTGGCGGCGTCCATGATCATCGGCAGCTCGGGGAAGGCGTTGTAGCAGATGATGGCGTTGTGCAGGACGCGGCAGGTGGTGGACACGCCGGCGAACTCGATGCTCTCGACCTGCGTGCCCTGGTCGCGGATGCCCTGGATGACGCGCGGCAGGTCCATCGAGCCGTAGGTGCCCTTCTTCACGAGGATGGCGCCCGTGCTGCTGACGGTCGCGACGCCCGGGCTGGAGAAGTCGCCCCCGAGCGCGAAGCCCCGCGAGGACCCGTCGCCCTCGAGCAGCGCGCGGGCGCGGCCGTAGACGTGCCAGCCCTCGGTCGCCGGGTCGCAGTGCTGGGGGTTCACCGTGGCCTCGCGCGTGAGGTCGTACTCGTCAGCGGGGTGCGTGTCCATCGTGTAGATAACGATATCACCGGCGTCGCGGTACTGCTCGATCTTCGCGCACAGCGCGTCCTCGATCGCCATCGCCGGCGCGATGTCGCCGAACACGCCGCCGCTGACGAAGTCGACCTGGTAGTCGACGACCACGAGCACGCGCTTGACGTTGGCGGCGCGCTCGCTGGCGTAGGTGACCTGCGGGGTCGCGTACGGGGCGACGCCGTCGGACTCGCCCGAGTCGTAGGAGAGGCTCTCCCCCACCCCGTCGTAGGCGGACTCGGAGAACGGCGAGTCGGCAGCCACGCCCGAGGGGCTCTCGTCGGCGGCAGACGAGGACGACGCGGCCCCGTCCGTGACGCCCGACGAGCTCGCGAAGTACTTGTCGTCGGCGTGGGCGTAGACCCCCAGGCGCGGCTCGCGCTGCATGCTGGTGTACAGCGGCGCCGACGCCTGCGCCGGGCGCGATGCCCCCGCGCCGACCGCCACCGCAGCCAGGGCAGCGGCGCCCGCGATGACCTGCCCGCGGGTCATGCACGCCCCTCCGGGGGCGCGGACCGCCCCGACGACGGGCTCGTCGTTTCCATTCGCGTGTGTCATGCGATCGCCTCCTGGGTCCTAGCAGCCGAGGAACTGGTCGGTCAGGACGGGGTAGCCCTTCTGCATCCACTGGTAGATGCCCCCGTCGACGACCCTGAGCAGCCCCGCGTCGTAGCCGTTCGCGAGCAGCGTGTAGTACGTCTCGGCCAGGCGGTCGCTGTTCTTGTACGCGATCAGGATGACCTCCTCGTCGGTGGGGATCTCGTCGAGACGGATCTCGATCTGTCGGCCGGCGGGGATGTTGCGCGAGCCCTCGATCTGGTTCTTGGTGTAGTCGCGGTGGCTGCGGATGTCGAGCAGCGTGACGCTGCCGTCGGTGACCGCGCCGGTCTGCGTCAGGTCGTACAGGTCGTCGACGGTCATCAGGGCCTCCGACGGGATGTCCTCGAAGCGCCTCGTGCTGTTGCCCTTCGCCGTGGCGTCCGCTGATGACGCCGCCGAGGACGACGCCCTGTCGGCCGCCGACGAGGCCGAGCCCGCGCGCGCGGCGACCCCGTCCTCCGAGGAGTCCGCCCGTGCCGCCGCCGCAAGCGCCGGGGAGCTCCCCCTGCC
>CAIFEU010000164.1 GCA_903789505.1 uncultured Coriobacteriales bacterium
CAGCACCACCGTGACGCCGTGCGTGATGCGCGCCTGCAGGGACTTGCGCTGGATGACTCGGCGCGTGCCTTCTGCGGGAGTGCCCGTTCCGTGCGCGTCGACCATGCTACTCCCCTCCCCTCGTTCCGCGACGGCTCACCTTGTGAACCGGCTCGCTCTCTTCGGACTTCCTGACCTCGTCGACCGGGAACTCGCCGATGACGTCCCCGTCCTTGGTCTCGACGCCCGTCGCCGTGTCGTAGCGCAGCTCCCCGTGCTTGTAGCCGCGGCCGTTCGCGAAGGAGATCGCGAGGCCGGCGACCACGGCGGCGACGCCCACGCCCGCCAGCGGCTTCGCAACCTCAGACAGTCCCACGACGGCGCTGAGCTTGGGGTTCTCGACCGCCCCGTGCTTCTCCGCCCCGTACTTGAGCAGCGAGATCACGTGCAGCCCGCTCATCTCGTTGAGTCCGTAGAGGCTGGCGTCGGCGTACCCCATCTCCTTGACCTGGGCCAGGCGTCCCGTCGCCTTCATGATCATCTCGGAGCGCGTGCCGAACTCCAGGGCGCGCGGCTGGCAGGTCGTGACGCACGCCGGCTTCAGCCCGTTCCTCACGCGGCTGACGCAGCCGTCGCACTTCTCGATGACCCCCTTGGCACCCGGCAGCCCGGAGCTCGTGTACCGGGGCACGTCGAAGGGACACCCGGTCTGGCAGTAGTGGCATCCGATGCACTTGTCCTGGTCGACCGTGACGAAGCCCGTCTCCTCGTCGTGGCTCAGCGCGCCGCTCGGGCACACCCTCACGCAGCCCGCGTCGGTGCAGTGCTGGCAGGAGCGGCGTGTGAACGCCCAGTTCACCGG
Source organism: uncultured Coriobacteriales bacterium (assembly GCA_903789505.1). Classification (GTDB taxonomy): domain Bacteria; phylum Actinomycetota; class Coriobacteriia; order Coriobacteriales; family UMGS124; genus CAIFEU01. The sequence goes on from CAIFEU010000164.1 coordinate 842, forward strand.
CTTGTAGGGGTCGTCGCTGTCGAACTCCTGGCAGCGCATTATCAGGCGCGTGTCCCCGTTGACGTCAGGCGGGTTCTGATACGTGCCAATCAGTGGGTTCTCCTGCGTCGCCTCGCTGCGGTTCGCGTTGACCTCGAGCGGCGAGGGCAGTCCGTTCCAGCATTTGCAGGCTACCTGGCACGCCTTGCAGTCGGTGCAGTGCGAGGAGTCGAAAAAGATCGCGTAGTCAGCCATCTTCGCCCACCTCCTTATGCCTTCTCGATGTTGACCATGAACGCCTTGTACTCAGGGATGAACGAGTTCGGGTCGCCGACGTTGGGGGACAGGTCGTTCACGATGTCGCCCTCGTCGAAGGCGACCGCGTACCCGTAGTGGTGCGTGAGGCCCACGTGATGCACGGTCTTCCCGTTGATCTGCATCGGCTTGAAGCGCTTCGTGATGACCGTGTCGACGACGACCGAGCCGCGGTTGTTCCAGACGCGCGCCCTGTCGCCGGGCTTGATCCCGAGCTCGTCGGCGAGCTCCTCGGAGAGCTCGACGAACTGGGTGGGCATCGCCTCGGCGAGCGCCGGGCACATGTCGGTCTGGATGCCCGTCTGCCACAGCTCCGTGACCGAGTACGTGCTGGCGACGTAGGGAGCGTCCTCGGGGTCGGTGTGATTCGTGGAGGCGTACTCGGTGAACTTGATCATCGGGTTGTTCTGGGAGCCGTTCAGCGCGTTCTCGGTCGGGGACTCGAACGGCTCGTAGTGCTCGGGGAGCGGGCCGTCGTTCATCCCGTAGCTCACCAGACGCGCCCCCTGCTCCCACGTCATGAAGAAGGCCTTGTTGTTCGGGGGGACGGGGTTGTCGTCGGTCCCCCAGACGAAGTCGGGCACGTCGACGCGCTCCCACCTCTGCTCGTCCTCGTGCCACTCCACGAGCTTCTTGTCCTCGTTCCACGGCTTGCCGTCCATGTCGGCCGACGCACGGTTGTAGAGAATCCTGCGGTTCGCGGGCCAGGCGAACGAGAACTCGGGGTAGAGCCCCAGGCCGCTCGGATCTTCCAGGCTCCTCCTGCCGCACGGCTGCACAGCCGGGTTCAGGGGCTCGTCGGCGTTGCTCCAGCACCCGGAGTAGATCCAGATTCCGCATGCGGTGGAGCCGTCCGCCTTGAGCGAGCCGTAGCCGGAGACGAGGTCGACCTTGCCGTCCTCGAAGCTCGTGCCGTCGACGTTGTAGCCATTGAAGCACCATGCGACCGGGCGCGGGTCAATCTTGCCGTCCACGTAGTAGTCCCACTTCATCTTGAGGATGGGATCGGGGTTCGCCCCTCCCTCCTGCTCGTACAGGCGGCACAGCTCCGTCCAGATCATGTCGCACATCTCGTAGTCGGGCTTGGCCTGGTCCCACGGATCGACCGCCTGGTAGCGATAGTTCAGCCAGCGGCCGGAGTTCAGGATGATGCCGGGCTTCTCGTAGATGAGCGCCGCGGGCAGGTAATACACCGTCGTCTGGATCTCGGAGGGATCCTTGTCGCACTCCTGCCAGAAGAGCGCCGTCTCCGTCGGGCGCCAGTCCGCCACGACCATCCAGTCGAGGTTCGCCATCCCGTTGCGGGCGTTGCCCGCGTTGGCCGCAGAGTGGGCGGGGTTCATGCCCCAGGCAAAGTACCCCTTCATGACGCCCTTGGCCATGAGCTCGAAGGTCGAGATGGTCGTGAAGTCGGGCTTCTTGGGAACCTTGGGCAGCCAGTCGTAACCGTAGTCGTTGTCGGCGGTCGCGTTGCTGCCGAACCACTCCTTCAGGAACGACACCATGAACTTGGGCTTGTTGGTGTAGTAGCCGTCCGAGTAGGTCTGGGACTCCAGCCAGTGGCGCAGCGAGTCGCGCTCGGCGTTGACGCGCGGCCACTTGAGGTAGCCGGGGAGGTCGTCGACCAGCATCGCCATGTCCGTGGCTCCCTGGACGTTGGGCTCTCCGCGCAGCGCCGCAACGCCGCCGCCGGGCACGCCGACGTTGCCGAGCAGGAGCTGGATGATGCCCATGCAGCGGATGTTCTGACCACCGTAGGAATGCTGGGTTTGGCCAAGCGCGTACAGGATGACGCCGCTCTTGTCCCTCGCACCCGACTGCGTGTAGACGTCGTACACATGGTCGAGCAGGTCCTTGTCCATGCCGCAGACCGCGCTCACGGTGTCCTCGTCATAGCGCTCGTAGTGCTTCTTGAGCTGCTGCCACACGCAGTTCTCGTCCTGGAGGCTCTCGTCCTTCTTGGGGACCTGCAGCGTCGGCGTCGTGAACTCGGGCACACCGGGGTCCTTGACCCAGCTGTAGGTGCCACCCTCGGCAGTGTCCCACTCCTGCGTGGACTCGATCTGGTAGTGCCAGGTCGAGTTGTCGTAGGTCTTCGTTTCCTGGTCCCAGCCGGACCAGAGGCCCGTGGACGCGTCGAACTCGAAGTCGGGGTCGAGCAGGTACGAGGCGTTGGTGTAGTTCAGCACGTACTCGTGCTGCCAGCGGTCGTTCTGAATGATGTAGTTGATCATGCCACCGTAGAAGGCGATGTCGGTGCCGGAACGAATCGGGCAGTATATGTCCGCCTGCTCGGCGGTGCGGGTGTAGCGCGGGTCGACGACGATCCACTTGGCGCCGTTGTCGTGCGCCTTGTGGAGCCACTGGGAGGAAAGCGGGTGGCTCTCGCAGCTGTTCGACCCGCAGTGCAGGATGAAGTCCGTGTTCTTGAAGTCATCCCAGTGCGTGGTCATCGACCCTCTGCCGAACGTCGGCGCAAGCCCCACCACGGTGGAGCTGTGGCACACGCGCGCCTGGTTGTCGATTCCGACAACACCGAGGCCGCGCATGATCTTGAGAATCAGGTACTCCTCCTCGGAGTTCTCCTGCGAGCCTCCCAGGCTCCCGATTCCCGGGCACATGTTCACCGTGATGGGGTTGCCATCCTCGTCGGTCTCGGCATCGCCGTACTCAATCCCATGCTGCTCGAAGAAGGCCTTCGCGTCCTCGGTGGTCTCGCAGAAGGTCTCGTCGCGCGTCTTCTTCACCGCCTGCGCAATCTCGGGGATGATGTCCTCCCACGAGATGTCCTCCCAATGGTCCGAGCCGGGTCGGCGCACCATGGGATGCGTGACGCGCGTAGGGTTCTTGACAACCTCGCGAGTCTCGGGGTCCACGATGTTGCGCAGCTGAAACATCGCCGCGCCCTTAGGGCAGAGCCCCCCGAAGTTGATGGGGTTGTCCGGGTCCCCCTCGAGGTTTATCAGTTCCCCGTCACGAACCGAGCACAGCGAGCCACACCCACCCGCGCAGTAGCAGCAGATGTTGGTGTACTCGTCCGTGCCCTCCAGCTTCCACGAGCGCCCCGAGTCGACCGCCATTGCCTTGGACCGCGAAACGAGGCCAAAGGCCAGGCCGGTCGCTACGCCGGCGCCCGTTGCCTTCAGGAATCCTCTCCTTGAGAGCTCCATGGGCTGTCTCCCTTTCTCCCTCACCCCAGCACAGCTCCCCAGACGGCACACCCCCAACCGAATGCCGACTCGAAGCTGGTCGGATAAGGAGGGGGGGCGACCCGTGGCCGCTACCGTCACGCCCGTGCCGGATGCATGGGCGGGCATGCGTGGGCGCCTCCCTCCCGAGAGGGACCCACGCGACGGCGAGGCTCCCGCGAAAGCGGGGCCAGGCGTTGGGGCGCATCTGAGATTGCTTGTCTAGGGTTGTGTCTGTTCACACGTCACGCGCGGAGATGGCATCGCGAACTCAGAGAACGAGGCAGGTTCTGTTCACTGACACCACCTCCAGACATCTACGCGTCGCGGAAGGATTGGGGACAACGCAGCAGTCGCAGGGCGCGGACGCGCGAGTCGCGCGAGTAGGCAGCACGCGGCGACATGCCCACGGAGACCCGGGTTCCATCGAGGTCCCGCATATGTCTCGGTGCGGGACCCGTGGTCTGATGGAAACATTACACAAGAATGAAAAACATGTATGGGCGTGTGATGCTGAAGCGACAGTTCGTGTAATGTAGTTGTATTACATTTTGATATTATATTTTCAAAGACACATTATATAACTAAAAATAGAGATTTTATTTAGTAGCTATATCTTAAAATTAATGGCATTCAACACACATAATCTGACGAGAAGCGGGAGGGGGCGGACCGAGAGTCGCGTGCCCGTGGGCTTTCGGACAGCTTCTCCACATACGAGAAAATCGAGTCTGCGCTCCTCTCCGGTAGGGCGATTCGCAGGCGCCCCCTCACAGGAAGGTTGCCACGGAGGACGGAGGCTCGACGACGAGCGGCGGGGCCGGCAGCGGCGCGAACAGCTGACGACCTGCTCGCGTCTCACTTGGGACTTCGGCGTCATGAGGCAAGGCATGCAAAAGGGCGGTCGGTGCGCGCATAGCCACACCGCCCGCCCTCTTTGCTAACCATTCGTCCGAGGCCGCTTACGCCCAGCGGCCCAAGCCCCCGCAGACGCTAGCCCTTCACGCTA
>CAIFEU010000165.1:0-3604 GCA_903789505.1 uncultured Coriobacteriales bacterium
CTGGACCTTGGGATTAAGAGTCCCCTGCTCTGGCCAGCTGAGCTAACGGCGCAAGATGGGGTGGGTAGAGGGACTTGAACCCTCGACCTACGGAGCCACGGTCCGTCGCTCTAGCCAACTGAGCTACACCCACCATCTGTCAACCAGCTAATAATGCAGGATACGCGAAAGCATTGCAAGAGGATTCTCGCCCATCACGTTTTCCGCACGAGTCAATCCCGCACGACGCCCCGAGGCCCCGTCGTCGTGGTCGCGACGGGCCCTCGGGGCAATCCCTAGTGGCGCGGAACGTAGGCGCCCGCGGAGCCCCTGCTCGCGGAGGGGGCGGCGTAGAGCAGCCCGATGAGGTCTGCGGTGGTGTCGGGCGAGGCGTTCGCGCCGTCGATGACGCGGAACTGGCTGGTCGCCACGGCACGCTGGGAGGGGGTGTCATGGCGATGCTCGAACTCGTCGCGCACGAGGTAGTTGATGTACGCCGGCGACGTCATGGGATTGTCGTAGATCGACGGGTCGTAGGTGAACGCGTCGGTCGCGGGCAGCTCGTTGTCGGCGGAGACGAACGGCAGGCGCTCGTCGCGCTCGGCGCGCGACAGGGCGTCCGCGACGTCGGGCTGCAGCGTGGTTGCGGCGGCGCCCTGGACGTACACCGTCGAGTTCACGACGTTCGTGAGTCCCGCCAGGAACGAGCCCGTAGACTGCACGCTCAGCGTCGACATCGGGTTGACGTCGGGGATGTCGGGGACGACGACCGACGCGGTCGAGTACGCGTCCGGAGAGGCGGAGGCACCGCGCTGGATGACCGGAACCCCGATCATCTCGGCGCTCTGCCCGCCGCGGCCCGAGGAGCGCCTGCCCCAGATGCCGCGGCCGCGATGGGTCGGGCGCTGCGTGGGCTCGTCCAGGTCCAACCCGCTCGCCGCGTCCGCGACGCGCGTGCGACCAGGGTCGCGGTCGGGAGCCGCATTGCCTCCGAGAGCGCCCGTGAGGGCGTCGACGTCGTCGTCGGCAACCTCGGGAACGAAGGTGGAGACGCCGGCTGCGGCGTGAGCCGCCGCGGGCCCGACCTCCCGCTGCCGGGGCACGCCCGCGAGCGCGGCGATGCCGTCGAGCGCGCGGGTGCCGGCGGACGGGCCGATGACCGGCGCGGCATAGGCCTGGTCGTAGGACGCCACCGTGCCCGACGTCGCGTCGGACACCGGGGGCTCGGGCTCGGTGGGGGCGGTCACCTGATCGTCGGCGTAGTGCGCCGCGCGGTGGCGGGCGCCCCCCGCCTGCGGCGAAGCGACCCTCTCCTCGGGAGCCTGCGCGTGAGCCGCCCCACCCGCGAGCGTGACGAGCCCCCAGTCGTCGGCATCCGACGTCTCGAATTGCCCGTCCACAGCGTCCTGGCTCGGCTTCACCAGCGGCGACGCCTCGTCGAACGCGTCCAGCCCGCTGAGGTCGGCGTCCTTGATGCCCGCCAGCGCGAGCCACGCCTGCGTGGAGTCCAGGGGGGACGCAAGGTGGCGCGGTGACGCGGAGCGCGCGCCCTGCGGCGCGGCGAGTGGGGTGGGCCCTTCGGCCTCGTCCGCTCCCGCGGCGCCGGAAGCGGCTTCGGAGGAGCGGGACCCGGCGTTCGCGCTCTGCGCGCCCTGCGCCGAGGACGCGAGGCTCCCCTCCCCCGCCTGGGGCGTCGCGGAGTCCGGGATCTTCCGGACCGGAGAGGACAGCCCCTCGAGCGAGACGACGAAGTCGTCATCGTCGGCAGGAGCGGCGGGCTCCGGCGAGGCGGCGCATCCCGCGTCCTGCGTCGCCGGCGCCGTCTCGCCGGCGGGGCTGGTTGCCTCGTCGGCGGCAGGCGCGGGCGTCCCGAACAGCTCCATCGCCATGCGCTCCAGTGCGTCCCCCTCCTCCGAGAGAGCGTCCCGCGCGGGCTCCACGACGGCGGTACCCTGCCGGTCGGCGGTGCGTTCCGAGGCGCCCGCGGCGTCGTTCTGGCCGGAAGCGGAGGCGCGGTCGGCTTCGTCCCATGCCGCGACGTTGGCGGCGGTGACCGCCGCCATGGGGACCGAGGACTCGGAGGGCGCGGCTCCCCGCACGGCGGCGGAGCCCGTCTGCGCTCGCCTGCGCAGGAGCGCCCTGCCCCCGACGAACGCGCCCGCGGCGACGCCCACGCCCGCAACCCCCGCGGCGACTGTCAGCAGGTAGGTCGAGAACGGCAGCACCGCGTCGCCGTTGGAGTATCCATCCATCAGCGAGGACGACTCGAGCGCCCCCACGATGTCGCTCTCGAGGGCGCTGGTCGCGGTCGCGGACTCCGAGGCTATGCGGGCGCGCTCCGCCTGCTGCTGGGCGACGCCCTGGGCGGCGAGGAAGTCCGAGCCGAGGGCGGCGGCGCTCACGTTGCCCTGCACGTCAACGGCGACGACGCTCACGGTCGACAGGTCGGTGCCCGCCGGGAGCAGCAGGGAGAACGACCCGTCGTCCCACGCGACCGTGTCGGCAAGCACCGAACCGTCAACGGCGAGCGCCTGGACCGTGCAGCCCGCCGTCGCGGTGCCGGTCAGCGTCGCGCTCGATGCGTCCCAGCTCAGGATTACGGGCGTCGCCACGACGACCGCGTCCGCCTGCGTCGCCTGCGCGGCGGCGGAGGTCTCGGAGGCGGCGTCGGGCGCCACGACCGTCTGCGCCTGTGCCCCCTCGTCCACGGCCACCGTGGACGGGGCGGTGCTCTCGGCGACGAAAGAGACCCCCTCGTCACCGTTCTGCTCGGGGATGTAGACGTCGTCGGGCATCGTGTTGGTGCCCGACGGCTGCTCGTCGGCGGCGTTCCCGGTGTCCTCGGGAATCTCGGCGGGGATGTCTGACGCCCCCGTTTCTGTCCCCGCGTCGGTCGCGGTCGTGTCCGAGCCGATGGTCGGCGCCGGCGCGCTCCAGTCCAGATCGGGCACCGTCTCCGCGGCGCCTTCCGCGGCGAGTGCGACGCCCGACGCGCCGGACGTCCCCGCCGAGGGTGCAAGGGATGGGGCGGCGAGCGCCAGGGAGAGCGTCGCGGCCATGCCCGCCACGCACACCGCGCGACGGACGTCGCCGGCGGCGGAGACGAGCGGACCCTGCGTCTCGGCGAGGTGGGCGGGCTCGTAGTAGCGCTGCGCCACGTAGAGGTGCGCGGGCCGGCAGCCCCCGACCTCTGGGAGGAGGTGCGCGCGACGCGCTGCGATATCGTTCATGTTAGTCTCCCGCATAGGTCGGCACCTCAAACGTCAGTCGATATCCGTCAAGCCCGCTGTAGATCCTCGCCATGATGGCGGCCTGCTTCGCCGCCCACCCCACGTCCGTGGCGTACTCGTGCCAGGGCTTCTCGTTCGAGACCGCCGCCTGCTCGGGATGGAACAGCATCTTGTAGAGCGTGTTCTGTCCGGAGAGCGTCGTCGACCCCGCGCTGAGGTAGGTCCGGCTGATGAACTCGGCGCCCCCCTCGACCGCGAGCGCGGGCGTCGTCCAGCCCTCCTGATAGGCGCGGCGGGCGCCACCGTTGAGCGGGTCGCTGTCGTAGGCGCCGATGCCGAACATGTTGTAGACGAGCACGGCGTCGGGATAGCGCGAGGGCTTGGTCGAGGGGTCG
>CAIFEU010000165.1:3614-5324 GCA_903789505.1 uncultured Coriobacteriales bacterium
GGGGTCGGTCGAGACGACCTTGTCGCTGGCCTCGTCGAACCACACGCCTTTCGCGAGCGTGGAGGTGCCGTGCCCGGTCTCCAGCTCGCTGTGGGCGATTAGGTACACCTCGTTGACGCCGTACTCGTTGCACGCGTCGTAGAACGCCTGGCCCAGCCCCTCCAGGACGCCCTCTCCGGAGAGGATGGAATCGAGCTGGCCCGCCGTCAGCCCTGAGGTACGGTCAAGCAGCAGGTACTGGTACATGCCCGCCGTGCCGACGGGGTAGTTGGCGGGATTGAGATAGGCGCGCAGCTGCGCGGCGGACGCGCTCACCCACGAGCCACCGGAGGCGATGATCCATGTGCCGCTGTTCTCGACGCTGACCAGGTCGCTCAGCGAGATGTCGTAGTAGCGGTAGGTCACCGTCATGCCGTTGTCGATCTTCTGCGTGGCGAGCTGCGACTTGGGGACGAACACCAGCCGTCCCTGATAGCGCGCCATGTACCAGGTGTCGTTGAAGTCCGCGAAGGAGAGCTCGGTGCCCTCGTAGAAGGTCACGACGACCGACGAGTCCAGGTCGGGCGCCACGTAGGCGCTCGCGCCGCCGGTCGAGGCGTACATCGTGACCGTCTGCGTCGTGGACGGGTCATACAGCGACACGCGGCCCACGGGGATGAAGCACAGCGTCCCGTCAGAGAGCCGCGCCATGTAGAAGTCGGAGTTGAAGGACACGAACTGAATCGTCTTGCCCCAGCTCAGCGTCGTGACCACCTTGGAGGAGGTGGAGGGGGCGGCGTAGACGTCCATGTCGCCGCCGACGACGGCGCCGTGCATCACGTCGGTGCTGGTGGGGGCGTACAGGGAGACCCCGCTCAGGTCGGAGAAGTAGACCGTGGTCGAGTTGTAGCTCGCAGCGTACCAGCCGCCTGAGGTCTCGACCGCCTGGAAGGTGAACCCCTGCGGCAGCGTGGCGACGACCGAGGAGGTCGCCGAAGGGCTCGAGTACAGCTTGAGGCTCGAGGTGACCGCGCCGTAGATCATGTCGCCCGAGGCAGCCTGCGCGGTGTTCATGCTCGTCACGGGCCAGAGAGCCGCAAGCACGACCGCCAGTGCCAGGGCGATCAGCGCCGCGAGCCTCCTGCTCGAAGACGGCAACGGACTAGTGGTGTTCAAGGGTGCGTCTCCCGTTGTCGCGTCGATGTCACGTCCCCCACGCCCCCGTCCCCGCGACTGGCCGCAGCCCCGGGGCGCTATCGCCGCCCCGAGTCCCACCCGGGCACCTCGAGACGGAAGCCATGGATGAACACAGCTTATAGCTCATGTTTTCTCCACGCAACAAAAGCGGCGTGCCCATGCGAGAAAAGAAGCAAGATTTCGCAGTCTTGAAACCCTGTCGCGCTGCCCTTCACCAGCGTCCCCGCGCAGGGGCGGTCCGACCGGGACACGCGCGGGCCATTCGGGGCATGAAACCCCCGCCCGACATCTGACTCTCAACGTCCACTCGATGTTCACGGTGAGGGTCACGCCAAGAGGAAACGGCGCCCGCCTCCCCATCGACGAGGACGGGGCGGCGAGCGCCGTGAGACGCAGACTAAGACCTGTGGCGCGAGAAGCGGCCCCCCCGCCCCCCCCCCCCCCCCGGGGGCCCCCCCCCCCCAACAACGTTGTTTGGGCGGGGCCTGGGGGGGGGCGGCCCCCCGAACGGCGGGGGGTTGGTGGGGTGGTTTT
>CAIFEU010000166.1:0-3753 GCA_903789505.1 uncultured Coriobacteriales bacterium
GGCGTCGCGGCGTTCTCCGGCCCCGGCGGCCCAGGAGGGCATGGGAGGCCCGACGGCCCGGGCTTCGGCGGGCCCGGACCCGGTGGCCCCGGCTTCGTCGGGCCGGGTGGGATGCCTCCCGGACTGGGAGACTTCCTCGGGGGCCTCGGCGACGACGCGCTGCGCCACCTCGACCGGCCGCGCAGGCGCGACGACTCCGACTCCGAGCTGGGGAGCATGCTGCTGGGCGCGGGACTGGGCGCGCTTCTCGCCTCGCTCTCCCAGCCCACACCGACCAACGCGACGGTCGGGCAGCCGCAGGGAGGGTCGTTTCGTGGATACCGCCTGGTGGAGGACGTCGTGCCCCTGGCAAGCCCCGTCTACTGCATCGGCGAGATCTACCGCAACGGCACTGACGTGTACATGGGACGCTCCGTGGCGCCGGAGTATCCCACGTCGTTCTTCGCGACGCGTCCGGAGGCCGAGGTCATCACGAACCTGTCCGCGCGGCAGTGAGCGCAACGCGCGCCCGCATCGCCGCCCGATCGTCTGGAGCTGGGAATGGGAGCGAATGGCACCAAGGAGCGTTCCGAATTGGCTCAGTCGAACGACCGAGCCGAGGGGCGAGGCGGGGCGGGGTCACAGGGCGAGGCCGAGGCGCCTGCGCCTGACGGGGCGCCCGGCGGCGTGACGCCCGAGGCAGTGCGCGACACGGTGACGGGCGCAAAGGATGCGCCTGCCGAGGAGAAGGCGTCGCTGCCGCGGCGCCTTGCGGGGCTGGTGCGGCGCAACGTCGTCGCCATCGTCGCGGCCGTGTGCGTTCTCGTCTTCCTCGCTCTGCTCGAGGATGTCGTCGAGGGCGACATCATGCGCGTCGACACGCTTGCCTACTCCTCGATCGTCGAGGGGATGCGCAGCGACGCGCTGACGCCCGTGATGCAGGCGCTCTCGAACCTCGCCACCCCGCTGGCGCTGGCCGTGATGCTGCTGCTCGTATGGGTATTCGCACCGGGCAGGCAGCCCGGCTTGTGCGCGGCGCTGAACCTGGTCGGCGCCTTCGCACTCAACCAGCTGCTCAAGAATCTCGTGCAGCGGCCGCGTCCGGACGACATGCTCGTGGACGCCTCCGGGTACAGCTTCCCCTCGGGGCACTCGATGGTGGCGATGGCGTTCTTCGGCCTGCTCATATGGTTGATCTGGCACTACGACCGCGACCGCGTCGAGCGTTGGGTCGCCTGCCCGCTGCTGTGCATCCTGATTCTGGGCATCGGCTTCAGTCGCGTCTACCTGGGCGTCCACTACGCGTCCGACGTGATCGCGGGCTTCTGCGCGTCGCTCGCATGGCTCGTGCTGTACACGCGCCTGGCGGCTCCCCTGCTCCTCGGCCCGCCCTCGGCGGCGCCCGCCGTGCCCGAGGCGGTCGCGAGGAAGACGCCCCCGGGGCGCGAAGGGTCGAAGCGGCGATGAGGGTCGCCCTCGTCACCGGGGCCAGCAGCGGCATCGGGCGCGAGTTCGCGCGGCTCGCCGACGGCTCGGGACGCTACGACCAGATCTGGGCCGTCGCCCGCCGGCGCGACCGGCTCGAGCAGCTCGCCGCGGAGTGCTCCACGGAGGTCAGGCCGTTCGCGCTGGACCTGACCCTTCCGCGGAGCGTCGACGCCTTGGGCCAGGCGCTCTCGCGGGAGCGGGAGCGACTGGCCGCGGCGGGCGACGACCTGACGGTCGGCCTGCTCGTCAACGCCGCCGGCTTCGCCAGGCTCGGCACCTTCGACAGCGTCTCGCGCGAGGACCGCGACGCGATGATCGACCTGAACTGTCGCGCGCTGACCGACCTCACCGCCGCGTGCGTGCCGTTCATGACCAGGGGCTCGCGCATCATCGAGGTCGCCTCGATGGCGGGTTTCCTGCCGCTGCCCCACCTCAACGTCTACGCCGCGACGAAGGCCTACGTGGTCTCCTACACCCGCTCGCTGCGCTGGGAGCTCGCCGGAAGCGGCATCCACGCGACGGCGCTGTGCCCCCAATGGGCGCGTACCGAGTTCGAGCGCGTGAGCCGCGAGACGGCGCGGCCGCAGGACGTCCGCCACCAGTGGCCGTCGGTGAGCCCGCGGCGCGTCGCGCGCTGGACGATGGCGGTGAACGCCTGCAACCTTCCGGTGGCGACCTGCGGGCTGTACGCGTTCGTCGTGAGGCTGGCGGCGAAGATCATACCGAACCCGGTGCTGATGGCGTTCTGGGAGCTGTTCCGCCGGCTGTAGGCGCCCCCCGCCTCGGCAGGTCGGGACGGGAGGCGCTCGGAGAGGCACGGGCGCGTCGGGCGCGACGCCCGGCACGCCCCGTGTGAGGCGGCGCGCGACCCGCGCCGCGAGGGAAGGAGGGTCCTTGATGCTGCGGGACGGCAATGCGGAAAACGAGAGGGCAGCGCGGCAGGCGGGTGCCGCGCCCGACGACGGGCGAGCCGGCGGGGACGCCGCGCGCACGCCCGGCACGCTCGGCCTCGGCAGGCCGATGAGGCGCGCGCGCCAGGAGCTCAGCGAGGCGGAGGCGCTCGGGGAGCTGGAGCGCGGCGAGTACGGGACGCTCGCGGTGATCGGGGAGGCAGGGTACCCCTACGCGGCCCCCGTCAACTACGTCGTGCTCGACGGGCGCGTATACCTGCACTGCGCCAAGGCGGGGCACAAGCTCGACGCGATACGCGCGGACGACCGCGTCTGCCTCACGGTCGTCACCTACGCCCGGGCGGTGCCCAGCGAGTACACCGAGTACTACCGCAGCGTCGTCGCGTTCGGGCGCGCCCATGTGGTCGAGGACGAGCGGGAGCGCCTCGCCTCGCTGCGCGCGCTGGGCGACCGCTTCTGGCCCGGCCACGACCGCGAGCTCGACGAGGAGGTCGCCAGGAGCGGGGGCCGCTGCCTCATGGTGCGCGTCGACGTCGAACGCCTCACCGGGAAGGTGTCCAAGGAGCTCGTGGGCATCGCGGCGGGCGAGCGCCCCTAACGGCCCCCGAGCATCTCCGCGACCTGCGCGACGGAGTCCGCGAAGCGCACGAGCTCCCCCGAGGAGCCCGGGGCTGCACCGGGGTTGTCGTCGGGCAGGAAGCCGCTCTCGACGACGCGCCTCATCATCTGGCGCAGCGGGTCCCAGTAGCCGTCCACGCTCAGCATGACGCATGGCTTCCCCATCGCCGCTGGGTCGCCCACGCGCGCCCCGCACGCGACGTCGGTCACCTCGTCGAGCGTCCCCACACCGCCCGGCAGCGCGACGAACGCGTCACCCAGCTCCATCATGCGGTGCTTGCGCTGCGCCATCGTGTCGACCACCTCGAGTCGGCTCAGGCGCTGGCTCGCGACCCCCCGGGCGACGAACGTCGAGGTCTCCACCCCGACGACCCCTCCCCCGACCCCCATCGTCGCCCGTGCGACGACTGCCATCAGGCCGGTGTTGCTGCCCCCGTAGACGAGCGTGTGGCCGGCGGAGCCGATCCACGCGCCCAGCTCGCGGGCGACGCTCTCGTACGCGGGGTCCTTCCCCATGGCGGAACCGCAGAACACAACGACGTTCATCGAACTACTCCTGACCTGCCGCTGACCAGCTCCCGAGCAATCGCGTCGGGCCGGGCTGGCATGCCCGGCCTGCGCGCGACGCTATCCGACGCCCACGACCGCGCGCAGGGGAATCGCCGCGACCAGCGCCAGAGCGCCGGTCGCCACCCCGCCGAGCGCGCCCCCGCCCCCCTCCCGCGGGCAGTGCCCCCCCCCGCCGACCCCCCCCGCC
>CAIFEU010000166.1:3763-5311 GCA_903789505.1 uncultured Coriobacteriales bacterium
CCCGAGCGCCGCCAGCACCGCGCAGACCGGGACGCTCATGGCGGACCAGCAGGTCGCGATCGCCATGCAGGAGAACACGTGCCGGCTCGGGAACGACGCCCCCGCGTGGCGGGCGTCGAGCAGCGGCTCGATCGCGAGCGCCTCGTAGGGACGCGGGGCGTCCACGCGGGCGCGGACGTCGCTCAGCACGGCGAAGCCCACCGCCAGCGTGACCGCCACGCACGCCCCCGTCACCCAGCGGCTGCGCAGGAAGAACAGCGCCAGCAGGGCCGCGAAGGCGACGTAGAAGACGACGCGCACCGCCGCGTCGGCGACGCGCAGGCAGCGCACCGCCCCCGGACGCGAGCGCAGCCCGGCGGTCATGCGCCCGTAGCGTTCAGCCGTCATCCTGCTTGCCATGCACCTCACGCTCCCCTTCCCGGCGCCCCTAGTCGCGGGTCAGCTTGCGGTGCAGCCGATGGGGCCGGGCCGCGTCGGCGCCCAGGCGAGCCACCTTGTCGCGCTGGTAGTCGGCGAAGTTGCCCTCGAACCAGCGCCACGCGCCGGGGTCGTCGTCGGTGCCCTCCCAGGCGAGGATGTGCGTGGCAACGCGGTCGAGGAACCAGCGGTCGTGGCTCGTGACGACGACGCAGCCCGAAAACGCCAGCAGCGCCTCCTCGAGACTCTCGAGGGTCTCGACGTCCAGGTCGTTGGTGGGCTCGTCGAGCAGCAGCAGGTTGCCGCCCTGCTTGAGGGTCAGCGCGAGGTTCAGGCGGTTGCGCTCGCCGCCGGACAGGACGCCCGCCCTCTTCTGCTGGTCGCTGCCCTTGAATCCGAACGCCGCAACGTAGGCGCGGCTGGGGATCTCGACGTCGCCGACCTGCATGAAGTCGAGCCCGCCGGAGACGACCTCCCACAGGGTCTTGTCCGGGTCGATCCCGGCGCGCATCTGGTCGACGTAGCTGATCGTGACCGACTCACCGATCTCGAGCGAGCCGGACGTGAGCTCCTCCTGGCCAACGATCATCTTGAACAGCGTCGACTTGCCCACGCCGTTGGGGCCGATCACGCCCACGATGCCGTTGCGGGGAAGGTTGAACGACAGGTCGTCGATCAGGACGCGGTCGCCAAAGCACTTGCGCAGGTGGTCGGCGACGATGACCTTGCTGCCCAGGCGCGGTCCCGGCGGGATCTGGATCTCGGTGAAGTCGAGGCGCTTGGATGCGAGCGCCTCCGCCTCCATCTGCTCGTAGCGCTCCAGACGCGCCTTGCTCTTGGCCTGGCGCGCCTTCTGGGAGCTGCGCACCCACTCCAGCTCCGACTTCATGCGCTTGGCGCGCTTGGCGTCCTGCTGAGACTGCGCAGCCAGGCGCGCGGCCTTGGTCTCGAGGTAGGTCGTGTAGTTGCCCTCGTAGGGGTAGAGGTGGCCGCGGTCGACCTCGCAGATCCACTGCGCGACGTCGTCGAGGAAGTACCGGTCGTGGGTGACCGCCATGACGGCTCCGGGATAGCCCTGCAGGAACTGCTCGAGCCACAGCACGCTCTCGGCGTCCAGGTGGTTGGTGGGCT
>CAIFEU010000167.1 GCA_903789505.1 uncultured Coriobacteriales bacterium
GTGGTCGCCGATGATCTTGATCGAGTTCTTGTTCGCGCCGACGGTGCCGTCGCCGCCGAGGCCCCAGAACTTGCACTCCACGGTGCCGGGCGCCGCGGTGTTGGGGCAGGCGTGGTCCTCGGGCAGCGACAGGTTCGTGACGTCGTCGACGATGCCCACCGTGAACTCGCGGCGCGGCTCGTCGGCCTTGAGCTCGTCGAAGATCGCGAAGGCGCTCGAGGCGGGCGTGTCCTTGGAGCCCAGGCCGTAGCGGCCGCCCACGACCTTGACGTCGGTGCGACCCTGCTCGTACAGGCTGCTGACGACGTCCTCGTACAGGGGCTCGCCGACGCTGCCCGGCTCCTTGGTGCGGTCCATGACGGCGACCTTGGTGACGCTGGCGGGAATCGCCGTGGCGAGCTTTTCGGGCACGAACGGGCGGTACAGGTGCACCTTGACCAGGCCGACGTGCTCGCCGTGCGCGTTGAGGTAGTCGACGACCTCCTCGATGACGTCGCAGAACGAGCCCATGCAGACGATCACGCGGTCGGCCTGGGGGTCACCGTAGTAGTTGAACAGCTGGTAGTTGGTGCCGATCTTGGCGTTGACCTGCGCCATGCACTGCTCGACGATCTCGGGCAGCGCGGCGTAGCGGGCGTTGCACGCCTCGCGGTTCTGGAAGAACACGTCCCCGTTCTCGTGCGCGCCGCGCATGTGCGGGTGCTCGGGGTTCAGGGCGTGGTCGCGGAAGGCGCGCACCGCGTCGAAGTCGCACATGTCGGCGAGGTCGTCGTAGTCCCACACGGCGACCTTCTGGATCTCGTGGCTGGTGCGGAACCCGTCGAAGAAGTTGAGGAACGGCGTCTGGCCCTTGATCGCCGCCAGGTGCGCGACCGCGGACAGGTCCATGACCTCCTGGACGTTGGCCTCGGACAGCATCGCGAAGCCGGTCTGGCGGCACGCCATGACGTCGGAGTGGTCGCCGAAGATGTTGAGCGCGTGGGTCGAGACCGTGCGCGCGCTGACGTGGAAGACCGTGGGCAGGCCCTCCGCCGCGATCTTGTACATGTTCGGGATCATCAGCAGCAGGCCCTGCGAGGCGGTGTAGGTGCTCGTCAGCGCGCCCGCGTCGAGCGAGCCGTGGACGGCGCCCGCCGCCCCGCCCTCGGACTCCATCTCGGCGACCCTGACGGTCGACCCGAAGATGTTCTTGCGGCCCTGGGCGCTCCACTGGTCGACGTAGTCGGCCATGGGGCTCGACGGCGTGATGGGGTAGATTGCCGCCACCTCGGTGAACGCGTACGAGACGTGCGCCGCGGCGGTGTTCCCATCCATCGATTTGAACGATCGTGTCATGAGGTCCTGTCCCCTCCTGTACGACGGTGTGCGGTTGCTTGCGGGGATGCGCAGGCGCGCGAGCGCGCGAGCACGTGCCTCCTGCCGCCCGAGGCGGCGCACGCGACTGCCCGGCGGCAAGCCTGCGCGCGGATGCGAAGCTCCGCGTCCCCCGTATGATACGCACCCTACCATCCGCGGACGCGGCCACGCCTGGTTATGGGGGCGCCCGTGTCGGCAAGCGGCGTGAGCGCACGAATATCGTCGAGGAATCGCACAAGCAGCACAAATCGGCGGCGGCGCCGGGGCGAGCGGGGGACGCGGGGGGCGGGCGTCCGCTCCGCTTGACCCGTCACCCTCTGACGCATCCACCATCCATCTCGGCCCGCAGTGGGACGTCACGCATTGGGGAGCGTGCCGCCCGGCCTGCGAGCCCACCGCCGCGCGGGGCATACCCCCACAGTGCGCCGCGGAAGACCGGCGGGGGGAACCGGCAAGAGAGGGGAGAGGTTCATAATGGACAGCATCACCAGACGCGAGGCGGTAGGCGGCGCAGCAGGGCTCGGGGCGCTCGGAATCGTGGGCGCGTTGTCCGGCGTTGCGAGCGCGAAGGAGGCCTCGTCGTCCAAGGGTGACTCCGCCGACGGCGCGGCGTCGGGGAACGGCCCCACCAGCGAGGACGGCAGCGGCTTCTCCGACCGCGGCTACGTGCCCAACCTGCGCATCCGCAACAAGGACGTCGTCCTTCGCAGGGACGAGCTCAAGGACATGCTCCTCGACGAGCCCGAGCCCGAGGGCGACCTCACGCTTCCCGACGGCACTGTGATTCCCGCAATCTACGTCAAGCTGCGCAATCGCCTGAACCGCCTGGGATGGGGCGTCGGGTCTCAGGTCGATGAGACGAGCTTCCAGTTCCTCACGTACCTGTGGAGCGAGGACGACGCCAAGGTCTGCTGCGAGGTCCCGCTGTACCAGTGGTTCAACGCCTTTGACTACTCGCAGATCTGCGGCAAGCCCACCGACGAGTGCGACGAGATCCTCAGCGACATCGCCCAGCGCGGCCTGATGATCCGCGTCTCGAGGGCGAACACGAACTTCTACGCCCTGCAGCCCTACGTGGCGGGGTGCTGGGAGGCCACCGAGCTCATCCAGTACTACTCCAACGATAAGAGCATGGACGCGTGCACGGAGGTCCTGAGCCAGAATGTCGCCGGCAAGGACTGGGCGTTCGAGATGTCGGACAACGAGTTCAACACGATTACGGTGTGCCCCGTGAGCTCCGACGTCATCGCTGACGACAAGCTTGCGCCCTACATGGACTGGCGCGAGCGCATCCGCTCTGCGGGCACCATCGGCGTCGCAGCCTGCCAGTGCATGATCGCCGACCACTGCCTCAAGGGCGAGGACTTCGACGACCGCTTCCCGCTGCGTCGCTGCATGTACCTCAACGACTCGGGCGAGTACTTCATCTCCATCGGCGCCGCGGAGCAGATCGACGCCGACGAGGCGATCAAGATCGGCGAGAGCGCCGTCGAGGCCGGCATGGTCCCCGAGTACATGACCGCCACGCAGGGCGACATCATCTGCTTCTGCCACTCCGACGAGTGCCTGCCGCTGGGCTTCGTCAAGTCGTTCCAGGGGTGCAACCCCACCTCGATGCACAACGTCAGCGCCTACAAGCTGCAGTACGACCCCGACAAGTGCATCAGCTGCGGCGCGTGCATCGAGCGCTGCCCCATGCGCGCCATCACCTTTGACGACGAGAACCACTGCGTGCATGCCGACATCTGCGTGCGCTGCGGCCAGTGCGTCACCGTCTGCCCGGCGAGCGCCCGAATCCTCAAGCAGCGCGACGACTTCCCCTACGAGGACATGGCGGTGGACTACGCGATTGGATGGTCCGAGCAGTTCGCCAAGCAGCGCCTCGCCCGCGGCACCCTGCACGACTTCGTGGGGACGTCCATCCCGACGAACGACTACGCCGTGGTGACCGACTCCGCGGAGCGTACCTCGCTGTAGGCATCGCTTGAGAATGCGTCGTTTGAGATGACCCGGGGCCCGGTGGGGCGGCGCGAGGGCGCGCTGCGCCGTCGGGCCCCGTTTGCCGAGCGCGCGAGGGCGCGGGCTCGCGAAGGGCAGGATAGCAATGCACGAGATGGCATATCTGCGTAGGATAGTCGACGCGGTGGTCGACGCAGGGGAGCGGCAGGGCGCCGCGGAGGTGGTCTCCGTGAGGCTGGTCGTGGGAGAGCTGCGCGACTTCATCGACAAGTATGTGTTCGGGTACTTCAAGTTCCTCGCGCGTGGCACCATCGCCGAGAACGCCGAGGTCGTGCTGCAGCGTGTTCCCTTTACCGTGCAGTGCCGCGCGTGCGGGACAATCTACCACTTTGATTTCCGCGATGCCGATGCCGGGGCATGCCCCACCTGCGGCGCACACGACTTCGAACTGCGAACTGGCAGGGAGCTGCGCGTCGACAGCGTCGTGGTCAGAGGCTCCGCGGACCATCCGCGGGCGCCTGAGCCCCAGGGCGTGCAGGGGAAGGCGGCAGGGCGGGCGTAGGCCTCCGCAACGCGACGTGTCCCTCCCCATCCACTAACCCCTCTCTTCGCGGCCTTCGGCATTGGGGCGCTCTTATGAATCGCGGGACCATCCGCCGGCGCGGTTGCATAATGGGGCCCGCGAGCCGCCGCACGGCTGCATATTCGGGCGCCCCGGGCCCACCGTCGGGGGCGCTCGCGCCGCCGGCGACGGGCTACGTATCGAGAAGATGGGAGACAACCTTGTCCTTTTCCGAATCGCGCATGGGTACGCGCACGCCCGCCGATGGAGCCGACGAAGCCGGCGCGCCCGAGGCTTCCGGACCGACACGCCCCCGCATGGTGTCCCGTCGCGGCGCCGTCGCCGGCATGGGGGCGCTCGCGGCGGCGATTGCGCTGCCGAGCCTCGCGGCGCTGACCGGCTGCGCTTCCGACGGCTCCACGACGTCGATCGCCCCCACGGCGGACGGGTCCGCCGCGATGTCGGCCCCGAGCATCTCCGCCGAGCTCGACGCCCCCGACATCTCCGCCTCCACCTCGGGTGACAAGTCGTCCTCCGCCGCCGCGGGCTCGCTCGGCGAGGTGCGCCTGGGGACGATGGCGACCGAGGACTTCCTGCCGGGTTGGGTCGCAGAGCGCGACGGGCTGTTCGACCAGGCGGGCGTGACCTGCACCGTCACCGCGTTCCAGAGCGCGCAGGAGCTCTCCACCGCCGTCGCCGCAGGCGAGATCGACATGGCGATGACCGACCCCATGGTCTCGGCCGCGCTCAGCGCGGCGGGCACCGACGTCCGGATGCCGTGGGTCACGCTCGGCGCGACGCCCGAGCAGGGGCGGTTCGGCATCGCGACGGCGAAGAGCTCGGGGCTGTCGAGCGTGGACGACCTGCGCGGCGCCACGATCGGCGTCGGGTCTAACACGCTGCCGGAGTACGTGATGGACAAGCTCCTCGAGGCCGCGGGCATCGGCGAGGGCGACTTCACGCCCGAGGAGGTCAAGAAGGTGCCGGTCCGCTTCCAGGAGATGGAGTCGGGTCAGGTCGACGCCGCGGCGCTGCCGGCGAGCCTGCTGGCGCTGGGCGAGGCGACCGACTGCGTCACGCTGGTCGACGACTCGACCGGCGACAACCTCTCGCAGTCGGTCATGATCGTGCGCGCCGAGTTCGCCGACGCCTCGGACGGCAGCGACCTGGTCGACGCCGTGCGCCAGGCGTGGAACGCGGGCGCCGACGCGATCAACGCCGACCCCGAGAGCTACCGCGACCTGCTGGTCGAGAAGGCGGGCCTGTCCGACGCGGTCGCAGATTCCTACCCGATCAGCACCTATCCCACCGACGTCGCCCCCACGAGCGACATGATCCAGCCGATCCTGGACTGGATGAGCGAGAAGGGCTACCTCGAGACGCCCCTCACCTTCGACGCCGACACCTGCGGCTTCGGGG
>CAIFEU010000168.1 GCA_903789505.1 uncultured Coriobacteriales bacterium
ATGGTAGCCAACGCGTGGGCCCGCCGGCGGGCGCGCACGAAAAAGCCCGCGCCGCCCCCGGACTGGCGGGGGAGGCGCGGGCATGCTGCGCGTGTCTCGGCAGCGGGGCGCGCGGACGGCGGGCCGCCGCTACTTGCCGGCCTCGGGGGCCGTGGTGAAGCTGAACCCGCCGGAGGCGAGGGCGTCGCGCACGCGCGCGGAGGCGGCGTCCTCAACGACCTGCTTGGCGTCGATGAGCCCCTCGGGGACGTCCTCCACGCGCCCGCGGTCGATCTGCTCCGCCATCTTGGAGTCGATCGGCAGCTGGGCGAGCACCTTGAGGTCGTGCTCCTTGGCGATGTCGTGAATCTGGCTCTTTCCGAACACCTCGACGCGCTCGCCGCAGTGCGGGCACACCAGGTAGCTCATGTTCTCGACGACGCCCAGCACGGGCACGTGCATGTCGTCCGCCATCTTGACGGCCTTGTTCACGATCATCGACACGAGGTCCTGGGGGGAGGTGACGATCACGACGCCCTCGATCGGCAGCGACTGGAACACCGTCAGGGGCACGTCGCCGGTCCCCGGGGGCATGTCGACGAACAGGACGTCGATGTCACCCCAGGCGACGTCGGTCCAGAACTGCGAGACCGCGCCCGCGATCAGCGAGCCGCGCCAGATCACCGGGTCGTTGGGGTTGTTCATCATCAGGTTGATCGACATGACCTTGATGCCGGTCGACGTGATCGCCGGCGCGAGGAACTTGCCCATCATCGTGATGCGCTGGTTGTCGATTCCAAACATATGGGGAATCGAGGGGCCGGTGATGTCGGCGTCCAGGATGCCCACCTTGAGCCCCTTGCGCTGGGCCTCGACGGCGAGCAGGCCGCAGACGAGCGACTTGCCGACGCCGCCCTTGCCGCTCATGATGCCGATGACCTGCTTGACGTTGCTGCCCGCGTTCTGCTCGAGCTTGGCCGGCTCGGTGCGCTCGACCATGTTTGGTTCTTCTGCCATCTGGCTTTCCTTTCTGTCCTCCCCTGACGCGCGAAGGGATGCGCCGCGCCGCCCGCGCGCTCCGAAAATGGTAAGAAAGAAGTGTTGGGAAGCAAACCGACGTCATCCTTCTGTGCAAGCAGGGTACCCTATTCCAGCATTGAAATGACAGTTGATTGCATTATTTTCGGACGGCGCGGCGGGTCTGCGCGGCGGGCCCGGCGCAGCGCCGCCCGCCCCCTCGCCGCGCCCGGTGGAGGCATCCGGTGTCACAGGACAGCATCGTCATCAAGGGCGCTCGCGAGCACAACCTCAAGAACATCGACCTGGAGATCCCGCGCGACAAGCTCGTCGTGATCACGGGCCTGTCGGGGTCGGGCAAGAGCTCGCTGGCGTTCGACACGATCTACGCGGAGGGGCAGCGCCGCTACGTCGAGTCGCTCTCGAGCTACGCGCGCATGTTCCTGGGCCAGATGGACAAGCCCGACGTCGACTCGATAGACGGCCTGTCGCCCGCGGTCTCGATCGACCAGAAGACCACCTCGAAGAACCCGCGCTCCACGGTCGGGACGGTCACCGAGATCTACGACTACCTGCGCCTGCTGTACGCGCGCGTCGGCGTCCCCCACTGCCCGGAGTGCGGCAGGGTCATAGAGCGGCAGACCACCGACCAGATTGCCGACAAGGTGATGGACGTCGCGCAGGGGCGTCGCGCGCTCGTGCTCGCCCCGGTCGTCGTGGGGCGCAAGGGGGAGTACGGCAAGCTGTTCGAGGACCTGCGGTCCCAGGGCTTCTCCCGGGTGCGCGTCGACGGCCAGGTCAGGAGGCTCGACGACGAGCAGGTCACGCTTGACAAGAAGTACAAGCACACGATCGAGGTCGTGGTGGACCGCGTCGTCGTCAAGCCCGAGGCGCTCGGCCGCATCGTCGAGGCGATCGAGAACGCGACCAACCTCGCCGACGGCAAGGTGGGCGTGGAGCTCATGGCCGCCGACGGCATGCCCGACGAGCTCCTGGAGTACTCGCTGGCGCTGGCGTGCCCCGTCCACGGCCACTCGATCGACGACCTGCAGCCGCGCGACTTCTCGTTCAACGCCCCCTACGGGGCGTGCCCCGACTGCGACGGGCTGGGGGTGCGCCGCGTCGCCGACGTCGACGCGATGATCTCCGACCCCGGCAAGCCGGTCTCCGCGGGGGCGCTCGGAAACTTCCTGGGCGTGTCGAACTACTGGCCCCAGGTGCTCGACGCCGTGTCCGCCCACCTGGGCGTCGACCCCAAGACCCCCTGGCGCGACCTGACGCCCAAGCAGCAGCGCGTCTTCATCGAGGGGCTCGGGTCCACCAAGGTGCGCGTGGACTACCACACCCGCGACGGGCGCAACACCCACTGGTTCGCCGCGTTCCCCGGCCTGTCCTCGATCCTGTTCGAGCGCTACAGCGAGACCGACAACGACAACGTGCGCGCCCGCCTCGAGCAGTACATCCGCGAGGAGCCGTGCACGACCTGCCACGGCGCCCGCCTCAAGCCCGAGATCCTCGCGGTGACCGTCGGCGGCAAGTCGATCTACGAGGTCTGCAGCATGTCGACCGTCGACGAGCTGGCGTTCTTCGAGGGGCTCGAGCTCACCGAGCGCCAGCAGGTGATCGGCGCGCGCATCGTCAAGGGGATCATCGCGCGCCTGCGCTTCCTGGTGGACGTGGGGCTTGGGTACCTGACGCTGACCCGCGCCGCCAACACGCTCTCGGGCGGCGAGGCCCAGCGCATCCGGCTCGCCACGCAGATCGGCGCGGGCCTGATGGGCGTGCTGTACATCCTCGACGAGCCGTCGATCGGCCTGCACCAGCGCGACAACGCACGGCTGATCGCGACGCTCAAGCGCCTGCGCGACCTGGGCAACACCGTGATCGTGGTCGAGCACGACGAGGACACGATGCGCGCCGCCGACTACGTGATCGACATCGGGCCCGGTGCGGGCGAGCACGGCGGCCAGGTGGTGGCTGCCGGCACCCCCGAGCAGGTCGAGCGCGACCCGCGCTCCCTCACGGGCGCCTACCTGCGCGGCGACCGCATGATCGAGCTGCCCGACGCGCGTCGCGACCCCGGCAGGGGCCAGATCAAGATCTCGGGCTGCACGACGAATAACCTGCGCAACGTCAGCGCCGCCATCGAGCTGGGGACGCTCACCGTGGTGACGGGCGTCTCGGGCTCGGGCAAGTCGTCGCTGGTCACCGACACCCTCGCACCGGCGCTCTCCAACGCCGTGATGCACAGCTCGCGGCCGGTGGGGAAGTACCGCAAGCTCGAGGGCGTCGAGCTGATCGACAAGGTCATCGACATCGACCAGTCCCCGATAGGCCGCACCCCGCGCTCCAACCCGGCGACCTACATCGGCCTGTGGGACGACCTGCGCAACCTGTTCGCGAGTGTCCCCGAGAGCAAGGCGCGCGGCTACGGGGCGGGTCGCTTCTCGTTCAACGTCCCCGGCGGGCGCTGCGAGGCGTGCAAGGGCGACGGCCAGATCAAGATCGAGATGCACTTCCTGCCCGACGTCTACGTCCCCTGCGAGCAGTGCGGCGGCAAGCGCTACAACCGGGAGACGCTTCAGATCACCTACCGCGGCAAGACGATCTCCGACGTCCTGGACATGACCGTGAGCGAGGCGCTGGCGTTCTTCGCCAACATCCCGCGCATCTCCCACAAGCTCCAGACCCTCTACGACGTGGGACTGGGGTACGTGCACCTGGGCCAGCCCGCCACGACGCTTTCGGGCGGGGAGGCGCAGCGCGTGAAGCTCGCCAAGGAGCTGCATCGCAGGCAGACCGGCAAGACGGTCTACATCCTCGACGAGCCCACCACCGGCCTGCACTTCGAGGACGTGCGGCAGCTGCTCGCCGTGCTGCAGCGGCTGGTGGACGCCGGCAACACCGCGATCGTGATCGAGCACAACCTCGACGTCATCAAGGTGGCGGACCGCATCATCGACATGGGGCCCGAGGGCGGCACGGGCGGCGGGCGAATCGTAGCCAGCGGCACCCCCGAGCAGGTCGCGCGCGTCAAGGGCAGCTACACCGGCCAGTTCCTGGCGCCCCTGCTCGAGCGCGACCGCGCGCGCCAGGCGGAGCTGCGCTCGCGCGTCTCGGCGTCGGCGGGCGAGGGGGGCGACGTCGCGGGCGAGTCGGCATGACGCCGTCGCGCGCCGCGGGGCGGCAACGCACCGCGCGCCCGGCCTCCGCCCCCGGGGCGCGCCGAGCCTCCGCCCGCCCCCGGATTTCGGAAGTTTGCGAGTAGGCCCGTCGGCGCGCGCGCTTGGATGTACCATGGTTGGACGCTCTCGACAACCGTGCGTCTGGTGCGACCCGGCCCCGGTGCGCCTCGACCGAAGGGAAGAAAACATGTCTGACATCTCGGTGTCCGCCCTGCCCCTGACCGGGGATACCACTGACATGACGACCCCCATCATCATCGGCGTCGTCGCGGTCATCGTCATCATCGTCGCGATCATCCTGATCGTCGCCAGCCGCAGGAGAAGGCGCAACGGTCGATAGCGCGTCTTGCGCGGGGCTCGTCCAGGGTCCCGCCGTCCGTCTCGTCCCTGAGTGGTGGAGCAGGTATTCGGCGTGTCAAAACCAAAGCGCGGCGACGCTGTCGCCAAGACGAACGCGATGCGCAAGCTTGACACCGCGGGCGTAGAATATGACGTTTGCTCGTACGAGATAGAGGACGAGATGAGCGCGGGGCTGGGCGTCCGCATGGCCCAGCAGACCGGCCATGACGTCGACTGCACCTTCAAGACGCTCGTGTGCCGCACGCCAGCCGGCTCGTTCGCGGTGTTCTGCCTGCCGGTGGCGCGTCAGCTCGACCTCAAGAAGGCGGCGCGCGCGGCGGGGGCGAAGTCGGTCTCGATGGTCGCCGTGCGCGACATCACCGCCGCGACCGGATACGTGCGCGGGGGCTGCTCGCCCGTCGGGATGAAGCGCGACTACCCGACCTTCATCGACGAGACCGCCCGTCTCCACGAGCGCATCTACGTCTCCGGCGGGCACGTGGGGGTCAGCCTCCACCTCAGCCCCGAGGACCTCGCCCGCGTCACCGGCGCGAGCTTCGTCGACCTTCTGGCGGAGTAGCCATGGCATACGAGAATCGCAACCGGCGTCAGGGACCGTCATCCCACAGCGGGCGGGACGCCCGCCCGGGCGCGCCCGGGGACGCCGGCGCCCCCCCGAACGGCCCGACCAG
>CAIFEU010000169.1:0-355 GCA_903789505.1 uncultured Coriobacteriales bacterium
GTCCACGTGGGCGTGGGGTGCCGGCGCGGCGCTGCGCGCGCCGACCTGGAGGCGGCGGTCGACGAGGCGCTCGCGGGCGCGGGCGCCGACCCCCTCTCCGTGCGCGAGGTCGACACGATCGACCTGAAGGCGGGCGAGCCGGGCATCCTCGAGATGTGCGCGGCGCGGGGGTGGCGTCTCGTCACGTACGGTGCCGATGACCTTCGCGTGGTTACCGGCAGCGTTTCGCCCTCGCCGTTCGTGGCCTCGGTGACCGGGGTCGATAATGTGTGCGAGCGCGCGGCGCTGGCGGGCGGCGGGAGCGGCCTGCTCTCGCCCAAGCGCGTCGCGCGGGGCGTGACGGTTGCCCTTGCGC
>CAIFEU010000169.1:365-5188 GCA_903789505.1 uncultured Coriobacteriales bacterium
CGATGAGTCGGGGCGTGCTGCACGTGGTGGGAATCGGCCCGGGCGACGCCGGGGGCGTCACGGGTCGCGCGCTCGAGGCGCTCCGGGGGTGCGACCTGATCGTGGGATACGACACCTACGTGGAGCTCGCGAGCCGGCTCGCCCCGGGGGTCCGGACGGCATCGACGCCGATGACGCGCGAGGTCGAGCGCTGCCGCATGGCCCTCGAGCAGGCGAGCGCCGGCGCCGACGTGGCGCTGGTCTGCTCCGGCGACGCCGGCGTGTACGGCATGGCGAGCCCCGTGCTCGAGCTCGCGGCCGACTTCCCCGACGTCGAAGTCGACGTGGTGTGCGGCGTGAGCGCGGCGCAGAGCGCGGCGGCCTTGCTCGGCGCCCCGCTGGGTCACGACTTCGCGACGGTCTCCCTCTCCGACCGCCTCACCCCCTGGGACGTCATCGAACGGCGCCTGCGCGCCTGCGTGGGCGCGGACATGTGCCTCGTCCTGTACAACCCCCGCAGCCGCGGGAGGTCCGAGCACCTTGCCCGCGCCGCCCGCGCGATGCTCGACGCCGGGGCCTCCGAGCACACCGTGTGCGGCTGGGCGCGCGCCGTGGGCAGGCCCGGGCAGGCGTGCGGCACGCTCGAGCTGGGGGAGCTGGGCGGGCTCGACGCCGACATGTTCACGACGGTCTTCGTCGGGAACAGCGCCACGCGCCTGGTGCGCGGGCGCATGGTGACGCCGCGCGGGTACGGAGGGCTGCGATGAGCGCCCGTCAGGCGACGCCCCGCCCGTCGGCGACGCCCCGGCGCGTCGTTGTCGTCGGCATGGGGCCGGGCGACCCGGGCCTGCTCACGCGCCTCGCCTGCGACGAGTTGGGCTCGTGCGACCTGGTGGTGGGCGCCCCGCGGCTGCTCGACGCGCTGCCGCAGGGCTCCTGCGCCCGGCGCGTGGCCGCCTGCCTGACGCCCGACGTCGTGCGCGCCGTGGAGTCCGCCCCCGAGGGGGCGCGCGTCTGCGTCGCCGTGAGCGGCGACGTCGGGATGTTCAGCGGCGCACGCGGCCTGCTCGCCGCCCTGGAGGGCCGCGAGGACGTGCGCGTGACGTGCGTCCCGGGCGTCAGCTCCGCGACGCTGCTCGCCGCGCGCCTGGGGCGCCCCTGGCAGGGATGGGCGTTCGCGAGCGCACACGGGCGCTCGTGCGACGTCGTCGCGCTGCTGCGCGAGCACCCGAGCGCGCTCGTCGTGACCGACGCCGCCCACGGCCCGGCGGCCCTGTGCGCCCGCCTCGTCGAGGCGGGGGTCGCCGAGGGGGTGACGGCGACGGTGGGCGAGCGGCTCTCCTACCCCGACGAGCGCGTCGTGAGCATGCCGGCCGCCGACGCGGCGCGGGGGAGCTTCGGGCAGCCGAGCGTCCTTCTGCTCGAGCGCCCCGACGCCGCCCCCGCGGGATGCGTCCCGGCGTGGCCCTTCGCCAGCCCGGGCATCCCCGACGAGCGGTTCGAGCGCGCGGAGGGCGTGCCGATGACCAAGCAGGAGGTGCGCGCGGTCTGCCTCTCCAAGCTGCGGGTCGCCCCCGACGACGTCGTCTTCGACGTGGGCGCCGGCTCGGGTTCGGTCAGCGTTGAGGCGGCACTGCTCGCCCGGCGCGGCAAGGTGTTCGCGATCGAGCGCGACGAGCGGGCGGCGCGCCTCGCGGCGGGCAACGTCGCGCGCTTCTGCCCGGGCAACGTCGCCCTGGTGCGCGGTACCGCGCCGGCGTGCCTCGACGGCCTGCCCGCCCCCGACGCGGCGTTCGTCGGCGGCAGCGCGGGGGCGCTCGCGGCGATTCTCGACGCGCTCGTCGCGATGAGCCCCCGCGTGCGCGTCTGCGTGACGTGCGTGACGCTGGAGTCGCTGCGCGACGGCCTGGACGCCCTCGACGCGGGCGCCTGGGAGGGCGTCGACGTCTGCCAGGTGAGCGTCGCCCGGGCGCGCAGGGCGGGCGCCTACCGGCTCATGCGCCCCCTGAGCCCCGTCTACGTTCTGAGCGCGCGGGGGGCGAGGTCGTGAGGGTCCCCCGGCTCGCGATCGCCGCCCCGGCGAGCGGGAGCGGCAAGACGACGGTCACGCTCGGGCTGCTGCGCGCCCTCGTGCGCCGCGGCATGGAGCCCGCCGCCTTCAAGTGCGGCCCGGACTACATCGACACGCAGTTCCACCGCGTCGCCTCCGGCAGACCGGCATGCAACCTCGACCTGTTCTTCGTCGACGCGCCGCGCCTGCGCTCGCTCCTGGCGCGCGGCTCGCAGGGCTGCGACGTCGCGGTCATCGAGGGCGCGATGGGCTACTTCGACGGCGTCGGATCGAGCTGGCGGGGGAGCACCTACGACGTCGCCCGCGCCACCGGGACGCCGTGCGTCCTGGTGATGGACGCCAGGGGGTCGTCGCTGACCCTGGCCGCCGTCGCGCAGGGCATGGCGCGCTTCCGCGACGACTCCACGCTGGCCGGCGTGATCCTGTCGCGCTGCTCGCCGGCGCAGGCGGCGCGCGTCGCGCCCCAGATCGAGCGCGCGAGCGGGCTGGAGGTGCTGGGGTGCCTCCCCGCCGACCCCGCGCTGGCGCTGCCGAGCCGCCATCTGGGACTGGTGTGCGCCGACGAGGTCGCGGGCGTCGACGACGCGATCGAGCGGGCAGCGGGCGCGCTGGAGCGGACGGTCGACGTGGGCGCGCTGCTTCGGATCGCGCGGGGCGCCGCCGACATCGCCGAGGAGCCGTTCTCGACCCCGCCGCAGGCGGGCGCGGGCGAGCCGGTCGTGGTCGCCGTCGCGCGGGACGAGGCGTTCTGCTTCTACTACGAGGAGAACCTGCGCATGCTGCGCGACCTGGGTGCCCGCACGGTCGAGTTCAGCCCGCTGCGCGACGCCGGCCTGCCCGCCGCGGCGAGCGCCCTGTATCTGGGCGGCGGCTATCCCGAGCTGCACTGCGAGGGTCTGGCGGCGAACGGGCGGATGCGCGCCGCGGTGCGCGCGGCGCTGGGCGCCGGCATGCCCTGCGTCTCCGAGTGCGGGGGCTTCATGTACCTGCAGCGCGCGCTGGTGGACGGCGCGGGGAGGGCGTGGCCCATGGCGGGGGCGCTGCCCGGCGAGAGCCGCGACGCGGGAAGGCTCTCCCACTTCGGCTACGTCGAGCTCACCTGCGCGCGCGACGGGCTGTACGGCCCGGCGGGCACGCGCCTGCGGGCCCACGAGTTCCACTACTGGCACTCGGACGACGAGGGCTCCGACGCCGTGGCGACCAAGCCCGGGTCCGAGCCGGGCTCCGGCTGGCAGTGCGTGCGCACCACGCCGAGCCTGTTCGCGGGGTTCCCCCACGCGTACTGGCCGGCCGACCCGGAGCTCGCGCGCCGCTGCGTCGACGCGGCGAGGCGCTGGCGGGACGGGCGCGCGCCGCGCCGCGTTGCGGCCGGCGGCGACGCCGCGCGGCCTGCGGGCAGGGGGCGGTCCCGGTGACGCTCACGCTGGTGTTCGGGGGGTCGGGCAGCGGGAAGAGCGAGCTCGCGGAGCGCCTGTGCGTGCGTGCCTCCCGCCGCGACGGGGCGCCCGCGCGCCTGACCTACGTCGCCACGATGCGCGACGACGGCTCGCGGGAGGCGCTGCGTCGCGTCGAGCGCCATCGGCGCATGCGCGCGGGGCGCGGGTTCGAGACCTGGGAGGTGCCCCGCGACATCGCCGGGGAGCTGCGCCGGGCCCCCGGCGCGCTCTCGTGCCCGGGCGCTGGCGTGGCCCTGCTCGAAGGCCTTGGGACGCTGTGCGCAAACGAGCTGTTCGACGCCGGCGCCCCCGCCCCCCTCGACGACCCCCGCACGCTGGCGCGGACGGCAGAGGGCGCCCTGGGGCGCGCGCTGTGCGGCGTGTGGGCGCTGCGCGAGCGCTGCCGGGACCTCGTCGTCGTGAGCGACGACCTGTTCCGGGGCTCCGTGCCCGCCCAGGGGGCGACGCGCGCCTACCTCGAGGTGCTCGCACGCGCGAACCGCGCCGTCGCGGAGCGGGCCGACCGGGTGGTCGAGGTCGTCTGCGGCATCCCGCTGTGGCTGCGCGGCGCCGAGGCGCGAGGGGAGGAGGGGCTGTGAGCGGGGGCGGGAGCGCCGGCGGGCGTGGTGCTGGCGGCGGTCTGCGGCGAGCCCTCGGGGCCGCCTCGATCGCGCTTTCGATGTTCTCGCGCATTCCCGTGCGCCCCGCAAGCTGGGACGGCCCCTCGATGCGCTGGGCGCTCGCGTTCTGGCCGCTCGTGGGCGTCGTCGAGGGGCTGGCGTACCTCGCGTGGGGCTGGGCGAGCGCGCGGCTGGGCGTACCGCGGCCCTTGTGCGCCGCCGTCTTCGTGGCCCTCCCGTTCGCCGTCAACGGGGGCATCCACGCCGACGGCCTGTGCGACACCGCGGACGCCCTGGCGAGCCGCCTGCCGCGCGACCGCGCGCTCCAGGTCATGGCCGACCCACGGGTGGGGAGCTTCGCGGCGCTGTGCCTGGGCTGCCACCTCGTCCTGTCGTTCGGCCTGTTCTCCTGCATCGACCTGGGGTGGGGCACGCTGGCGTGCGTCGCCGCGTCCCCGGTTCTGTCCCGCGCGCTCGCGGGGCTCACGGTGGCGCGCTGGAAGTGCGCCCGCCCCGGCGGCCTCGCCGACGCGTTCGGTTCGGCGGCGAGCCCCTCGTGCTCGGTCGCACTGCTCGCGGAGGCGGTCGCGTGCGCCGCCGCGATGGTGTGGTCGTGTCGGATCGGCGGGGCGCTCGCGGTCGCGGTGGCGCTGGCGACGCTCGGGTGGTACCGTCGGATGACCGGGTCGCGCTTCGGCGGCGTCACCGGTGACACGT
>CAIFEU010000170.1 GCA_903789505.1 uncultured Coriobacteriales bacterium
TCGTCGGCGCCCCCCGCCCGGATGGCGGAGCGCTCGCGGTCGAGCGCGCCCCTCACGGCCTCGCGCGCGATGGCGCGGGGGACGCCCTGGGCGCAGCTAGCGACGCGGGGGTCTTCCAGGAGGTCGTCGACGCGCGGGAGCGCCCTGAGCCGCGCCGCCACTGCGGCGGGGGCGACGGAGCCGTGGTTGGCGGGGGTGTTCTGTCCCATCTGTGGCTGGTCCCTTCACGTTGGAGCGCGAACCGCCCGGCCCCCCCCCCCCGCGGGGCGGGGGGGGCCGCCCGGGGGGGGGGGGGGGGGGGGGGGGGGGGGGGGCGCGCGCGGGGGGGGGGGCCCCCCCCCCGGCGCGCCCCCCCCCCCCCCCCCCCCCCCCCGGGGGGGGGGGGGGGGGCCCCCCCACGCCTGGTCGGCCAGGGATGCGTGGGGGCGCCCTCCGGCGTCCCCCTCGGGCGCCGCGCTAGCGCAGCACGACGACGTCGTCGGCAGCGAGCGTGGTCGCGACGGTGCCGTCCATCTTGCCCGCGACGCCCACGGCGAGCTTGTCGCGCAGGCCGTGGAAGTCCAGGCACGTCCCGCACGTCGAGATCGCGACGCCCTTCTCGGCAAGCAGCTTGAGGTCGTCGAGGACCTCGGATCCCTCCGAGGTGAGCCTGATGCCGTCGTTCATGAAGATCATCTTCTCGGGCGCCTGGTCGGCGCGCGCGAGGTTGTAGATGAACTTCTGCATGAGGAGCTTGCCCAGCTCGGGGTCGCCCTCGCCGAGCTTGTCGTTGAGTACCCAGTAGACCTTGCCCATCGTCGCACCTTCGCTTTCTCTCGCTTCCATCCTTGAACTTTTCAGGCGACGCACGGCCTTCTGCCGGGGCGCCACCTCACTCGACGGTCACGCGCGGCTCCCCCTCGACGAACGTCGCCACCCGCGCGGCGCACGGAGCGCCCGCGGAGAGGAGGTCAGCCTCGAACGCGTCCGCGTCAGCCGCGTCCACGGCGACCAGCAGCCCGCCCGAGGTCTGCGGGTCGGCGACGACGTTCCACACGGCGTCGGCGTTCCACTCCCCCGCCAGGGCGGAGGGCTCGACCCGCGTGAACCCCTGCGCCCATGCGCGCACGTCGCGCGTCTTGCCCGGCGTGACGCCCTGACGGGCGAGGTCGACGGCCCCTTCGATCAGGGGGACCCTCGACAGCTCGACGCGCGCCCCGCAGCCGCTCGCCGCCGCCATCTCGTGGATGTGGCCGACCAGCCCGAACCCCGTGAGGTCGGTGCAGGCGTGGACGGTCCCGCCCCTGGCGTGGTCGCGCACCACGGCGCCCGCCGCCGCGTTGAGCGTCGCCATCTGCTCGACCGTCGGCCCGATCGCCTCCTCGCTGACCAGGCCGCGCTTCAGCCCGGTCGTCATGAGACCGGTCCCGACCGGCTTGGTCAGGAACAGGACGTCGCCCGGACGCGCCCCGCCGTTTCTGAGCAGCCGGGCGGGGTTCACGACCCCCATGACGCACAGGCCGAACTTGGGCTCGTTGTCCTCGATCGTATGGCCGCCCGCCACCACCGCCCCCGCCTTGGCGACGACGTCGGCGGACCCGCGCATGCACCGCGCCGCGAGGTCGATCCCGAGCATCTTGGGGAACGCCATCAGGTTGAGCACGACGCGCGGCTCTCCACCCATCGCGTACACGTCCGACAGGGCGTTGGCGGCGGCGATGCGGCCGAAGTCGTAGGCGTCGTCGACGATCGGCGTGAAGAAGTCGGTCGTGAGCACGACGCAGACGTCGTCGGTCAGCTGGTAGACGGCGGCGTCGTCGGCGTTCTCCGCACCGACGAGCAGCTCCCTGGGGATGATGCCCGTGACGCCGGCCAGGCTCATGAGCTCGTCGAGGTCACCCGGACCCCACTTCGCGGCTCAACCCGACTTGCTCGACAGCTGCGTCAGACGGACAGCCTGCGCCCCGTCACTCGCTCCATCGATGGCCATAGCGATCACCTCCCGAGTGCCCGCGCGCCCGCCTTTGGCCCGATCGTGCGCGCGATGCCCCGCCGGACGGACCGGCGAATTGTGTTGTTTGGGTTGCCGGCGGCGATGCCGGTCAGCCTGGGCAAGAGTGTAGCGCTTCTCGCACACGGGGTCGCTCACGTCCGCACGCACCCCGCAACCGCACCATCTCGGCAGGTCATAGCGAGTGCTGAAAGGCGGCTGAGGGTCGCCGTCGGCACACCTTCGCCACCTGCGCGGACGACGCCCGCGCGCGACGTGCCCGCGCGGTCCGCAGCGGAGCGGGACCTCGAGCCGCGCGTGGGATAAAATGTGAGGACACGACCAGAGCGAAACGCCACGTCCAGAGCGAGACGCCCAGTCTGCCCCGCGCACCGCCCAAACATGGAGCGGCTCGCGGCGGGCACGCACCATCCGGAGTACCCACCGTCCCGTTCGGGCGCGGGCCTCCCCCATCGGTGAGGAGTAGAAATGCACACCAATCACGCACGCTTCACCAGCACCGGCCCCACGATCGCCGGCATCGCCCTGAGCGCAGCGCTCGCGACCGCGGGCCTGGGGCTGACCGCGGGCGACATGACCGCCCGCGCGCAGGAGCCGACAGCCGAGGCGACGACGAGCGAGGCCACACAGGTCACCACGACCGAGGGCGCCGAGGCGGACGCCCAGACCGCCGAGCAGGAGACGCAGGGGGCGTCCTCCGCCTCCGCGCAGGCGGAGACAACCACGGCCACCACCGCGACGACGGAGACGACGGAGACGACGAGCGAGGCCACCTCGACGGTCACGGCAACCGTGACGGTTAAGGACCAGACCTCCGACGCGGCAGAGCTGTACGACCTCATCAACGCCTACCGCGAGTCGCTGGGCCTCTCCGACCTCACGCCCGACGCCACGCTGAGCGCGTCGGCATGGCAGCGCGCCGCCGAGACGACGGTACTGCCCGCCGAGGTCCGTCCCGACGGCTCGACGTTCACCCAGACGTCCAGCGGCATGGCGATCAGCGACCAGGTCGTAATCACGGACGCGTCAAGCGCCCAGGCCCTGCTCGACGCATGGCAGGGCTCGTCCTACGCTGACGCCCTCTCCTCCACGACCGCCCAGAGCGTCGGGGTCGGCGCCGTGACCGACGACTCCGGGGCGTTCCACTGGGTAATCCTGCTGTCTGACTCCGCCTCCTCCGGCGCCGGCAGCTCCACCACCCCCAACGGCTCCCAGACCTACTCGTACACGGTCACCCTGCCCTCCTCGAACGTCCAGCAGAAGAGCGGCGACACCACGCTCGACCTCACGCTGGGCACCGGCGCCACCACCCAGCTGCGCCCCGTCGCCTACGCCACGGGCGCGCTGACCGGCGTCGACGGGACGTCCTACCCGTTCAACGGCTCCCAGGCGCTGGGCCTCGACCCGTCCGGCTACACCTGGACCAGCGGCAACTCCGCCGTCGTCGCCGTGGGCAGCGACGGCGTGGCGACCGCGGTCGCGGCGGGCACCACGACGGTCACGGCGACGACGAGCACCTCGACCGGAACCTCGACGACGGTCTGGGACGTGACGGTCGCGGGCAGGACCGAGTCCACGATCGATCTGAGCTCCTGCACCGTCGTCGGCATCACGACGACCGATGGCCTAACCTTCGACGAGGCTGGCAACCCGGTGCTGCCGAGCTTCTCGGTCGTGGGGACCGACGGCAAGACGCCCATCGCCTCGGATGAGTATGACGCGGCGATCGCGTACGACCAGTCGACCGGCGTCGCCACCCTCACGGTCACGCCCAAGGCGGGATCCACGACCCTGACCGGCCAGCTCGTCAAGACCATCTACCCGTCCGCGGAGTCGACCGCGGCAAGGCTCGCGACCACCCAGACCACGACGCAGGCTTCCGAGCAGTCGACCGGGGCCGAGGAAGCGTCCGACCAGGCACAGGCGCAGGTGGCCGAGGACCAGGTGCAGCCAGATGCGGGCCAGCTCGCGGACTCGCCCGCGCAGGTGGCGCAGACGCAGGCCGACGACGGCGTCGCCGACTCCGGTGCCAGCGCCACCGCAGATCAGGGGCAGGCGGCTTCCTCCGTCCCCGATAAGTCGGCGTCCGCCGACGTCAGCGGTACCGGCGACGCCGCGGCGAGCGACGCCGGGGAGCAGGGGCAGGCATCGACCGCCGTCGACATCAGCTTCGCAACCGTGAGCGGCATCGACCAGCAGTCCTACACGGGCAGCCCCATCGAGCCCAAGCCCGTCGTCTCCTACCAGGGAGCCCAGCTCGTCGAGGGCACCGACTACACGCTGAGCTACTCAGACAACGTCGAGCCCGGCGTCGCGACGGTCACGATCACGGGCATCGGCGACTACACGGGCACGCGCACCGCGACCTTCAGCATCAAGGACGACGGGAAGACTGACCTCGCCAGCGCGGGCTTCTCGATGGCGGCCATCGCGAACCAGACGTTCACCGGTCAGGCGATCACGCCCGAGGTCTCCGTCTCGAACGGCACGACGACGCTCAAGCAGGGGCAGGACTACGTCGTCTCGTACGCCGACAACGTCGACGCCGGGACCGCGACGGTCACCGTGAGCGCCGTCGAGTCCAGCTCGTACAGCGGCTCGATCACGTCGACGTTCACGATCGACCCGCTCGACCTCTCCTACGTCACGATCGTGATGCCCAACCAGTCCTACACCGGCTCCGCGCTGACGCCGGTCCCGCAGAGCGTCACGACGTCGACCGGGTACGCGCTGACCCAGGGCATCGACTATGACGTGACCGCTTACGTCAACAACGTCGACAAGGGAACCGGCTACGCCACGATCACGGGCAAGGGCAACTTCACCGGCGCGCAGAACGCCGCCTTCAAGATTGTCGACGGTACCAGCTCCGGGACGACCACGACGCTGCCCAAGACGGGCGACACGACCTCGACCGTCCCTGTCATTGCAGGCACGGTCGCCGGCGTGGGGCTCATCGCCACCGGTATCGCGCTGGTCATGAGGCGCCGCAGGCACACGGCCCGCTAACGCCGCAGCTCGTTTCTGTTTGTTCCCGGCGTGGGCCCCCGCCCCGCGCGCGGCGCCCGCCGGCGGGGGTGAATATGGGGGTGGC
>CAIFEU010000171.1 GCA_903789505.1 uncultured Coriobacteriales bacterium
GCTGAGCGGGGGCGTCGCCGCGGGGCTTGCCGACCCCGAGCGGCTGTCCGTCGTGGGCGACGGCCGGGAGGGGCGCCCCGTGGAGCCCCCGTCGGGCGTCGCGCGTCAGGTCGCGCGGGTGACGGGCGCCCTTGCCCGGGCGGCGCGCCGCCGTCGGCAGCATCGCGAGCGGGATGACCGCGCCTACGTCGAGGCGCTGTTCGGCGCGCCGGCGCTGCCGGGGTGGCGGCTCGAGGCGATCGAGCGCGACGTCTGCGTGGGCGTTCACGAGGGCTGCAGGCTCTGGGTGGTCGACGGTTCGCGCGACCCGTCCGGGCCTGCGGACGGCGGCGTCGCCCTCGCCCGCGAGCAGGCGCGCGCCCAGTACGAGCGCAACCGTGACCGCCTGCGGGGCAGCCGGCGCCTGGTCGACCACGTCGTCGAGGAGCTGAGCCGCGAGCTGGGGGACCGGGTTCGCAGCCAGAGGACGCTCGTCGAGCGCAGGCGCCGCAGCGGGGAGCTGAGCGCCGCGGAGGCATGGCGCTGCGACGTGCTCGACGACGCACGGCCCTTCGCGCGCCGCGCGCGCCTGGAGAGCGCCCCGGTCTGCGTCGACCTGCTGCTCGACGCCTCGGGGTCGCGCGCCGACGAGCAGTCGACAATCGCGCTCCAGGCCTACGTCATCGCGCGCGGCCTGGGGCGGTGCGGCGTGCCGGTGCGCGTGAGCGCGTTCTGCGCGGTGCGCGGCTACACGGTGGTGCGCGCCCTGACGGGCTTCTCGGACGCCTCGGCGGGCGAGGGGACGCTGCGCTACTGCGCCGCCGGGATGAACCGGGACGGCCTGGCACTGCGCGCCCTGGAGCGGCTGCCCGGGCCGCCCGGGTCCGCGCGTCGCATCGTCGTGATGCTGACCGACGCCGCCCCGATGGACGTGCGCGAGGGGTTCTTCGCCGGGGGAGGGCACCGTGGGCGGCCGTCGGGCGCCGCGGGCGCGCCCGACGCCGGGCGGGGGTGGACCGACTACGTGGGCAGACGGGCGATCGCCGACACGGCCCAGGCCGTGCGCGACCTGGCGTCGCGCGGGACGCGCGTCGTGGGGATATTCGACGGCGAGGACGAGCGCATGGCGGACGCGCGGACGATCTTCGGGGACGGCCTCGTGCGCATCCGCGGCCTGGGCCACATGGCGGACGCCGCCGCGCGCCTGATCGGCGACGCCATCGAGGGGCTGGCCTGAGGCGCGGCTGCCCCGTCGCGGCTCAGGCCGCGTCCGCCGGGCCGGCGCGAGGGTCTAGCCCTCACCGTGCCGGCGGCGCAGCACCCTGCCCTGGATGCCCGCCGGGAGGGGGGGGGTGGGGTGGGCGGCCTCCGCCGGGGGGGCGACGGTGGACTCCGCGGCGCCCTTCGCCGCCGACCTCGCCGCGCTCGCGACGTCGCCCGCGGCGGACGCCGCCGCACGCTTGACGGCGCCGGCGACCTCCTGCAGGAAGCCGCTCGTCCGCATCATGCTCAGCGCCTCCCCGTAGGAGACGCGCCTGATCGACGCCATGCGCGCGGGGCCGTCCTCGGAGCACAGCCAGTCACGCGTGATGACGCCGACGCGGAACGTCAGGAACGCGCTCACCATGCCGCTGGTGGCACTGCCGAGCAGGATCCCGGCGCCCCGCGCCCCCGCCCCGCCGCCCAGCGCCTGCCCCATGAGCCCGTCGAGGTCGGCGTCGTCGAGGCCGCCGGCTATCAGCGCGCTGAGCATGACGCGCGAGTAGAGCCGCGCCAGCCCCAGGTTGGTCGGTCTGAAGCCGCACCGCTGCACGATCGACCTTACCAGCTCCAGGCATACCGAGAGCATCGTGACGGTGTCGACGAGCGCCGAGTGGGAGATGGCGGTCGCGAAGAACGCCGTCGTCGCGCTGCGGCGGCATTCGGCGTCGATCTGGGGCACGCAGGTGCGCTTGAAGAAGTCAATCAGCAGGTCGTCCGCCTCGTCGCCGGCGAGCAGGTACCCCTCGACCTCGCTCTTCTGGGCAGGCGTCAGCCCGGCGTTGTTCACGAGGTTGTCGACGAGCATCCTGCAGTGGCGGCGCTTCGCGCGGCCGTGCTCGTCGCGCAGCTGATAGAGGGAGAACACCGGGCGGCGCGAGACCTCGATGACCGGGCGGACCACGCCCACGACCACGACGACGCCGACGAGAACGTAGAACAGCGTCCCCAGGACGACGTTGGCGTCCATCAGGTGGTCGCCGACGTTGAGGACGCTGCCCAGCACGGTGAGGGCAACCAGTATGACCAGGCACACGAGGACGACGACCGTCGAGGTGCGCATCGACCCCGTCCGCCTCTGCCGCGCGTCGATGACGTCGGACGCGAAGCACTCGGGGTCCTCGCCTCCCTCGTCGCCGGGGGAGCCGCCCTCCTCCACCGTCGCATGCGTATCCTGCCGGGCCTGCTCCCCATGCGCGCCCGCGCCCTGGCCGGGGCGGTCGCCGCTCCCGATCGCGAGCCCCGTCTCAGCCCTCACGTCCGCCTGACCCGGCGCCGCGGGCGTCTCGTCCGCTTCCCTGCCGTCACGTTCCATGTTCGGCCGCCCCTTCTCGCCGGCGGGTGGTCCCGCCCTCGTTCGTCTCGCGGGCCCCTCGCGGGGTCCTCACAGGTCGCTGCGCGTTCGCCTGACCGCCTCTGCCCAGCCTGCGAGGAGCTTGCGCACGCGCCCTTCGTCCATCCGGGGGAGGAACACGTCATCGTCGTCGCGCAGGTCGCGCAGCTCGTCGGTCCCTCCCCAGAAGCCGGTCGCGAGCCCCGCCAGGTACGCCGCGCCCAGCGCGGTGCTCTCGACGCAGCGCGGGCGGCGCAGCTCGATGCCGAGGATGTCGCTTTGGAACTGCATCAGGAAGTCGTTGGCGGAGGCGCCGCCGTCCACGTTGAGGACCTCGATCGGCCTGCCCGCGTCCGCCTGAACGGCGGCGCACATGTCGCTCATCTGGTAGGCGAGCGCCTCGAGCGCGGCGCGCACGATGTGGGCGCGGCTCGTGCCGCGGGTGATGCCCTGGATCGTCCCGCGCGCGTCGGGGTCCCACCAGGGCGCCCCGAGCCCCGTGAACGCCGGGACGATGTAGACGCCGCCGGTGTCCTCGACCGAGCGCGCGAGCTCCTCGGTCTCCTGCGCGCTGCCGATCAGGCCCAGCTCGTCGCGCAGCCACTGGATCAGCGCGCCCGCCACGAAGACGCTCCCCTCCAGCGCGTACTCGGTGCCGCGCGTGCCCGGGGCGGACGCGGCGATGGTCGTGACCAGGTTGTGGCTCGACACGCAGGGCGTCGTCCCGGTGTGCAGCAGGAAGAAGCACCCGGTGCCGTAGGTGTTCTTCGCCTGGCCGGCGTCGAAGCAGCACTGGCCGAACAGCGCCGCCTGCTGGTCGCCCACCAGGCTGCAGATCGGTAGGCCCAGCGGGATGCTGGGGTTGGCCGTTGCACCGAACACGCAGGACGTGGGGAGGACCTCGGGCATCATCGAGGAGGGGATG
The DNA here is from genome assembly GCA_903789505.1 of uncultured Coriobacteriales bacterium. GTDB lineage: Bacteria > Actinomycetota > Coriobacteriia > Coriobacteriales > UMGS124 > CAIFEU01. Next base: position 3,498 of record CAIFEU010000171.1, read on the forward strand.
TCGAACAGGTCGAGCAGCGTCTGGTCCCAGCGGCCCTCGTGGATGTTGTACAGCATCGTCCTGCTGGCGTTGGTGACGTCGGTCACGTGCGCCCTGCCCCCGGTGAGCGACCAGGCGAGCCAGGAGTCGACGGTGCCGAACGCGAGCTCGCCGGCGCGCGCCCGCTCGCGGGCGCCGGGGACGTTGTCGAGGATCCACGCGATCTTGCTCGCCGAGAAGTATGCGTCGGGTATGAGCCCGGTGCGCGCGCGGACGTCCGCCGCGACCCGTTCGTCGCCGCAGAGCCGCTCGATGATCGGGGCGGTGCGCCGGCACTGCCACACGAGGGCGTTGCAGACGGGCCTGCCGGTGGCGCGGTCCCACACCAGCGTGGTCTCGCGCTGGTTGGCGATGCCGATGCACTCGACGTCGGAGGGCGTGAGGTCGTTGCTCACGAGCAGCTCGGTGAGAGCGCCCAGCTGCGAGGAGAGGATGTCGGTGGGGTCGTGCTCGACCCAGCCGGGCTTCGGGTAGATCTGGCGGAACGGCCGGCTCACCGAGGCGACGATCCGCCCGCGCCGGTTGACGAGCACGGCACGGGAGCTCGTGGTCCCCTGGTCGAGCGCTATGACGTAGCGTGTCTTTCCCATCGATGCGACCTCGGTCTCGCTTGCTTGGCGGCGCGGCGCGCGTCCCTGGGCCCACCCGGGCCCGGGCCTACCCGAGCGCGCGGAGCACCTCGTCCACCCAGTCGGCGACGTCGGAGTAGACCCTCTCGCGCCCGTCCTCGTTGAGGATCTCGTGGCGCATGCCATCGTAGAGCACCGTCCTCACGTTGACCACCCCGGCGTCCCTGAGGAGGCGCTGGGTTCGCAGCACGCCCTTCCCGTGGGCTCCCACCGCGTCGTCGGCGCCGCTCACGATCAGGAACGGCAGGTCGTGCGGCGTCGCGCGGGCGCAGGCGGGGGAGCACGCCCGGGCCGTGAGGTCGGTCAGCGTGGCGTAGCCCCCGGCGGAGAACGGGAAGCCGCACGCCTCGTCGGCGATGTAGCCGTCGACGTTGGCGACGTTGTGGCTGAGCCAGTCGAAGGGCGTCCGAGCGTCCCTGACGTCCCTGGAGTACGCGCCGTCCGCCAGCGCGTGGAGCAGCTCGCTGTGGGCGTCGGGCCCGCGCAGGGCGCAGACTGCCCGCGCCAGCGCGTTGCCGAACCGCGAGACGGCGGGCGCCACGTGGCCGGTGCCGCTGACCACGACGCCCGCCAGCCCGTCGCCGGAGCGCGCGGCGCAGACGCGGGCGACGAAGCTCCCCATGGAGTGGCCCAGCAGGACGCGCGGGACGTCGCCCCCCGACGCCTCCGCCTGCAGGAGCCGCTGGGCGCACTCCGCCATGAGCTGGACGTCCCGCACCAGGTAGTCGGCGCCGTCGGGCGGCAGGCACCCCCTGCGCCCCGGCGGGGCGCTCTCCCCGTGCCCAATCTGGTCGTGGCCGCACACGGCGAGACCGCGTCGGGCGAGGAAGCGCGCGAAGTCGTCGTAGCGCCCCACGTGCTCGCACATGCCGGGGCCGATCTGCACCAGCGCCCGGGGCGCCGTCCGCCCCGCA
>CAIFEU010000172.1 GCA_903789505.1 uncultured Coriobacteriales bacterium
GGGGGTCAGCTGCTACCGCGTCTACGACTCCGACCTGCCCGACTACGCGGTGACGATCGACCTGTACCAGGGGTGCTCCTCCACGCCGGGCACGTGGCTCGTCATGAGCGAGTACGCCGCCCCGCGCGAGGTCGACCCTCAGCTGGCGCGGCGCAGGCTCGCCGACGCGATGGCGATCGCCCCGCGGGTGATGGGCGTCGAGCCTGAGAACGTGTTCCTCAAGGTGCGCCAGCGCGACCGGGGCGGCTCCCAGTACGCCGGGTCGGACGGCAGGCGCGGAGGGCGGCGCGCCCTCGTCGAGGAGGGAGGGCTCGTCTTCGAGGTCAACTTCACGGACTACCTCGACACCGGGCTGTTCCTCGACAACCGCCTGGTGCGCGCCGACATCCGCTCCCTGGCGCGCGGCGAGCGCTTCCTCAACCTGTTTGCCTACACCGGCAGCGCCAGCGTCTACGCCGCCGCCGGAGGGGCGTACACCACGACCACCGTGGACATGTCGGCGACCTACCTGGCATGGGCGCGGCGCAACATGGAGCAGAACGGCTTCTCGGGCCCCTCGCACGAGTTCGTCCAGGCCGACGCCATGGAGTGGGTCGCCCAGCAGCGCCACACTCCCAAGCGCTGGGGGCTCATCTTCGTCGACCCGCCCACGTTCTCCAACTCCGCGCGCATGCGCAGCCGCGGTTTCGACGTGCAGCGCGACCACGCCGAGCTCCTGATCGGCGCCGCGCACCTGCTCACGCGCGACGGCCAGATCGTGTTCACCTGCAACCTGCGCGGCTTCGCGCCTGACGTCGAGGCGCTGGCACGTGCCGGCATCGAGATCTCCGACGTCACCGCCGCCTCGATCCCGGAGGACTTCTCCAGGAACGCCCGCGTGCACCACTGCTACCGGTTGCGCCGCTCCGGCAGCTAGCCCCGGCGCGGGCCGGGAGGCCGGGGCGTCACCGGTCGCCGACGTCCCCCGGCGCGTCCCCGCCGCTGTGTCTGAGTGACGGTGTTTGCGCGAACGGGCGGCAGGTTAGGGGTCGACGGGCTGGCCTTGGGTACAATTGTGCGAAAACGCGAGCGCGCCGCCGGGCCGGGCATCCCCCGGCTCGGAGGTGCCCGCCGCGTGCCCGCGGGTCGCGTTCCGGGCGTGCGAAGCCGTCCGTCCGGGCCTGCGGGTCCGCGTGGCGATTTGCCGCAGCCACGGCAGCGCCGGGGCCGGGCGGCAAGAGAGGAGTCCCACGTATGGCGCAAGAAGGTACCGGGTCCAACGAGACGAGGTCCATGGACGAGCGCGCGCTGGCGTCGCTGGTCGGCATGCTGTCGGGGGCGAGCCGCAAGGACCGGCAGAGCTCCGCGCACACGATCAGCCAGATCGCCCAGGCCAACCCCGAGGTGCTCGTCCCCTACATCGACAACCTGGTCGACGCGATTGACCGCCCTGAGGCGCAGACGCGCTGGGAGGTCCTCGACGCGCTGTCGTCGGTCTGCTCGGTCGACCCCGAGGGCGCCAAGCGCGCCTCCGAGGGCGCGGAGGAGGCGCTGTACGACGAGGAGTCCGGCATGCTCCGGGCGACCGCGTTCCGCTTCTTCTCCAAGCTCGCGGCCACGAGCCAGGAGAACGCCGCCCAGATCTGGCCCCTGCTCGACGAGGCGCTGCAGTGCTTCCACGGCGACCCGGAGTACCTGGGCATGCTCGAGGACGTCGCGAACCTGCTGGAGTCCGGCTGCGTCGACGCGCGCACGCGTGGGGAGATCGCGTCGCGCGTGAAGTTCGACGCCCAGAACGGCAAGGGGCGCCTCGCATCGTTTTCCAAGCGCATCATCGACCTGTGCGGGCGCGAGGGCGACTAGTCCCTCGGGGCGGGCGGCCCGTCGGCGGCCTGTCGTCGTCGCGTCAGGCACGGCCCCGGGCGGGCGCCCGGGCAGGGGCTTCGGTCAAGTGAGTGAGTGAGGTCACGGATGGCACATCAGCCTTCGCACCAGCAGCGTCCCCAGGGGCAGGGCTATCCCCAGGGGTCGGGCCAGTATTCGCCCGGCAGTGGCGCGCAGGGTCCCGCGTACGGCGGGCGCTCCCCGTACGACGTGACGGGGCAGGAGCCCCCGACCCAGTGGCAGCGAACGCCCGCACAGCACGCCGCCCCCGCAGGCGCCGGGAGGGCTACTGCCCAGCCGTACGCCTATGCGGCGCAGGGCGGTGCCGTCCAGGCCAACCCGGTCACCTCGCGCCGCGGCGGCGCAGGTGGCAGGCGCGGCGGGGGCGCGCGCGTCGGCGTCACCGTGCTCGTCGGCGTGGTCTGCCTTCTCGTGGGGGCCCTGCTGGGCCTGCTGCTGCTGAGCCGCGTCGTCAGGCTGCCGCAGTCGACGCTCCCGATGACCCTGACCGAGTCCCAGCTCGACGACGTCGTGGGGACCTACACCTACGACGGGACCGTCTACACGATCACCGCGCGCGAGGCCATCGAGGACTCGGTCAGCGTGGACTCGCGCAAGAACGACGACGGCACCTACGACGCACCGACCGCCGACATGATCCTGTCCTATGCGCGCGACTCGATCCTCGCAGCGCAGGTCGCCGCCGAGGGCATCACGGTCACCGACGACGAGCTGAACCAGTACATGCAGGACTTCGCGAGCACCACCGACCTCGCGACGATCGCCGAGCAGTACTCGATGACTCAGGACCAGGCGCGGCGCATGCTGATTGAGGCCGAGGGCGTCAAGGAGCTGAGAGACAGCGTCGTCGGCACGGTGCCGACCAAGCCCGCCGAGCCCCAGGCGCCCAGCGACGGTGACACCGAGACGACCAACAGCACCTACGCCCAGTACATCATCTCCCTGCTGGGCAGCAACTGGGACAGCACGAACAACACCTGGGCCAACACCGACAACGCCTACTACGAGGCGCTCAAGGACGCGTCGTTCTCGGCGACCTCGGCGAACTACGAGGCGGCGGAGGCGGCGTACTCGGTCGCGGCGTCGCAGTACTCCTCGCAGCTCTCCTCGGCCAACGAGCAGTGGAACGACTACGTGAACTCGCTGATGTCGAAGGGCTCGATCACGATAGACACGCTGCAGTCGTAGAGCAAAGAAGGCGACGGCGTGTGGGGCGGGACGCTCGGGGCCTCCCCAGTGGCCCCCGCGCCCCCGCGCCGCGTGTCACCGTCGGGTTTTCGTCCGTCTGCGCGGCCCGCCGTGCAGCCCATTTGCCGAGCGGCTGACTTCCAATTCGATATACGCGACTTGGTTTTCTCGTTGTCTGCACACGACTAACAATCTGATAGCGCATATTCAAATGAGTTGGCAATCATATGCGCAAACCTCGATGTGTTGAAATCGCATCGGCACCCTGGATGCTGTATTGTCGCCCGCTCTGTGATAGGATGGGCAACAAGTGTTGCCGAACAAGTGAAATCGGGGCAGCAAGAGCGGAGGGGCACCTCAGGTTGAGGGGCGAGGCGCGCTCTCGTGGTTAGAAAGAAGGTTGTTGCCGTGGGCATCAAGGAATCTCTGGCAGGCTTTGGCCTCAAGCAGGCGCTCGGATATCTGTCCAAGGACCCGGACACCAACATCCCCAAGGTCATGGCGCTCGTCGACAAGTATACGCCCGACGGGCTGTTCGAGGAGCAGCGCTACGCGTTCCGCAAGGCGATCGAGGAGAAGAACAACTGGTACCAGCTCATCCGCTACGGCGTGACCGAGCTCGACCCGGGCGTCCGCGACCGCTTCTTCGAGAGCTTCCTGGTCAACGCCAACCTGTCCGGCTGGCCCGAGCAGGAGCGCAACCGCGAGAAGTACGGCTGCAACATCCCGTGGGCCATCCTGCTCGACCCCACCAGTGCGTGCAACCTGCACTGCAAGGGCTGCTGGGCCGCCGAGTACGGCAACAGGCTCAACCTCTCCTACGACGACATCGACTCGATCATCAAGCAGGGCGAGGCGCTCGGCTGCTACTTCTACATCTACACGGGCGGCGAGCCCCTGGTCCGCAAGCGCGACGTGATCGCGCTGTGCGAGGCGCACCCGGAGTGCTCGTTCATGAGCTTCACGAACGGCACGCTGATCGACGAGAAGTTCTGCCAGGACATGCTGCGCGTCAAGAACTTCATCCCCGTCCTGTCAATCGAGGGCGACGAGACCTCCACCGACTCGCGGCGCGGCGAGGGCACCTACGGCAAGGTCACCCACGCGATGAAGCTGCTCAAGGACCATCGACTGATATTCGGGCTCTCGGCGTGCGTCACCAGCGTCAACGAGCCCGTCATCTGCACCGAGGAGTACTTCCAGCAGATGATCGACTGGGGTGCGATCTTCACGTGGTTCTTCACGTTCATGCCCGTCGGCGTCGACGCCGTCCCCGAGCTCATCCCCACGGCGGAGCAGCGCAACCACATGACGCGCTTCATCCGCGAGATGCGCGGCAAGATGCCGCTGTTCACGATGGACTTCTGGGGCGACTCGCAGTACGTCGGCGGCTGCATCGCCGGCGGTCGTCGCTACCTGCACATCAACGCGGCGGGCGACGTCGACCCCTGCGTCTTCGCCCACTACTCCAACGCCAACATCCATGACGTGTCGCTGCTCGAGGCGCTCCAGTCGCCGCTGTTCATGGCGTATCACGACAACCAGCCGTTCAACGACAACCTGATGCGTCCCTGCCCGATTCTCGACAACCCCGGCAAGCTCGCCGAGATGGTCGACGCGACCGGGGCCCACTCCACCGACCTGCAGGCGCCCGAGGACGCCCATGACCTGTGCGCGAAGTGCGTGCCGTCCGCCCTGGAGTGGAAGCCCGTCTCCGAGAAGCTCTGGAGCGACTTCCGCCACGAGCGCGCGGAGGGGATGGCGAAGCGCGCCGAGGAGATTGCCCAGCAGAAGGGCGCACGCAAGTCCGCATAGCGTCCCTGACAGGGTCCTGACGAGGCGTGGCGCGCCTTTGTCACCGCCGGCGCCCGTTGCAGGCTCTTGCTTGCCTGGCAAGCGCAGGGCAGATGTCCCAAGGGGCCTCAAAGACGAAGGGCCCCCCCCCCCCCGGCAGGGGCCCGGGGGGCGTCTGTATGTT
>CAIFEU010000173.1 GCA_903789505.1 uncultured Coriobacteriales bacterium
GAGCTGACGAACGCCGGGCGCAGGCCGCACGCGGGCCTCAGGCGCGCCGCCGCCTGCGCCTCGGGGGGCGTCAGCCGGTCGAAGGGACCGGCGGCGGCCTCCCCCGGGGGCGGCGGGGCGGGGGCGGCCGCGCCCCCCGCCGGGGGGGGGCTGTAGCCCCCGGGGGCCCCCGGGCCCCCGGGGGGGCCCCCCACGACCGCGACCGCGCCGCGCGCCTGTGCGTGCGGCGACGACGTCACCCGTCCGACCTCCATGTGCCCCCCATCCCCCTAGACCGGCGCATGCCGCGACGCCCCTCCCCGGGCGTGGCGGCTTCCCCATGAGCCGTGCGCGTCGCGCGCGCCCGCGGGGCGCCAAGGAGCCGTCTCGCAATGGCGTGGCAGCCCTTAGCGCGTCGCACTCCCGCGGGACGCCTGCTCGGCACGCAGGCAGCATGATAACCCTTGCCCTAGGGTCAACCCCAAGCCCCGCGGCGAGGCGCGCGACCGTGCTCGGCGGGGCGCGTCGCCCGCGTCCCGCACGCCGGCTGCCACGCCCAGCGGTCCCCCGGGCGGCATGACGCGGAGGCCCGCGACCGACCGCCGCCGAGGGGCGAGCGCTCGGAAGGCGGCCCTCCCCGGCGCGATTCGGCGGCAATCCTTGACCTTGCCCCAGGGGAAGCCCGTAGGGTGGCACGGTCCAGGCGCCGCGCGGAGGGCGCGGAGCGCCACGGGAAGGGGGGCACCATGGGCTTCGACAGGGAGGCCGGTTCGATGACGACCCGCAGGGGGCTCGTCACGGCGGGAGCGGCGGCGCTCGCCGCGGCAGGGGCGGCGGGCTGGGCGCGACGGGAGGTCGCCCGGGCGTCGTCCGCCGACGCCTCCGGGCGGGACGCCTCGGGCGAGAGGGACGGAGTCGCGCCGTCGGGGCATGCGCTGACGGCGGCGGACGTCCCGGCGCCCTCCCCCGACCCCAACGACACGTTCGGGGTCGACCTCAACGTCAACGTCAAGAGCATCGACGACTACCTGGGCATCCCCGGCGTCGCCTACCGCGACGTGCGCATGGTGTTCGACACGGCCGACTGGGGCGCGATGGGCGCAGACCCCGACCTCACGACGACGATCGAGGGGTTCGAGGTCGTGCCCTACCCCTACCTGGCGACGCTCGAGCCCCTGCCCGTCGACGGCGCCTATGACGGAGACCACCTGTTCACGCTGGCCTGGGACGACCAGGACAGCCTCGACATCGCGAGCGCCACGCCCAACTACGCCGAGTCGATGACGGTCCTGGAGGACCTCTTCCCCCGCGACCAGCTCATCTTCCTGATGTGCGGCGGGGGAGGCTACGCGTACATGACCAAGAAGCTGCTCGTCCACCTGGGCTGGGACGAGAGCGCCATCTACAACCTGGGCGGGCAGTGGTATTACGAGGGGAAGCACGGCGTCACGCTCATCGAGCGCGGCGGGGCGGCCGACGGCGGGGACGTCTTCGCCCTGTGGCGGGCCGACATCCCCCGGATCGACTTCGACCTGCTCCACCCCGCGAGCTGACGAGGGGGACGGCGGCAGGGCACGCGAGGACGGATATGAGAGGAGAGCGCACGATGAGCAGCGAAAGCGGAGACAGCCACGCCAGCGCCGGAAGCGCGTGGAAGAAGGGTGCGGGCTCGAGCTCGCGCGACGCACGCTCCAAGTCGACCGGCCGCGTCGTCAAGGCGGGCTCGCGCAAGGCGGACTCCGCGCGCGCGTCCTCGACGGCGGCGAGCTTCTCCCTGTTCGGCGACGGCAAGTCGTCGAGCAGCAGGCGATAGCGGCAGGGGCCGGGCGCATGGGCGGGGAGGCCGAGGGCAAGTCGGGTCGGATCGACGACGCCGCGGGGCGCGCGCGGGTCGCGGGCCCCGACGCGGCATGCGGCGCCGGCGACGAGTGCGCCGGGCGCGGGCTGCGGCTGCGCGGCTTCGACGCGCGCGTCGACGTCGAGCCGCTCTTCGAGGCCTACCTCGACCCCCGCGAGCAGGCGCTGTTCGCCACGCGCGCCCCCATCTGCGGCCTGCAGCAGTTCGACGAGTGGGTCGAGGGGCGCATGGGGTGCTTCTACCACGACTTCCGCGTGGTCGAGGCGCCGCTGCCTGCGCCGCCCGACGACGGGGGCGCCCGCGTCGGCGCGCGGCGCGGCGAGTTCGCCGGGTTCGTCTACTCATACGACTACAGCGAGGGCGACCAGCGCTGCAACGTCTGCCTGTACCTGACGCGGCGCTGGCGCGCCACGGGCGCGGCGGGCAGGGTGGCGTCGACGTTCCTCGACGAGCTGTTCGCCTACTACCCGCTGCGCAAGGTCTACCTCTACGTCTACGACTACAACCGCGCCAGCCTCGAGAGCGACCTGCAGGCGGGGTTCGTGGAGGAGGGGCTGCTGCGTGGGTATCGCTACTACGACGGGCGCTGGTGGGACTGCCACGTGCTCGCGATGACGCGCGAGGCGTTCCGCGCCCGGCTCGCCCGCTTCAGCGACCTGGGCAGGGTGGTCCCGCCCGACCCCTTGCCCGGCGGCGCGTGCGGTGGTTCGAGCGGGCAAGGGTGCGCGCGATGACCGCCCCGCGGGACCGCTCCGAGCATCCCGAATACGCCGAGTACCCCGACTACCCCACGCCGGACGTCGGGTCGATCGAGGGGCTGGCGCCGTTCGCGGCGCACGCGTACGGCGACGCGAGCGCGTTCGAGCGCCCGGGCGGTGCCGCGGTGACCTACCGGCAGCTCGCGGTCGCGGTCGACCGCGTCGCGCGGCTCCTCGCGCCGCCCGGGGGAGCCACGGTGGCGCTGCGCGGCGCCGACCCCTGCCTGTTCGCGGTCGCCTTCCTCGCCTGTGCCCGGGCGGGCTGCGACGTCGTGGCGCTGGCCCCCGGCCAGAGGGCTGCCCGCGGCGTCGCGGCGCTGCGCCCCGCCGCGACCCTCGACGAGGCGGTCGTCGCCCGGGCCGTGCGCGACCTGCCGGGGGCGCTCGTCCCGCCCTCCGCCCTCGCGGCCATGGGGGCGGAGGGGTCGGACGGGCGAGCCGGGCTGGGGGGCGAAGGCGCCTGCGACGTCCCGGGTCGCGCGGGAGGTGCCCCCGCCGGCTGCGTGTGCGCGGCCGGCGGGGCGGGAGGCGGGTGCGTCGTCCTGCAGAGCTCGGGCACGACCGGCGAGCCCAAGGCGGTCGTGCTCTCGCGCGCGGGCATCCACGCGGACATGCTCGCCGGCCTGCGCAAGTACGAGTTCGCGCGCGGGGCGCGCTACGTGGGCGTGATCCCGGTGACGCACGCGTTCGGGCTCACCTGCGACCTGCTCGCCCCGCTCGCCACCGGGGGCACGGTGTGCATACCGCGCGACCCGCGGGCGGCGCTCGCCGAGCTCGCGGGCTTCTCCCCCACCGCGCTCAACGTGCCGCCCGCCGTCGCCGAGGCGCTGCTGCGCATGGCGCGCGCCTCGGCGGGGACGGGCGGCACGGCGCGGGAGGCGCTGCGCGCGCTGACCGGCGGGCGCCTGCGCAAGATGCTCTGCGGCGGGGCGGGCCTCGCCCGTCAGACGTGCGCGGGGCTGCGGGAGCTCGGGGTCGGGGCGTTCGGCTGCTACGGGCTCACCGAGTGCGGCCCGTGCGTGTGCGTCAACCGCGACCGCCTGCACAAGGACGGCAGCTGCGGCGTGGCGCTGGGGTGCAACGAGGTCCGCATCTCGCCCACCGGCGGCCCCGTCGCCGACGCTGCCACCGGCGCCGCGCGCGACGGAGGGCGGCGCCTGCCGGGGAGACCGGGGGAGATACTCGTGCGCGGCGAGAACGTCGCCCTGGGGACCCTGGGACCGCGCGGCGAGCTCGTCCCCCTGCCCGGCGTGCGCGAGGGCGGGTGGCTGCGGACGGGCGACAGGGGCAGCCTCGACCGCGACGGCTTCCTGTGGACCCTGGGGCGCGTCGACGACCTGATCGTGCTGCCCGACGGCACGAAGCTCGACCCCGAGCCCGTCGAGCGCGAGCTCGCGCGCTGCCCCCTGATCGGGGACGCGATGGTCTTCCGCAGGGGCGACGGCCTCTGCGCGCGGCTGTACGTGCCCGACCCCTCCGACGCCGCGCGCGCCGAGGCGTTCGCCCGGCACCTGGGCGTCGACGGCGCCGCGCGCTCCGCCCTCGGCGCGCAGGACACGGGTGACGCGGGCACGCCGGGGGCGGTCGTCACCGCGGGCAACGGCGCGCTGCCGGGCCACGCCATCGCGTCGGTGGAGCTGTGCGACCGCCCGCTGCGCCGCACGGCGACCGGGAAGCCGGTGAGGCCGCATGAGGCCTGACGTCGAGGGCGCCCGGCCGACACGCGGGACGGGGGCCGCCCGCGGCGACGCGACCGCCGGCGCGCCCGGCCCCGGCGCGGGCATCGGGCAAAACGGCGGCGGCACCGAGAACGACGAGGTCACGGCGGGCGTGGGCGAGATCCTCGCCCGGACCCGGGGGCTCGCCCGCGCGCCGCTGCTGACGGACGAGCTCGCGGCGGACCTGGGCTGCACGTCGTTCGACATGATGGTGGTCAGCGTCGAGGTCGAGCGGGCGTTCGGCGTCGTCTTCGACTTCTCCCTGATGGCCGACGCGCGCACCGTGGGCGACCTGTGCGCTGCGGTGCGCCCGATGCTGGCCGCGCCCCGGGAACGGGTCGCCGGCGCGGGTCGGCACGTCCCGGAGGCGGGGGTCGGCACGTCCTCCCCTGCCGGAAGCGTCGGCGCGGCGGGCGGCGCGCATCCCCTCGACGTGGGACCCCCGGCGGCGTCGGGCACGGCCCCGCCCGGGACGAGCTGAAGGAGAGGCGCCCCGAACGGGCAGAAGGGTTGGTGCGCGCGCCGGGAGACACCCCCGCGCGGGGCGCCGGCAAAGGGCCCCGACGGGCGGTCGGCGGCCCGGATGCCGCCGAGGCGCCGCGGGGCGCGGGCCCCCGCCGGGGGGGGCGGGCGGCGCGCCGCAGGAGGAACCCAGGGGGGGCGCACCCGCCCGCGATTGGCGGACGGGGTGCGGCCCGGCACCCCCCAGGGA
>CAIFEU010000174.1:0-407 GCA_903789505.1 uncultured Coriobacteriales bacterium
CGGGGCTCGCGTCTGACGCGATTCTAACAAAAGAAGAGCAGCCGGTCACGCATGACGGCCGACTGCTTCAAATCCGGGATGGTCCCGGGGCATATGGTGTCGTGTGTCTGAGTCCCGCAAGGCCTGAAGGCGGCTTGCGGGGTTCAGCTTAGAACAGCGCGAGGGTCCTTCGTAAGCGAAGGGTTTGTGGATTCTCGCGCGAGGCCCCGCGGAGGAAGGCCTCATCGCGCGTCGCGCTCGCCGACCCTCCGAGGCCGCCGTGCCGGGAAGACGCCCCCGCCCCCCCATCGCCGGCTGGCCCTGCGGGGGCGGGGGGGGGGCCGCGGCGGCCTGCGGCCTAGCGCGGGGGGGCGCCCCTGCGCCGCGCCCGCCGGTTGGGCGCGAGCCGAGGGGCCTTGCGCGGCGGG
>CAIFEU010000174.1:417-4983 GCA_903789505.1 uncultured Coriobacteriales bacterium
GGGGGCCGCCCCCGGGGGGGGGCCCGCCCCCCCCCCCCCCCCGGCGCGGGGGGGGGCCCCCCCCCCCCCCCCCCCCCCCCCCGGGGGCCCGGGGGGGGGGGGGGGGAGGGGCCGAGGCTGCCTGCGGCCTAGCGCTGGGTGGCGCCCATGCGCAGCGCGCGCCGGTTGGGCTCGAGCAGATGGGCCTTGCGCGGCGGGACGCAGTGTTCCAGGCCGAGCTGGAGCTTGTCCCACGGGCACAGGCGCGTTGCCGCCCACAGCCTGCCCACGCAGATGATGTTGGCGAGCCCCTTCATCCCGTTTGCCTCGGCGAGCTCGGTGGCGGGGATGCCGATCGTCGTCACGCCGTCGGTGGCACGCGCCTCGGCGCACGAGAGGTCGGGGCACAGGGTGGTGTTGGCGATCACGATGCCGCCCGGCTCCACCCGCGGCGCGTACTTCTCCAGCGAGGGCTGGTTCAGCGCCACCAGCACGTCGGGCTCCAGCACCAGCGGGCTGCCGATCGGCTCGTCGGACAGCGTGACGGAGCAGCTCGCGGTGCCGCCGCGCATCTCCGGCCCGTAGCTGGGCATCCACGAGAGCTGGCGGTCGTCCTCCAGTCCGGCGTAGGCGATGAGCTTGCCGGCGAACAGGATGCCCTGCCCGCCGAAGCCGGCGAACACCATCCGGAGCTCGCGGCGGGGCGCCCCCTTCTCGGCGGGCGTGACGTCGGCGGGCTCGGCCGTCAGGTCGTCCGCCCGCCCGGTCGCCTGGGCGGCGCTTGCGGTCTCGTCGGCCATGCTACTCACGTCCCTTCTGGGCGATCGGGCAGGCTGCGGCGCGCGCCGCAGCCGCCTCGGCGGCGGTGGCGAAGCCCTCGGCGCGCACGTCGCGGTACACGCCGAGCGGGTAGTAAGGCAGCATGTTCTCGCGCAGCCAGTCAAACGACTGCTGGGGCGTCATGCCCCAGTTGGTCGGGCAGGTGGAGACGACCTCGACCAGTGAGTAGCCCACGCCCTCGATCTGGTACTCGAACGCCTTCTTGATGGCGCGCTTGGCGGCGCGGATGTCCTTGAGGTTATCGCAGCTCACGCGCTCGGCGTACGCGACGCCGTCCAGGGTCGACAGCAGCTCGCAGACGCGCACCGGGTAGCCCGCGGTCGACACGTCGCGCCCGTAGGGGGAGGTCTGCGTCACCTGGTTGGGCAGCGTGGTGGGTGCCATCTGACCGCCTGTCATCCCGTAGATGGCGTTGTTGATGAAGATGACCGTGATCTTCTCGCCGCGGGTCGCCGCGTGGACGGTCTCGGCCATGCCGATGCTCGCCAGGTCTCCGTCGCCCTGGTAGGAGAAGACGACGTCCTCGGGGTGCACCCGCTTGACCGCGGTCGCCACCGCCGGCGCGCGGCCGTGGCTCGCCTCGATCATGTCACAGCTGAAGAAGTCGTAGCAGGTCACCGAGCAGCCCACGGGCGCGATGCCCACCGTGATCCCCTCGATGCCCAGCTCGTCGATCACCTCGGCCACCAGGCGCTGCACGATGCCGTGCGTGCACCCGGGGCAGTAGGAGTTCTGCACGTCGGTGAAGGCGTGCGGCCGGCAGGCCACGACCCTCTCACCGGGCTGCAGGTCGACCAGCTCGCGCTGGTACTCGGGCAGCTGGACGACGTGGCGCCCCGCCGGCTTCGGCGCGGCGTTGCCCGCGGCGGGAGTCGCCGGTGCGCCGCCTCGCCCGCTCGTCTGGGTTGACATGCCTACTCACCTGCCTTCGTGGTCGCGGCGTCCGCGTCGCGTCGGGTCGCCCCGACGCTGCGCGCGAGCGCCTCGATGTGCTCGAGCGTCTCGGCCGGGGTCGGGATGATGCCGCCGGTGCGCCCGTAGAACGCCACCTCGGCGCGCCCGTTCACCGCGAGGCGCACGTCGTCGACCATCTGCCCCATGTTCATCTCGACCGAGAGGAACGCGCGGGCGCCGCCGTCCAGCGCCGCTTGCACCGCGTCGACCGGGAACGGCCACAGCGTGACGGGGCGCAGCAGCCCCACCCGCCAGCCGCGCTCGCGCGCCTTCTTGACCGCGCTGCGCGCGATGCGCGAGCTCGCGCCGAACGCCACGACGACGACCTCGGCGTCGTCGACCAGGTACGTCTCGGCGCGCTGCTCGGTGGCGCGAATCCTGTCGTAGCGCTCGAAGCGCTCGACGTTGGTGCGCTCCAGCTCCTCGGGGGTCAGGTACAGCGAGTTGACGACGTTGTGCCGGCGCGCCATGCGCGTGCCGGTGGTCGCCCAGGGCTTCGCCGGCAGGTCCGCCAGGTCGCGTGCCGGCGGGAGCACGACGGGCTCCATCATCTGCCCGAGCAGGCCGTCCGCCAGGATCATCGTCGGGGTGCGGTACTCGTCGGCCACGTCGAACGCGTGGTACACGAGGTCCGCCATCTCCTGGACGGTGCTGGGCGCGAAGACGGGCATGAAGAAGTCGCCGTGCCCCAGGGCGCGGGTGGCCTGCCAGTAGTCGGACTGCGAGGGCTGGATGCCGCCCAGGCCGGGGCCGCCGCGCTCCACGTTGATGATCACGCCGGGCAGGTCCGCGCCCGCCATGTAGGAGACGCCCTCGCCCTTGAGCGACACACCCGGCGAGCTCGAGCTGGTCATCGCGCGCGCGCCGGCCGCCGCGGCGCCGTACACCATGTTGATCGCGGCGATCTCGCTCTCCGCCTGCAGGTACGTCCCGCCGATCTTGGGCATGCGCTTTGCCATGTAGGCGGCGAGCTCGGTCTGGGGCGTGATCGGGTAGCCGAAGAAGAACCGGCACCCCGCCCGGATGGCGCTCTCGGCGAGCACCTCGTTGCCCTTCATCAGGACGCGCTTCTCGTCAGTCGCCTGCGCCATCTATCTCACCACCGTGATCGCGACGTCGGGGCAGGTCTGGTAGCACGACGTGCACCCCGTGCACCTGTCGGGGTCGGTCAGCCGCGCGGGGTGGTACCCCTTCGCGGTCAGACGGTCGGCGTCGAGCTCGATGATGTGCTGCGGGCAGATGTCCACGCACAGGCCGCATCCCTTGCAGAAGCGGTCGTCAACAACGATGCGAGGCATGCCTCCCCCTCCTCTTCCTCTCTCCGCGTCGCGCGCCCGCGGGGCATCGCCGGGAAGCCGGGCATGTCGCCTGCCAGGCGGTATGCCCCGTGCGAGACCCGGCGCCGGGGGCGCGCCTTCGTCCGAAGCGGCCGTGCCGCGCCTCCCGTGGCAAACGGTGCGCCCGTCGCGGGCGGCACGGCAACGGTACGGCCAGTGTCTTCCCACGATGGGCTGCCGGTATTGCGAGATGATGGCGCCGCGCAATTCCCACCGAAGCCACAGATGGCCTGCCCGCAGGTGGCGCTCCCGGGTGGCGCGGCTATGCCCGGTCCCAGGGGGTCGTCACGAGCTTGTCGACGGCGACGAGCTGCTCGTGCGCCTGGCCGGCGAGGCGCCGCTCGACCTCGGGCATCAGCGCGCGCGGCACGCAGGTGGCGGCCAGCTCGAGCCCGAGCAGCCCCGCGCACCCCAGGGCGAACTGCCTGCCGCGCTCGACGTCGTCCGCGACGGTGAGCCCCATCAGGTTCGACGTGTTCACGACGCCGCACGCCTCCAGGCGCGCGTTGCGCTCGATGCCCGGCAGCAGGGCGGCGGCGTCGGCGGGGGTGGGCGTCAGCGCCCTGAAAGCGTTGACCGCGTAGTACGCGCGCGCCCCAGCCGCCGCGAGCTGTCGCGAGTAGCGTCCGATCCCGGTGGCGCCCACGTCGTCGCCACCGACGTCGATCAGGAGCAGGCCCGCGGGCTGCCCCGCGTCGCTGGCCTGCCCGCCGGAGGGGGAGCCGCCCCCGGCGAAGCGCCCGATCTCCGCCTCGAGGCGGCCGGACAGGCTCGGCGTGTCCAGGGTCGTGCCCGCGAACGTCGGCGACACGACCTCCACCCCCGAGCGCTCGAGCAAATCGCGATAGTCGCTGCTGCGGAAGTAGGGGTTGACGAGGTCCATGTCGGCCACCGTGACGCGCCGCCCCGCGGCCGCCTCGCGCAGGGCGAGGTTCAGCACCAGCGTGGTCTTACCCACGCCGGCGTGGCCGTAGATGACGGTGACGGGGGCCGAGCCGAGGGGGACCGCCGCGCCCCTACTCATGGGAGGGCTCGGCGGGCGCGGGGAGCGTCCGCGCCGCCGCGCTTGCCGAGCCGTCGCCGGGGATCGGGAGCGCCCGGGGCGCCGACGCCGCGGAAGGGTCGCCCGAGGCGGCGCGCGCCTGCGCCGCGCCATCGCGCCCCGCAACGGGCGCCTCGGAGGGGGCATCGCCACCCGTCGTCTTGGGCGACTTCGACGCGGAGCGGGTGCGCGTCCTGCGCGTCCGCGTCGTCGTCCTCCTCGCGGGCTTCTCCGTCTCCGTCGCCGCGCCTGCGGCGGCGGGGTCGGCGGGACCCGTCGCCTCGCGCGGCTCGGGCGACCCTGCGGGGGCGGGAGAGCCGGTCGGGGGAGTGGCTGCCTCCGTCGCGGGCGCGCGCCTCGGCTCGCCGGCGCCTGAGGGGGCGACGCCCGGGCAGCCGGCGGCGGGGGTGGGGG
>CAIFEU010000175.1 GCA_903789505.1 uncultured Coriobacteriales bacterium
CACACGCGCCCGGCCGGCGCCCCGCCGCGGCCGGGGGCATGCGGCCCCGCCCGCCCGGCGCCGGCCCCGCATCCGACCGCACCCGCCCGGCGCCCCGCGCACGCAGGGAGGCCGAGCGCCCCGGTCTCCCCCGGGTACCCGGCCTCCCATCGCTTCCCTCTCGTACGCGCCGCGGGCGTTCCCCGCGCCTCGCACGCGCCGCTGGCGCCGCCCGTCACCCGCGTTCGGGTGGCTGGGCGAGCGCCCTCAGGCAGCGCGCCTACTTCTCGGAGCCCACCTTGGTGGTCATGTCGAGCGCGGCGACTCCGGTCTGGCCGGTCGAGATGCGGTAGGCGTCCTCGACCCCTGCCACGAAGACCTTGCCGTCGCCCGCCTCGCCGGTGTGCAGCACGCGGTTGGCCGCGGCGACGACCAGCGCGGGGTCGACCTCGGAGACCACGATGTCCACCTTGAGCTTGGGCAGCAGGTTGACGTTGGTCTTGACGCCGCGGTACTGGCCGGTCTTGCCGGACTCGATGCCGCAGCCCATGACGTTGGAGACCGTCATGCCGGTGACGCCGATCTGCGCCAGGGCCTCCTTGAGCTGCACGAACTTGTCCTTGTTGCAGATGATTGAGACGCAGCTCATCTTGCTCGGGTGCTCGATCAGGGCGGGCTTCAGGCCGCTGAGGTCGACGCTCTCGCCGGAGGCGACGCCCATCGGCGGGATGCTGGGCAGGAAGTCGGCGTAGGCGCTGGGCAGGCCGTGCTCGGAGATGTCCAGGCCCTCGACCTCCTCGTCGGCGCTCACGCGCAGCCCGATCGTGGCCTTGATGATGCCGAACAGGATGACGGCGCACACGGCGGTCCAGGCAAGGATGCAGATGATGCCGAGCAGCTGGACGCCGAGCTGGGCGAAGCCGCTGCCGTAGAACAGGCCGGCGCCGCAGCTCACGCCGTAGGCGTCGATGATGTTGGGGTTGGCGAGCAGGCCGACGGCGATGCCGCCCCAGATGCCGTTGACTGCGTGGACGGTGACGGCGCCCACCGGGTCGTCGACGCCGGCGCGGTCGATGACGTTGACGAACACGACGGTGATGATGCCGCTGACGATACCGACGACCAGCGCGCCCAGGGAGTCGACGACGGCGCAGGGGGCGGTGATGCCGACCAGGCCGGCCAGCGACGCGTTCAGCGTCATGGACACGTCGGGCTTGCCGTCCTTGACCCAGGTGATGGCCATCGTGGTGCAGGCGGCCACGGCGGCGCCGATCGTGGTGGTCACGAAGATCTGCGCGACCTGCTGGACGGTCGTGCCCGCGGCGCCGTTGAAGCCGTACCAGCCGAACCACAGGATGAAGCAGCCCAGGGCGCCCAGGGTGATGCTGTGCCCGGCGATCGCGTTGGGCTTGCCGTCCTTGTCGTACTTGCCCAGACGCGGGCCGACGAACATCGCGCCGATGAACGCCATCGTGCCGCCGACCATGTGGATGACCGTGGAGCCGGCCCAGTCGAAGTAGCCCATCTCGGACAGCCAGCCGCCGCCCCAGACCCAGTGCGCCTCGACGGGGTAGATGACCAGCGAGATGAACAGCGAGTAGACGACGTACGCCGAGAACTTGGTGCGCTCGGCCATCGACCCGGACACGATCGTTGCCGCCGTGGCGCAGAAGACCAGCTGGAAGAAGAAGTTCGACCAGTCGACGTCGTCGAAGTTGCCCAGCGAGAACATCGTCATCGTGGGCATGCCGATGAAGCCGCCCAGCGCGTTCTCGCCGCACATGATGCCGTAGCCCAGGAACAGGAAGGCGACGGTCCCGATGCAGAAGTCCATCAGGTTCTTCATGATGATGTTGCCGGCGTTCTTGGCGCGCGTGAAGCCGGTCTCCACCATCGCGAAGCCCGCCTGCATGAAGAAGACGAGCACGGCGCCAACGATGTACCAAAGGCCATACACGCTGTCGCTTACCAGCTCAGTGACTGCTGTGGCGTCCATTTCCGTATCGACCTCCAACCGCGAGAAGTTGCGTGGTTATGCATCGATGCGGGCACCGCATGCCGTTCGGCGCCCGCACGCGCACGGAGGGAGGCGATGCCTCGGCATAGGGCGTCACCCCTCGCCCGCGCGCACGTCAGACACCTTAAGGGCGCTCTATTTCCTTAAATGAAAGCGTGTATTTCAATGTTGTTTACTGAACTAATGTATTGGACTGTTATCAAACGACAACATGTTCCGACACTTATACGAAATCGTTCCGCCACAATCGAATCGGCGCGCACCAGGCACCCCGTCGCGGTGCGCGCCGTCTGCGTCCGTGGGCGGTCCAGCGCCGCGGGAAGCGGCGGTGCCGGCGGGCGACGCGTCAGTCGCTTGAAGTGCCACTCCGCGCTCATGGCCTCGTGCCTGGTGGCGAACTGGGCGCTCGCGACCAGCGCGACCGGCAGGCGCACGCGCGTGTACTTGGCGCCGCGGCCGGCGTTGTGCGCGGCCACCCGGCGCTCGACGTCGTCGGTGTAGCCGGTGTACCAGGTGCCGTCGGCGCACTCGACCACGTACATGTAATACGACGGCTGCGGCGCCGCGCCGCCCGGTGCCCCGTCGCCCGACAACCCGTCCGGCGTTGGCGTCTCCCGCGGTTGCCCATGCGTCGCCCCGCCGCCTCGCCGGGCATCCTGAACCAGGGGGCGCCGCCCGCGGTCGGGCGACGTCACCGGCGCCTCATCCGGTCGACGACGATGTCGATGAGCTGCTGCTTCGAGTGGCAGCCGAGCTTGGAGTAGACCGCCTTGGCGTGCGTCCGCACCGTGTTGTCGGTGATGCACAGGTCGGCGGCGATGCGCGGGACCGTGTGCCCCATCGACAGGCGCTCGAGCACGTCAGTCTCGCGCTCGGTGAGGTGCCGCTCACGCGCGAGGTCGCAGCAGGCGGCGTGGCGCGCCGCCGCAAGGACGTCGGCGTCGTCGGGCAACCCCAGTCGCGGGCCGCGAGCACCTGCCGGCGAGGCGTCCGCTGCCTCCCCTCCCTCCGCGGGGCCAGCCGGGGCGCCCGCGCGCGCCGCCGACGCGTCGCTCGCCGCAATCGCCGCGAGCACCTGGGCGCGCTGGGCGTCGCGCAGGCGTATGGCCACCATCATCCCCACGATGACCATCCCGCTCACGGCGACGACGAGCAGCGCCGCGAGGACGACGCCCGACATCGCGTCGGCCGCCGCGGGCACCTCCGAGGGCGTCAGCCACGGTGCCGAGCCGCGTACGAGCTCGACCACCAGCCGCGCGACCCCGTGCAGCGTCACGAAGAAGGCGGCGTACCGGAACAGCGCGACGTCCCCTCGCCCCTCGCCCGCCGGTGCGCCAGGCGCGCGGGCGCCTGGCGAGGTGCCGGCGGACGTGTCGGAGTCGCGCGCCACAGTGCCGGCGATCGCCGCCCAAAGGACAACCCAGGAGGCGCGGCGCGCCACGACGAGCAGGTCACGGCCGACCGACGCGCCGGTGCCCTCAAGCATCAGCCGCATGAACGTCCCGGCGAGCACGCACGCCGCCACGAGGCCGAACGCCATGAGCACGCCCGCGCCACGGCGGGCCCCCGCAGCTGAGCAGGCGACGAGCAGCGCCGAGAAGCCCAGGGAGACCGCCCACCGGCGGGCGCCCTCGTCCCCGAAGACGCCCACGGGGCTGTTGTACACGCCGAGCAGGACGCTCACCGCGACGACGAACACCGCGATGGCGACGAGCACCCGCAGGTCCTCGGACCCCGCGGCCCGCCCCCGCGCGGGCGCCGGGCGCACCTGTCCGCCCGCGGCATGCCCGACGGCGTCGCCCGCGCCCTCGGAGCACCCGGCGGCTGCGTCCGCCCGCCCCGCCGCGGCGGCAGCACCGTCGCGCAGGCGCGCTTGCACGAGCCAGAGCAGCGACGACGCGAGCGGGCACAGCGCCCCCACCAGCGCGCCGACGCCCGACCGGGTTGCCGCAATCGTGACCAGGAAGCTCAGGAGGAACGACAACGCCGCGTCGGGCGCAAGGGCGCTCGCGCGCCTCGCGTAGGGGCCGCGCACCGACGCGCACCCCCACGCAAGCGCGAGGCAGCAGAACGCCAGCGGCACGAGGAGCGCCACCGCGACGGCGGCGGGGCCGGGCACGAGGCTGGCAAGGTGAGACGCGTGAGGCGCGGGGGGCACCGACGCGGGGGCGTCGCCCAGCGACCCCGCGACGATGACCCGCGCCGCCATGCTCGCCGAGCCGGCCAGGCACGCGAGGGGCACGATCGCGCGCGACGCCCGGCGCGGCAGGCGCGTGATCGCACCGGCGAGGCATGCCGCGGCGAGCCCGAGGACGACTATCAACGCGTAGAGGATGTCCACCGCCAGCGTCGGGGACGCTGGGGAGCCGGCGCTCGGCACGGCAGAGCCGGCGAACGCGGCGAAGTAGTTGCCGCGCAGCATCGGCCACAGCAGCGCGAGGCCGCACACGAGCAGCGCCCTGTCGAGCGCCTCCGTACCGCGCCCCACGCCCTCGGCGGACGGTCCCCCGAGCGCGGCACCGCTGGATGCGAGCGCCTCCCCCGCGGCCGTCCCGCGCGACCCGCCGGCACGCCCCCTCGAGCCCCCGAGCATCCCGCCATCCCCCTCCGACCGGGCGCGTCGCCCGGATGACATCCACAAACCCGCTGGTAGTTCGTATCTCACATGGTATCTCACCCGCCATCTCACATGGTCCGTGGGGGGCGCGGAAACCCCGCTCGTCCCCCGATGGGGCCATCGCACGTCGCCACGGCGCAGGGGACGGACGGGCGCGAGACGCCCGGACGAGCGCGCGGGGGATGGACAAGCGAGATAGACGAACGCAGGCAGTCAGGTGGGCAAGAGAAGGGATCCGCAGATGTCTTTCGTCAACAACGGCCTCAGCACCAGTCTCAGCGGCAGCGCGGTCGAATCCGGCGCCGGCGCCCCGGTCAGCCGCCGCGCACTCGTCGCCGGCATCGCGGCGA
>CAIFEU010000176.1 GCA_903789505.1 uncultured Coriobacteriales bacterium
CCCGCACCCTCCCCGCGGGGGGCGCCCGCGGGCTCGGGCAGCCAGACCGAGCCGCGCACCTGCGTGCGCCCGTCGGAGGAGGAGAACGTCACCGGGACGCGACGGGCGCCCGCGCCGCGCGCGGCGGCCGGGGTCGCCGTCACCGCAGGTCGTACGGGGCGCGAAGGACGCCCCGCTCGGTGACGATCGCGCTGACGAGGGAGGCGGGCGTGACGTCGAACGCCGGGTTGCGGATCGCGACGCCGCTCGGCACGAAGTCGGCGACCTCGGAGCCGTCGCGCTGCTCGATCGGGATCAGAGAGCCGTCGGCGAGCGTGCGGTCGATCGTCGAGGTCGGCGCCGCGACGTAGAGGGGGATGTGGTGGTGATGGGCGAGCACCGCCAGGCCGTAGGTCCCGATCTTGTTGGCGACGTCGCCGTTGGCGCAGATGCGGTCGGCGCCCACCACGACGGCGTCGACCATCCCCTGCGCCATGAGGCTTGCGGCCATGTCGTCGCACTGCAGCGTCACCGGCACGCCCGCGCGGGCGAGCTCCCAGACGGTCAGGCGCGCGCCCTGGCCCACCGGGCGCGTCTCGTCGGCGTACACCCGCTCGACCTTGCCCTGCTCCCAGGCGCTGTAGACCACGCCGAGCGCCGTGCCGTAGAAGGCGGTGGCGAGCGAGCCTGCGTTGCAGTGCGTCAGGATGCGGGCGTGGTCGGGCAGAAGCGCCGCCCCGTTGGCGCCGATCGCGCGGCATGAGGCCTCGTCTTCGTCGCGTATGCGGCGCGCCTCCTCGCAGGCGGCCCGGGCAACGTCAGCGCCCGTCGCCCCCGCCCTCGCGGCGGCGCGCGCGGCGTGGGGCGCCCGCGCGCCGCCCCCCGCCAGGTTGACGGCCACGGGCCGCGCCGGGGCCCCGGGCCGGGGGGGGGGGGGGCGGGGGGTGTGGGCCCGGGGCTCGGCCCCACGACAGGTTGACCGCGGTCGGCCGCGCCTCGGCGAGCTGCCTGGCGGCGACCTCGAGCCTCTCCAGCAGGGCGGGCGCGTCCGCGCCCCCGTCGGCGAGCTCGGAGGCGCATATCGCGACGCTCGCCGCCCCGGCGACGCCCAGCGCGGGCGCCCCGCGCACGGCGAGGTCCTGGATGTAGCCAATCATGTCGGACCAGCTCGCCGTCTCGATGATGCGCAGCTTCCGCGGGAGCAGCCGCTGGTCGACCATGCGGACGCGTCGCCCGTCCTCCGTCAGCTCTATCGTGCGCGGCTGTTCTTCGACCGCCATCGCCTCCCCGTTCCCGCGCGCCGCGGCGGGCATCCTCGCATCGGTCTGCCCCGCCGACGCCTCGCGCCGTCATCGCCCGGCGACGCCGAGCTGGAGCACGTAGGTGTCTTCGCGCAGCTCCTTGGCGGTCTTGGCGTCGATCTTGCCCACGGACGACAGGTGGCGGATCTTGTCGAGCTCGATCGCCAGGGCGCCCTCCTCGACCTCCCCCAGGTGGCTGCTGAGCAGCTCAACCTGGTCGTCGTTCATGCCGGTGAGGTCGATTCCCAGGATACGCGACATATTGGCGGCGTACGCCCGGCGCACCACCGCGGCCCGGCGCTCGTCGTCCATCCCCTGGTCGGCGGCGCGCTTCGGGCGCAGGTGCCGCAGGCGGCCTCCCACGCCGCGCAGCCTGCCCGCCAGGCCGGAGCCCTGTCGCTCGTCCGCCGCCTCAGCGGGCTCCGGTGCATCCCTGCCGGCATCCGCCGCCGGCGCGTCGCCCGCGAGGACGATCGCCCCCGTGGCGCCCGGCCTCGCCTGGTCGTGGTCGCCGCCGTCCGCCTGGGCGCGCCCCGCCTGGCGGGTCTTGATCGCGGCGAGCGCGACGCGGTGCTCCTCGAGCAGGACCGTCGCCGCCTTGTGCTCCTCCACGGTGCATCCCTCGCGCCGCTCGTAGTCCTTGAGGTACTCGATCGCGACGCGCTCGAGCTTGGCCGACAGCGCCTCGGACTCCCTGCGCTGGACGGGGGTCATCTCAATCGTCGCGTCGGGGTCCTGACGCGAGGCGAACCGGTGGGCGATGGCGCGACGCGCCGCCGCCAGGCCCCGGCGCAGGACCAGCACCTGCCTGCGGCACCAGCCCACGAGTCTGCTCATCGCGCCCTTGCCCACGTCGGCCCCCAGCATCTTGCGCCTGCGAGACAGCGCGCGCTCGAACTTGCTGATCGTAGTGGGCTCGTAGCTGCTGGAGCTGCGCGCCTGGTCGAGGTAGTTGCACTGTTGGTCGAGGATCTGAACGCGCAGGCGCGCCATCGTCTCGGGGGGCACGTCGGTGCGCTCGCTGGCGATGATGCGGCGGCGGTACTGGCCGATGACCGCGCGGGTCGCCGGCTCGAACTCCGGGCGCGTGCGCTCGTCCATGTTGTGCTGGAGCTCGCGGATGACCTCGTTGAGGACCTCCACGCGCGCCTGCTCGAGCGGCATCTTGCCCTCGTCGGTGCCGTCCTCGGCGACGGGGGCGAGCACCGGCAGCAGCATGTCCGCCAGCAGCAGCGTGCACAGGATGACGCCTGCGGTGAGGAAGATGATCAGGTCGCGGTTGGGGAACGGCTCCCCGCCGGCGAAGTAGGGGATCGTGAAGATGATCGAGAGCGTGACCGCGCCCTTGGGCCCTGCGACTGTCGTCGTCGCGGCGCGCCGCAGCGCGGGGAGCGGGTCGTGCCAGCCCCTGCGGCCGCTCTGCGCGTCGACGCTGGTGAGCTCCATCACGCTGACCCAGACGAAGCGCACCAGCTCGATCAGGACGGTCAGCGCCAGGACGTACAGGACCAGCACGTGGGCGGGCGTGGAGTCCTCGGTCAGCGCGGGGTTCATGGCCTGGGGCAGCTGCATCCCCAGCATGACGAACAGGAAGCCGTTGATCAGGAAGACGATGACCTCCCACACGCCGTTCGAGACGAAGCGGTGGCGCGTCATCGAGGTGGAGGTGAGCCGGGTGGGAGGCTCCGCCATCGCCAGCCCGGCGGCGACGACCGCCAGGATGCCGCTCACGCCGAGCGCCTCGGCGGCGAGGTAGACGACGAAGGGCGTCAGCACCTCGTAGGTGACGTGGACGGTCGTGCTCTCGTAGCCGTGCCTGCGCACCGCGCGCATCATCCAGCGCAGCGCGAAGCCCATCGCGACGCCCGCGGCGATGCCGCCGAAGAACAGCACGGCGAACTTGCCACCGGCGTCGACCAGCGAGAACGTGCCCGTCGTCGCGGCGGCGACCGCGAACTGGAACGAGACGACGCCCGACGCGTCGTTGATCAGCGACTCGCCGCTCAGCAGCGTCTTCTGCCGGGTCGAGAGGTGCACCGTCTGGCCGATGGCGGCGACGGCGGCGGCGTCGGTGGGGCCCAGGGCGGCGCCGCAGGCGAACGCGGCGGCCAGCGGGATGGACGGGACCATCGCGTGCAGCGTGAAGCCCACCGCCAGGACGATTGCGACGACCAGGCCGATCGCGAGCGAGAGTATCGACCACTTGCTGCGCCAGAGCTGCTTGCGGTTCGTGTGCCGCGCCTCGTCGAACAGCAGGGGGGCGATGAACAGGACGAGGAACAGCTCTGAGTCGAGCTGGACCATGCTGGTGTCGGTCAGGAAAAACCCGGCCACCACGCCGATGCAGATCTGGATCAGCGGAAGCGACATCCGCGTCGTCATCTGGTCGAGGACCGCAGACACGATGACGCAGGCGAGGAGCAGAAGTATGAACTCGAATGTCTGCAAGGGCGGCGCTCGCTTTCGGGGGAGGGGCTTCATCGGGGAGGGCGGCCGACGGCCATCCGTCACGCATCATGCTAGGGGATTATGTTTTCCATTCGGTAAGCTCCGCTGACGAGCGGGCGACACTTCGGTGACAATCCACCGGATGCGAATATACTGCCGAACGGCCGAGACGGTCAGACGATAACCGCGCGCCAGGCGCGCGTGACGAGGAGGGCACGAAACATGGGCATGGACTTCAAGCGACGGCTCCCCATCCCCAAGGAGATCAAGGAGGAGATGCAGCTCGGCCTCGCTGACGCCGTGCGCAAGCGGGACTTCGACGCGCAGGTTGCCGCGGTGATGGAGGGGAGGGACCCGCGCAAGCTGCTGGTCATCGGGCCGTGCTCCGCCGACCGCGAGGACGCCGTGGTCGAGTACTGCTCCCGGCTCGCCGCCCTGCAGCCGCGCGTGGCCGACAAGCTCGTCCTCATCCCGCGCCTGTACACCAACAAGCCCCGCACGCTGGGCATCGGGTACATGGGCATGCTGCACCAGCCTAACCCCAACGGCGAGCCCGACCTGCTCGCGGGCATCCGGGCGATCCGCCACATGGACCTGCGCGTGATTGAGGAGACGGGCCTGTTCGGCGCCGACGAGATGCTCTACCCCGAGTACCACCGCTTCATCTCCGACCTGCTGAGCTACGTGGCGGTGGGCGCGCGCTCGGTCGAGGACCAGGAGCACCGCCTGGTCGCGAGCGGCCTGGACGTCCCGGTGGGCATGAAGAACCCGCCCAGCGGGGACAACTCGGTGATGCTCAACGCCATCGTCGCCGCGCAGGCGCCCCACTCGTTCATCTACCGCAACTGGGACGTGGAGTCCACCGGCAACAGGCACGCCCACGCGATTCTGCGCGGCTACGTGGGCCCGGACGGCAAGCAGCACCAGAACTACTCCTACGACCACCTGATGGAGCTCGCCGACGACTACGCGCGCCGCGAGATCCCCAACCCCGCGGTGATCGTGGACTGCAACCACGCGAACTCCAACAAGCGCTTCGCCGAGCAGCCCCGCATCGCCAAGGACGTGCTGCGCAGCTGCGAGATCTCGCCGGACATCGCGCGGATCTTCCGCGGCTTCATGGTCGAGAGCTATCTGGTCGACGGCTGCCAGAAGGTGGGTGGCGACGTCTACGGCCAGTCGATCACCGAC
>CAIFEU010000177.1 GCA_903789505.1 uncultured Coriobacteriales bacterium
GAGGTCAAGGATGTAGATGCCGTTGCGCTCGCCGAAGATGTAGGGCTTCATCTTGGGGCACCAACGGCGGGTCTGGTGACCGAAGTGGACACCGGCCTCGAGCAGCGTGTTGATGGTGATCTTCTGTGCCATGTTGCGCAAACCTCCGTTTGGTTTGTCTTCCGCGTGATGTCACCCCCCGACCGCCACCGTCCAACTGGGCGGCACCATGCGGCGGAGTCGTCACGCGTGATTGATATGGGCCGTCATGAAGACAGCCTTGCGAGTATAGCAGCAAGCGAGGCGAGTCAAGGGGACGCAGGCCAAAATCTCCGTCGTCGAATCCGCCAGCTCAACGATTCTCCACGCGACGAAGCGCCTCGTCACCCGCGCGGATGAGCCTGCCGGGCGACCTGCCTGAGGCGCTCCGGCGTCATGTGCGTATAGATCTGCGTCGTGGACAGGCTCGCGTGACCGAGCATCTCCTGGACGCTGCGCAGGTCGGCGCCGCCCTCGAGCAGCTCCGTGGCGAAGGTGTGGCGCATCGTGTGCGGAGTGACGCCCGCCGGCAGCCCCGCGGACCTGCAGAGCCCTTCGAAGCGCTCCCGGATGTCGCCCGCCGTCATCCTCCTGCCGTGGACGGTAAGCAGCAGGGCACTGCCGTCTCGGCGGTCGTCCTCGCCCTCCCTGCGACGCGCTGCGAGCGCGGGGCGCGCCAACTCCAGGTATCGCGACACCGCCTGGACGGACGCCCGGTACAAAGGGACGATCCGCGTCTTGCCGCCCTTACCGAAGAGCCTCACCTCGCCACTCTCAAGGTCGACGTCACCGACGTCGACGCCGCTGAGCTCGGAGACGCGGCACCCGCTGGCGTCAAAGAGCAGCAGCATCGCGCGGTCGCGCAGCCCGACTGGCGTCGATGGGTCAGGCAGGGAGAGCAGCCGGTCCATCTCCTGCCCGGGCACGACGTCGGGCAGCATTCGGGAGTTCTTGGGACCGCTCACGACGTCCGCCGGGTTTTCCCTGACGATCCCCTCGCGCCTCATCCAGGAGTAGAAGCCCCGAATCGCCGAGAGCCTCCTGTTCACCGTAGTCGTGGCGAGCGCCTGCTCGGCGAGATTGGCAAGGTAGCGGCGCACGTCACGACGCGTCGCGGAGATGACGTCCACGCCCGCGTCACGTGCCCACGCCACATAGGAGGAGACGTCGAGCGCGTATGCCCGAACGGTGTTGTCCGAATAGCCGCGCGAGAACGTGAGGAAGTCCAGGAAGCCGGCGCGTTCCTTCGCCAAGGGCAGCCCGTCGTCGAAGGGGCTGGGGACATCAACGGGACTGCGAAAGCTCATCCTATGCCCCCCGCCCGAAGGGGAGCGGGTTGCGCTGGAGCCATTGCCGCAGCTCTTCGAGCGCTCGGTCCGAGTACGCCTGGTAACGCTCGCGCTTCCCCAGCTTGCGACCGGAGGCCAAACCGGAGGGCGAGATGGGCGGCACGAGCCCGAAGTTCGCGTGCATCGGCTGGTAGTCCAGCGTGTCAGGGTCGCTCGCATAGCGCATGAGCGAGCCGAGGGCGCCTGTGGCGGGAAGGGTTTCCAACGGGCCGCGCGTCAGGTCAGAAAGCGTGTTCAGCGCCGCCATCAGCCCCGTCGCCATCGCTTCCACGTACCCCTCCGTGCCCGTTATCTGTCCCGCGAACCGGATGCGCCTGTTCGAGCGCAGCGCAAAGCTCTCGTCGAGCGCGCGGGGGGCGTCGATGAACGTGTTGCGATGCATGACGCCGTAGCGGAAGAACTCCGCACCCTCCAGGCCGGGAATCATTCCGAACACCCTGCGCTGCTCGGGGAACGTGAGGTTGGTCTGGAAGCCAACCAGGTTGTACGCGCTCATGTCGCGGTTCTCGGCGCGCAGCTGCACGACCGCCCACGGTCGCCTCCCGGTTCGAGGGTCGACAATCCCGACGGGTTTGAGCGCCCCGAAGCGAAGCGCGTCGTGTCCGGTGCGAGCCACCTCCTCGACAGGTTGGCAGGCCTGGAAGAGTTCACGGCGCTCGAAGTCGCGCAGAATCACGCGCTCCGCGCCGACAAGGGCGTCAACGAAGGCGTCGTACTGCTGCCGGTCCATCGGCGCGTTGAGATAGTCGCTCGTCTTCCCGTCATCGTAGCGCGACTGGGCGAACAGGATATCTCTGTTTAGGCTCGCCGCGTCGACAATGGGCGCCGCGGCATCGAAGAACGAGAGGCTCCTGTTGCCCACCAGGGGCATGATTGCGTCGATGAGGGGCTTGGAGCACAGTGGGCCCGCGGCGATCACGACGGGCCCGTCTTCAGGCAGCTCTCGAACCTCCTCGCGCACGATTTCGACGTTCGCGCGCACCGCCAGCTCCTCCTCGACGCGCCGGCTGAAGGCGTCCCTGTCGACTGCGAGCGCCCCGCCCGCCGGGACCGCGCACTGACGGGCATAGGCGAGCAGGTGACAGCCCAGCATGTCGAGCTCCGCCTTGAGAAGCCCGGCGGCGGAATCGACGCGCGTGGACTTGAGGGAGTTCGAGCACACCAGTTCGGCCAGGCCGCCTCCCCTATGCGCAGGCGTCATGGTGGACGGTCTCATCTCATAGAGCCGCACGCCGACGCCGCTGTCTGCCAGGCATAGCGCGCACTCGCATCCCGCGAGCCCCCCGCCCACGACCGTGACGGTCACGTCACTCATGCATCCCTCCGCCTCTCTCGCGCTCCCGCGACTCGCGCCGAACGGTCATGCCTTTCGGACTCGCGGGCCTTGCGACCGCCGGGCCTCGCGCCCAGCAGCGTCTCCGTCGTCAGCGAGTATCGCCCATCCGCGAGCCGTTTCACAAGGCCGTGCGAGGCGAGGTCACCGATAGCCCGCATTACCGTCGTGGAGTCCACGCACAGGCCACGGGCGAGCGAGTCGACGGTCTCCGGGGCAGCCTGAAGCGACGCGTACACGCGTCTCGAGGCGTCGCTTTGCAACTGCGGCACGCCCTTCGGCGGGCATGGGGACACAAGAAGTCCATAGATTCGCGAGAGGGCGACGCCGAGGCTCTCCTCGTCCCAGAGTGGTAGGTATGCCGGGCTGTCCGAGATGAGGTAGTTCGATCCCCTTGAGTTGGGAGAGAAGAACGACCCAGGGTACACGAGCACGTCCCTTCCCAGGTCGACCGCGGCATGCGCGGTGGAGAACGTCCCCGACGGCATGCCCGCCTCACAAATGACGAGCGCGCGAGACAGGGCCGCGATGATTGGGTTGCGCCTGACGAAGGCCCATCTGGAAGGGGGTGTGCCCCATGGGAGAAGCGACACCACCGCGCCGCCCTCGTCGACCATCCTCTGAAGGATGCACGCGCTACTCGAAGGATAGATAACGTCCGCACCGCAACCGAGCACGGCAACGCTCGAGGCCCCTCTCTTCAGAGCCTCTTCTTGGGCCGCCTGGTCGCATCCGACCGCTGCCCCGGAGATGATCTGCAGCCCCGCGGCCGCCGCTTCCTGTGCGGTGAACCGCGCGCAGGCGATTCCGTACGGGGTTGCCTTTCTCGCGCCGATGACGGATATCGACTCACGCGAGAGGGCGCCTGGGTTGCCGATCACGTACAGCTGCGAGGGAGGGTCCTGCATGTCCAGCAGAAGGCGAGGGTATCGGTCGTCCAGCTTGCCGAGGACGCACCTGGGCCCAGAGATTGGCATCGTGGTTCTCCTTCCTAGCTCAGCGCTCCTCCCCGACGCGGGAATCATCCGGCGATGGTGGGGTCTCGGTAGCAGAGCGCTTCCAGCACCTGCGGGAGCTCAACCCGCTCCCGCTGCTCCATGTCGGCAATCGTCCTGGCGATGCGCAGGACCGAAACGATCCCCCGGACAGACAGAGCCCCCATCAGGCTGGCGCTGTTGAGCTTGTCGACCGCCTCGCCAGTCAGCTGATACTCCTCTACCATTCTCGCGACGCGTGAAGTCATGCGCTCGGTGCGCGGCCTCTCACCCGAGAGGATCATCGACTCGCTGTGCCGCCAGGAGGCGAACTCGCGGGCGCTCTCCACCAGTCCCCTGAGGTCATCGGACGACGTCCCGAGCGCACCCGAGAGGATGTCGGCCGCCTGCGGCCGATCCAGCGTGCACATGATGTCAATCCTGTCCGTAAGCGGCCCTGTCAGCTTTGAGCGGTAGCCCTGGATCGCGGTCGCCGAGCATGTGCACGTCGTGCCTACGTCGCCCAGATGCCCGCAGGGGCACGGGTTCGAGGCGGCAATGAGCTGGAAGTCACAGGGAAACTCGTAAGAGCCCTCCGCGCGGACGACGCGAACGCGCCTCTCCTCCATCGGTTGCCGAAGGGACTGCAGCGTGTTGGCCGGAAACTCGCCCAGTTCGTCAAGGAAGAGCACCCCCTTGTGGGCGAGCGACACCTCCCCCGGCCTCACCGGCCTACCGCCCCCGACGAGCCCCGCCACCGATGCGGAGTGGTGGGGTGCCCGGAACGGGCGCAGACCCGCCTCAACCCGGGAGTCGCTGACGCCCGCCACGGAATGGACCAGCATCGTCTCGAAGCGTTCCTCGTCATCGAGACGGGGGAGAATTCCCGGGACACAGCTGGCGAGCATGGTCTTTCCGATGCCAGGCGGCCCCACCATCAGCATGCCCAGGTTCCCGGCACAGGCAATGGCGATGCCACGCTTGGCGACCTCCTGGCCAGCGATCTCCGAGAAGTCCGGGTCGGAGGGTGCCTCGCCTCCGCGCGTCACCGTCTCAAGCGGCTCCCCCGCCTCCGTCACCCCTCCCCCGAACTCCCCCAGCGTGTGAACAAAGCGCCCGTCAACCCCGTCATGCCCATGACCTGTCAGGGGCTGTGCGGGACAGATGAGCCTGAGCCCCCTCTCGCGTGCCAGCTCCGCATAGGCCATGACGCCGCGAACGGGGCGAATCTCCCCCTGTAGCG
>CAIFEU010000178.1 GCA_903789505.1 uncultured Coriobacteriales bacterium
TCCCATGGCCGCCCACTACCCCACGGACGACCGGCGCGCCGGCGCGACCTGGCGCCAGCGCCGCGCGGCGCGCCTCGCCGCGCGCCCCACGATGCCCGCCTGGCTCACGGCGCTCGTCGCCGTGGCGGGGTCCGCGCTGGTCACCTGCATGTGCCTGCTCGTCCAGGCCGAGGGCTCCCCCGCCGCGCTGGCCGGCGACTACCTGGCCCACCCGGCGGTCTTCCTCGCGAACGCGCTCGTGACGCTGGGCGTGGCGGTGGCGGTCGGGGCTGTGTTCGCCAGCGCGTTCGGCGGGCTCGCGACCGCCGCGATCGCCCTGGGCGTGCTCAACCTCGCCAACGTGATCAAGGTCGAGCTGCGCGACGAGCCGGTCTCGTTCGCCGACCTGGGGCTGCTGCATGAGGCGGGCAACGCCGCCGGCAGCTACGACGTCGACCTGCATCCGCCGCTGATCGCCTTGATCGCGGTCGTCGCGGTCGTCCTCATCGTGCTCGCCGGGCGCGTGCGCAGCTGGCACCCGGCGCACAGGGCCGGGCGCGTGGGCATGGCCCTGGCGGGGCTCGCCACCTGCGCCGCGCTGTTCCCCCTGGCGTTCTCGAACGACGCGGTCTACCAGGGTCTGGTCGAGGCGCGGCTCGACTCCACGCAGCAGTACAACTTCTCGGCGGTGTGCCGCAGCGTGGGGTTCAACTACTACTTCGCCCACACGGTCAGCCTCGAGTCGGTCACCAGGCCCGACGGCTACTCCGCCCGGGAGGTCCAGGGGTGGGTCGACGAGCACGACGCGCAGGCCGCGAGCGGCCAGCAGGCGCCGGGTGCGGAGGCGATGGCGGCGGCCGTCGGCGACGTGCGCCCCAACCTCGTGTTCGTGATGTGCGAGTCGTTCACCGACCTCTCCGCCGAGCCGGAGTTCGCCTACTCCCCCGCCGACGACCCGCTGCATGGCTACCGGCAGGTGCTCGCGAGCGACGGGACGCTCGCCAGCGGCCACATCGTCGTCTCGAACTTCGGCGGGGGCACGGCAAACACCGAGTTCGACGTCATGACCGGCATGAAGGCGAACTTCATCTCCGACGAAAGCCCCACGGCGTTCTACGACGTCAGGCGACCCACCTCGTCGCTGTTCAGGGTCGCCGAGGACGCCGGCTACGCCACCGCCTTCATGCACCCCGGGTACAGCTGGTTCTACAACCGCGCGAACGTCTACCGGTGGCTGGGGGTCCAGACCGAGACGTTCAGCGAGGCGTTCGGCGAGTCCGACATGCTCGGGGGCTGGGTCATGGACTCGGCGTTCCTGAGGCAGCTCGAGGGCGACTTCGCCTCGATGGCCCTCGGCTCGGGCGCCGCCTCGGGCTCGGGCGCCGGGGACGCCCCGCTGCTCTACAGCGGCGTCACGATCCAGAACCACCTTCAGTACGACTACGGCAAGTACGTCTACAAGGGCACCGAGGACTACGACCCGGTGCCGCTCAACGTCGAGATATCCGACGAGGCGATGGAGCCGCTGGCGGTGTACCTGCGCGGCGTGCGCGACTCCTCCGACATGCTCCTCGGGCTCACGACCTACCTCGACGGCGTCGACGAGCCGACGCTGCTGGTGTTCTACGGCGACCACCGCCCCAACCTGGGCAACGACTTCGGCGCCTACCGCGAGCTCGGCAGCCGCGTGGGCCTGGACGACACGCCCGAGGACACGATACTGACCTACTCGACGCCGTACGTGGTCTGGGCGAACCGGGCGTGGCGCTCCCAGGTCGACGTCGACGCCGCGCTGGAGGCGCTCGACCTGCCGACGGACGGGCTGATGTCCGACAACTACCTGGGCAGCGTCGCGTACCAGCTGGCGGGCATGGGAGGGACCGACGCGTACTTCGACTTCCTCGTCGAGGCGCGCTCGACGCTGCCGGTGATCTGCTCGGGCTGCTACCGCACGCCCGACGGGACCTACACGACCGAGCTGGACGCCGACCAGCTCGCCGTCGTCGACAAGATGCACAAGTGGGAGTACTACCGTCTGGTCGACGAGACGGTGGCGCAGCAGGGGTAGCCGCCGGCCACGGACGGGCGGGATGGGCGGCGCGACGACGCGGGCGCCGCGGCCCGCGGGGACGGACGCGAGAACGAGAGGCAGGGCGGACTTGATGGCGACGCAGACCGGCGCTCACGACGTCGACGGCGGGGCACCCGGGGAGGCGGGCGGCGCGGGGCTGGACGCCCTGATGGGGCAGGCCCGCCGGGTGCTGCGCGATACGTTCGGCCACCAGGAGTTCCGCCCCGTGCAGGGCAAGCTGATCGAGCAGGTGCTGCGCGGCGACGACGTGCTCGCCGTGATGCCCACCGGCGCGGGCAAGTCGCTGGTCTACCAGATTCCCGCGCTCGTGCTGCCGGGGTGCGCCGTGGTCATCTCGCCGCTGATCTCGCTGATGCGCGACCAGGTGGACTCGCTGGTCGACTCGGGCGCCCCGGCGGCGTGCATCACGAGCTCGCAGGACGCCTCGGTGCGCTCCCAGGTGCTCGCCGAGCTGGCAGCCGGCAGCTACAAGCTGCTCTACGTCGCCCCGGAGCGCCTGGACGACCAGCGCCTGCTCGCCGCCATCGACCGCGTCGAGGTGTCGATGGTCGCCATCGACGAGGCGCACTGCGTCTCCCAGTGGGGGCAGGACTTCCGCCCCAGCTACCTGCGCATCCCCGACTTCGTCGACCACCTCGAGCGCACGAGCGGGCGCCGCCCGCGCCTGTGCGCGCTCACCGCGACCGCCACCGCGCGCGTGCGCTCCGACATAGCCGCGGGGCTCAGGCTGCGCGACCCGCGCGTCACCGTCAGCAGCTTCGACCGCCCCAACCTCTACTTCGGCGTGGAGCGCCCCAGCGGCACGCGCGACAAGGACGAGCTGCTGCTGCACATGGTGCGCAAGCGCGTCGACGCAGGCCAGGAGGGCATCGTGTACTGCAACACGCGCAAGGCCGTCGAGCAGGTCTGCCAGCTGCTGCGCGACAGCGGCGTCAGCGCCGCGCGCTACCACGCCGGCCTGAGCGACGAGGAGCGGTCGCGGGCGCAGGAGGACTTCGCGTTCGACCGCGCCAGCGTGATCGTCGCCACCAACGCGTTCGGCATGGGCATCGACAAGTCCAACGTGAGCTTCGTGATCCACTACAACATGCCCCACGACCTGGAGAGCTACTACCAGGAAGCGGGCAGGGCCGGGCGCGACGGCGAGCCGGCCGACTGCATCCTGATCTACAGCAAGCGCGACGTCCAGACCAACCAGTTCCTGATCGAGAGGACCTACGACGAGGCGATAGCCAACGGGGTGGACCCCTCCGTCGCCGCCGCGAGCCGCGACGCGGGGCTGCAGCGCCTGCGCGACATGACCATCTACTGCACCACGACCGACTGCCTGCGCTCGACGATCCTGCGCTACTTCGGCCAGACCGACGTGCCGATGCGCTGCGAGCACTGCTCCAACTGCAGCCAGGACTTCGACGTCGAGGACGCCACGGTCGACGCCCAGAAGGTCATCTCCTGCGTCCTGCGCCTGGCTCAGCGCAACCGCAGCGTGGGCAAGGCGATGATCGTCGACATCCTGCGCGGCGCCAAGACCGAGCGCATCGCCGACAACCGCTTCGACGAGCTGTCGACGTACGGGATCATGGCGTCGCAGTCCAAGCAGCACGTGCGCTACGTGCTCGACGCGCTGGTCGACCGCGGCATGCTCGCGGTCAGCGGCGACCGCTACCCCACCGTCGGCGCCACGCCCGACGGCATGCGCTTCCTGAGCGAGCGGCAGACGTTCGAGCTCAAGGTGCCCCGGCGCATGCCGCGCGTCGACCCGACGCAGGTGCACGGCTCGCGCGGCGGCGTGTTCGGCTCCGGGTCGTCCGGCCAGGGAGGCCAGGGCGAGGTTGACGAGGAGCTGTTCGAGCGCCTGCGCGCCACCCGCAACCGCCTCGCCGGCGAGGCGGGCGTACCCGCCTACATCATCTTCTCCAACGCCACGCTTGCCGACATGGCGCGACGCCGGCCCACCACCGAGGAGGACCTGATCCACGTCAACCGCGTGGGCGTGACGAAGGCGCGCCGCTATGGCGAGGCGTTCCTGGCGTGCGTCCGCGGCGAGGACCCCGAGTAGCGCCCGTCGCCGTCCGGGCGGGCGCGCGGGCCGGCTGGCTGCGGGGACGTTTTTCAGCCGCGACCGGTCAATCCTCGCAACCATCACAAACACGCCCAGCGTTCTGTTACATTCGATTGCGAAAGCCATACGGGTCGAGTCGCTCGCCGACGCGCCGCCGCATGGCGCGCTTCCGGCACAAGGCTGCGCGTCCCGGACCCGACCTTCGAGGGATGGGCCCGAGGGCGGAGCCGGCACCTCGCGCCGATGGCCGGCAGACGGCCCGGCACGCGCTCCAATGGATACCGTAGGTGGGCAGGCGACTCATGGCTAAAGACGCAATCCTGCAGGTCCGCATCGACAGCTCCCTCAAGAAGCAGGCGGAGGACCTGTATCGCAAGATGGGCATCTCCCTGTCGGAGGCGGTGCGCATGTTCGTGGCGCAGAGCGTCGAGGAAGGCCAGATGCCGTTCCACCCGCACGGGACCACGCAGCGCGGCTCGTGCAAGGCGTACGGCGCGCTGCGCCTCTACAACAACCCCGGCCTGCGGTCAGACGAGCGCGACGCATGGATCAGGTCGCTGGCCGAGAAGGAGACCCTGAGAAGGGGTGGCGCTCGATGACGATCGTCGACGAGACCCTGCTGCTGCGCTACCTGCTCGACGACGACCCCGTGGAGTCGCCCGCCGCGCGCGACGTGATCGCCAAGGGCGACGCGATGACCTACCCCGAGATCCTCGCGCGCACGGTCATCACGCTGCGCGACGTCTACCATGTCCCGCG
>CAIFEU010000179.1 GCA_903789505.1 uncultured Coriobacteriales bacterium
GATGTTCACCGGCATCGTCGAGGAGGTCGGCAGCGTCGCCTCCATGCCCTCCCCGGGCCGCGCCGGCCAGATCGTGGTCGCGGCGTGCACGGTCTTGGAGGACGTCGCCCTGGGCGACTCGATCGCGGTCAACGGGGTCTGCCTCACGGTCACGGGATTCACCGCGGGGCGCTTCTCCGTGGACGTGATGCCCGAGACGCTGGCTCGTTCGGGCCTGGGCGAGCTGCGCGTGGGGTCGCGCGTCAACCTGGAGCGCGCCGTGCGGCTGGGAGGGCGCATGGGTGGCCACATCGTGAGCGGCCACATCGACGGCACGGGCGTGATCGCCTCGCGGCGCGTCGACCAGAACGCCGTGCGCCTGCGCGTCCGCTGCCCGCGACGGATCGGCGACCTGGTCGTGGAGAAGGGCTCGGTGGCGGTCGACGGGGTGAGCCTGACGGTCTCGCGCCTGTTCGACGACGGCTTCGAGGTCTCGGTCATTCCGCACACCGGCTCGGCGACCGTCCTGCTCGAGAGGCGCGTGGGGCAGACGGTCAACCTCGAGAACGACGTGATCGGCAAGTACGTCCGCAGGCTCATGGGCCTGGGAGGTGCCGGTTCTCGGGACAGCTCGCCCGACCCCCCGGAGACGGGCGCCAAGGGCGAGGGAGACCCGGCGGCAGGTCTCGGCACGCCGGGGCACCCGTCGCAGGGCGGCATCACGCTCGAGTTCCTGCGCGAGCGCGGGTTCTGACCGCGCGACCACTGGCGACGGGCTCGCGTCGCCGCCGGGCGGGCGCGGGCGCACGGATGACACGGACGGACGGCGGGGCCGCGGATGCCGGGGACGGCGCCGCGGCGTCGCGAGCGAGGATGGGAGAAGGGCATGTCTGACATCGAGATGAACACGGTCGAGGAAGCGATCGCCGAGCTTCAGATGGGGCGCTGCATCATGTGCGTCGACGACCCCGACCGCGAGAACGAGGGGGACCTGATCTGCGCCGCGGAGGCGGCGACCACCGAGAACGTCAACCTCATGGCCACCGAGGCGCGCGGGCTCATCTGCATGCCGATGAGCGCCGAGATTGCCGAGCGGCTCGACTTCCCGCCGATGGTCGCGGTCAACACCGACAACCACGAGACGGCGTTCACCGTGTCGGTCGACCACGTCGACACCACGACCGGCATCAGCGCCGAGGAGCGCGGCTACACGGCGCGCAAGGTCGTCGACCCCTCGTCGCGCCCCGGCGACTTCCGCCGGCCGGGGCACATGTTGCCGCTGGTGGCGCGCCCCGGCGGCGTGCTCGAGCGCAACGGCCACACCGAGGCGACCGTCGACCTGCTGCGCCACGCCGGCATGAGGCAGTGCGGCCTGTGCTGCGAGATCATGCGTGAGGACGGGACGATGATGCGCACGAGCGAGCTGGCGAGCAAGGCGCGCCGCCTGGGGCTGGCGTTCATCAGCATCAAGCAGCTGCAGGACTACTGCCGCGTCCACGACAACCACATGCGCGAGGAGGCGGTCGCCAGCCTGCCCACCGACTACGGCACGTTCGAGATCCACGGCTTCGTCAACGACATCACCGGCGAGGAGCACGTCGCGCTGGTGAAGGGGCAGATCGGGGACGGGCGCGACGTGCTGGTGCGCGTGCACTCGGAGTGCCTGACCGGCGACGCCTTCGGGTCGAGGCGCTGCGACTGCGGCGAGCAGCTGCACCGGGCGATGCGCGCCATCGACCAGGAGGGCCGCGGCGTCGTCCTGTACATGCGCCAGGAGGGCCGCGGCATCGGGCTCATGAACAAGATTCGCGCCTACCGCCTGCAGGAGCAGGGGCTCGACACCGTCGAGGCGAACGAGGCCCTGGGGTTTGCCCCCGACCTGCGCGAGTACTGGAGCGGCGCGCAGATCCTGCGCAACCTGGGATGCCGCAGCATCAGGCTGCTCACGAACAACCCCGACAAGGTCTACAAGCTGGGCGGCTTCGGGCTCGAGATCGTCGAGCGCGTGCCGATTGAGGTGCCCGCGCAGGACAGCGACAGGCGCTACCTGCAGACGAAGGCGCAGAAGATGGGCCACATCTTCCAGACGGCGCTGAGCTAGCCGCCCGATCGCGGCGACGGGCGGGGCGTGCCGCGGGCGCGCCCCTGACGGAGTGAATGACCGGATGCGTCGCGAGGCCCGAGGGCCCGGCGCGAGAGAGGAGTGCGCGAGATGGCAGTCAACGTTATCGAGGGTAAGGTCGTAAACGACGGGATGAAGTTCGGGATCGTCGTCAGCAGGTTCAACGAGTTCATCACCAGCAAGCTGCTCGACGGGGCGATCGACGGTCTGGTGCGCCACGGCGTGCCCGACCACGACATCACGGTGGCATGGGTCCCCGGCGCGTTCGAGATTCCGCTGACCGCCCAGAAGATGGCCGACAGCGGCAGGTTCGACGCCGTCATCGCGCTCGGCGCGGTCATCCGCGGCGCCACCTCGCACTACGACCTGGTGTGCAACGAGGTCGCCAAGGGGGTCGCGCAGACCTCGCTCCGGTCGGGCGTGCCGGTGATGTTCGGCGTCATCACGACCGACAACCTGGAGCAGGCCATCGACCGGTCCGGAGCCAAGGCGGGCAACAAGGGCTACGAGTGCGCGACTGGCGCCATCGAGCTCGTGAACCTCTACCGGCAGCTCTAGCCGCGTGCCGTCCCCGCGTCGCCGCCCGGCGAGGCTCGGTGGTCTGTCGCCACGCCCGTGGCAACGCAGGGGACGTTCCGTGTGCGTTTGGAGGAAATCCGCCAACGGCATTTTGATTGCTCGTTCGAGTTGCGCGTTCGCGATTGTGCTACACTGAGCCCAAGTTTCAGAGAGGTTTCAAGAAGCGCCTTCTATGACTTCCAGTGCCAGACTTGCATCCCGCTTACGACACAGGGCTTGGATGCGGTCGGCGTGTGAGAGAGGCCCCGCCACCCGAGAAGAGGTGACGGGGCCTCTCGCCTTGTGCCCGCCCCTCGGTAGGGAAATGCCTCGCGCCCACGCTACGCGCGCGCGTCGTCGGGAGCCCAGGCGATGCTCGCGGCGCCCGGCCCCAGGTTGCACGAAAGAACGGGGCCGCCATCCTTGACCCGCACCTTCGCGTCGGGGAATGCCGCCTTGGTAGTCTTGAGCAGCTCGACGATCAGAGGCCCGCGCGAGCCGTAGTGCGCCAGCGTGAGGTCGCGCGCGTCGGGCGGGACCTGCCCGATCATCTTGCGAGCCAGCGTCGAGATGCCGCGGGCGCTGTCGACGTAGGCTATCGCGCCGTCGAGCATCGTGAACACCGGATAGCGGTTGAGCGTCGTCGAGACCGACTGCGGCACCATCGCGAGGCGTCCCGAGGAGCGCAGCGAGTCGAGCTCGAGGACCGAGAAGCAGATGCCCTGGCGCGTGCGCGCCTGCACCACGTCGTCGATGATCTCGTCGAAGGTCCTTCCCTGCGACTCGAGGTCGCGCGCGCGTCGCACCAGGTACTCGGCGCTGGAGAACCCGCTGAGCGAGTCGACGACGGCGACCCGCGGCGAGCGGCCGTTGCGGGCGGCGTCGACGTCGTCGCGCCGAACGGCGTCGGCGGCGCGGCAGGCGTTGCGGTAGGTCCCCGCAAGCCTCGAGGACAGCGTGATGCACAGCACGTCGTAGCCGCTGGCCAGCAGGCTCTCGAACGCCACGCGGAAGGCGTCGGGGGTGGCGGTGTGCGACTCGGTGAGCGTCCCCGCCTCCAGGCTCGCGGCGTAGTCCCCGTTCTCCCCCATGTAGGTCTCGCTGAGCGTCTGACCGGCGACGACGTAGGTGTCGCACACCATCGTCACGCCCAGGCGCGTGGCCTCGCCCCGGGTGAGGGCGGCGGTCGAGTCGACTACGATCGCTATCATTGCGCAATCACCCCAATCGAGCGGAACCGGTCATACCTCTGCGCGACGAGCTCGTCGGGCGTGAGCCCTCCCAGCTCGTCAAGCTCCTGGCGCAGGTCGCTGGCCATGGTGGCGCACATCGCCTCGATGTCGCCATCGCACTCGCCGACCACGCGGTCGACGATTCCCAGCCGGGCCAGGACGTCGGCGGTCAGCCCCAGCGCGTCGGCCGCCTCGGGGGCCTTCGACGCGTCCTTGTACAGGATGGAGGCGCAGCCCTCGGGGCTGATCACCGAGTACACGGAGTTCTCGAGCATCCACACGCGGTTGCCCACGCCCAGCGCGAGCGCGCCGCCGCTGCCGCCCTCGCCGATCACGACGCTGACGATGGGCACCCTGAGCCCCGACATCTCGACGAGGTTCTCGGCGATCGCCTGCCCCTGGCCGCGCTCCTCCGCCTCGATGCCGCAGTACGCCCCAGCCGTGTCGATGAAGCACACGACGGGCCTGCCGAACTTCTCCGCCTGCCGCATCAGCCGCAGCGCCTTGCGGTAGCCCTCCGGGTGGGCGCTGCCGAAGTTGCGC
Organism: uncultured Coriobacteriales bacterium; assembly: GCA_903789505.1. Classification (GTDB taxonomy): domain Bacteria; phylum Actinomycetota; class Coriobacteriia; order Coriobacteriales; family UMGS124; genus CAIFEU01. The sequence continues at coordinate 4,435 of CAIFEU010000179.1, forward strand.
TCGACGCGCTCCTTGATCGAGCTCCCGCGCTCGGTGCCGATGACCGTGACCGGCGTGTCGCCGAGCCACGCGATCCCGCCGACCATGGCCTTGTCGTCGGCGAAGCGCCGGTCGCCGTGCAGCTCGATGAAGCCGTCGAAGATCTGACCGATCAGCGTCAGGGTGGTGGCGCGGTGCGTCGAGCGGGCATTGCGCACGCGGTCGTAGGCGCTGGGCGCCTCGTCCCCGTCAGTGGCTCCCGCGGCACCTGCCGTCGCCGGGGAGGCAGAGGTCGCCTCGTCGGCGCGCCTCCCCACGGCCGCCCCGGCCGCCGAGCCCCCCGGCGCCTGCCCGGCAAGGGCGGTCGCCGTACCGGGCCCCGAGGGGGGTGCGC
>CAIFEU010000180.1 GCA_903789505.1 uncultured Coriobacteriales bacterium
GTCAAGAAGAAGGGCCCCATTGCGACGGGACCGACGATTCCCTCAGCCATGGGGCCCTGTCTTGCGAATCCCGCACTCGGTGGGCCGGGGCACCCGCCCGCGTCCCGCGTCGCGTGGCGTCGCGGGACGCGCGAGCGCGCCGTTACCTGTCGGACCTGCGCGATGCACCCAGGCGACGTCTGATCGCGAGCAACGCCGCCGCGAACACGGCAGCCACGCCTGCGGCGAGGGTTGCGAGCGTCGGCAGCGCGGAGGTTGCGTCGCCGGTCTGGGAGATCATCGACGCCTTGTCGACCGTGACGTGGGCAACGACGGTGTTACCGGTCGACAGTGTCCCCGTCACGTCGAACGTGTAGCCCGAGGTCGACTTGGTCACCATCGAGGAGTCGACGCTGCCCCAGGTGATTGCCTCGTTGGTGGTCGACCCGTTGCTCCACGAGACCGTCGCGGTCGTGGGCAGGGTCGGGACCGTGCCGTACGGGGTCGTGACGTTGAACTCGCTCTGGTAGGTGAGGACCGTCGGCTTGCTGACGACGACCGTCACGGACACCGTCCCGGAATAGCCCTCGACCGTCCCGTCGACCGTGAACGTTCCGGCGTTGGCGTAGGAGGTCGGGTCGATGCTCGCCCAGCTGACTGCCAGCTCGCGCGTGGTCCCGTCGCTCATCGTCGCGGTCACGGTCGCGGGCAGGCTGGGCGCGATGCCGACCTGCGTGGCGACCGCGCCGGGCATGGCGACGGAGGCGACGCTCACTGCAGCGGGGGTCTGCTGTCCCGTCTCGGAGGTAGCGGAGCTGCTCGAAGTTGCGTCGCCCGCGCTCGAGGAGGCTCCCTTGCCTGCTGAGCTCGCCGCGGAGCCTCCGTCCGCCGTGCTTGCGGCGCTCGAGCCCGCCTTGCCCCCGTCAGCCTCACTCGACGCCGAACCGGCAGACGTCGAGCTGCTGTCAGCCTTGGACGAGCTGGCAGCGGCGGAATCCGCCTTGCTCGAGGCCGTCCCCGCAGACGTCGAGCTGCCGTCAGCCTTGGACGAGTTCGCCTTGCCCTCGTCCTTCGCGCTGGATGCCGACGTCGAACCGTCGTCGGCCTTGGACGAGCTCGAGCCGGCGGAATCCGCCTTGCTCGATGCGGCCGCCCCGCCGTCATTCGAGGAGGCAGACGAGTCCGAAGCCTGGGAGGCATGGGAGCTCGCACCCGTGTTGTCAGACGGCGACGAGGGGGCGGTGGGGGAGGGGACGCTCGAGGAGGCCGGACCGTCGACGCTCTTGGAGACGCCGTCGATGGCCTTCGAGGGGTCCGCCGCGGTCGATCCCGCGCCTGTGGCATGCTGGCTCGAGGACCCTTCCTGCGTCGTCGTCGACGGCTCGGTCGTCCCCGACGTCCCCGTCGTCTCGGGTGCCGCCTCCACCGTCACCGTCGCGATGACCGGCAGCGTGGTGCTGTCGTCTGAGGAGGACTCGCTCGCGAGCGCGACGCGTGCGCCCAGCAGCGTGGCGTTGACCGCAGTCGCTCCCTGCGACGCCTCCTGGCCGCTGACGGTCACGGTCCCGGCGATCTCGAACACGCCCACGCTGGCGTACAGGTCCTCGTCTACCTCCTCCCAGCTCACCGGCTCCTCGGTGACGTCACCGTTGCTCCAGCTCACCTGGGCCACCTCGGGCAGCACGGGCGCGGTCCCGGCGGTCGTGGTGACGCCCTCGACGCTGGCGGTCTGGGCGGTCGCGGGCTCCACGGTCACGGTCGCCTCGACGCCCCCGTCGAAGCCCTCGATGGACCCCCGCACGACGAACGTGGCGCCTTCGCGCGCGGAGTACTGCGACGGGTCGACCTCCTCCCAGCTCACCGCCATCTCCTGCGTGCTGCCGTCGCTCATCTCGACGCTGACCGTGCCGGGCAGCTCGGGCGCGGAGCCCGAGGCGGTCGTGACTGCGACGGCGTTGGCGGACTCGATCGTCACCGGCGCGGCGTCGACGGTCACGGTGCAGCTCGCCTCGATCGTCTGCCCGTCGTCGAGCGTCGCGGTCCCCCTGACCTCGAACGTGCCGGCGGAGGCGTAGCTCGCCTGGTCGACGTCCGCCCACGTCACGGGGACGCCGGTGCGGACGGACCCGTCGCTCATCGCGACCGTGGCCGCCTCGGGCAGCACGGGCGCGGTCCCGGCGGTCGTGGTGACGGGGTCAGCGCTCGCGGAGAGCGGCGTCACCTGCCCCGTTCCGGACGTCGCGCCGCCCTCGGTTGCCCCGCCGGCGGAGTCGGAACCGCCCTCGGCGGCGTCGGAGGCGGAAGCGCCGGAGCCCGACGCCTCGGACGAGGGGGTGGTCGAGCCGTTGCCCGTCACGGTGACGCTGACGCGGGCGAGCGTCTCGGTGCCGCTCATCAGCGAGATCGTCGCCGTGCCCTCCGCCACGGCGGTGACGGTGCCGTTCGCGTCGACGGTGGCGACGGCGGGGTCGGAGCTCGACCACGAGAGGCTGATGAGCCCGGTCAGGTCAGTGGAGGTGCCGTCGGCGGTGCGGGTGACCGTCGCACTCAGCGCGTTCGTGGCGCCGGGTGCCAGGCTCAGGGCGAGCTGCTGCCCCTGCGTGGAGGTTCCGGAGGAGCTGGTGACCGTGGCGCTCACCGAGTCGGACGAGGCGTTCGCGACGTCGACCATCTGGACGCCCGTGCCGCTGCGCACGGCGGCGGAGGCGCCGGAGTTGCTGCCGAGCTCCGCGGCGAGGTACCATCCGCCGTTTGCCTCGAACAGGCCGAGGCCGATCGTCGTGTAGTCGTCAGAGATGAGCGAGACGTAATGGCCCGTGGAGGAGTCCTCGCTGCTGAACGCCGTCTGGGTCCCCTTCTCCGCGTACCACTGCTCGAGCGTCTGCTCCGCGCCCATCCCTGCGGACGCCATCGCGATGTCCTCCGCGTAGGACACGATGGCCGACCCCGACGCGTCCACGAACGACGAGCCGTCGCCGAGCACGGTCGCGCCCGTCGAGGGGCGCTGGTGGGAGAACTGGAGGCTGGCCTCGGCGGCGCGGACCTGGGCGACGTACTCGTACGCCTGCGACCAGGTCAGCGGTTGCCCGCTGACGACCTTGCCGTCCACGGTGATGCCCTGCTCGTGCGCCTCCGCGCGGATCTCATTGACGCGCGCGAGCATCGCCTCCGCGGTGGCGGAGTCGTAGGTCCCCGCGATTCCGACCTGCGTGATTGCCCCGTCGTCCGCCGACGGCACTCCCGTGGCGGAGGGCCAGACCGTGGAGGCGGCGGTGCCGCTCGAGACAGACCCGGCGGTGGTCGTCGTGCCTTCCGCCGCGAGCGCCAGCCCGGCGTTGACCGGCGTCGCGCCCAGCGCGCCCAGGGTCAGTGCGGTTCCCGTGATGATAGCCGCGGCGGTGCCTGCGATGCCCGTCCGGCGCTTCGAATAGGACTTGTTCATGGAGCGGTCCCCCTTTTGCCCTTTCCCGCTCGCCCCGACGCTCGTTGTGCCTGTCGGGGCGAGCGGTGCTCGGCTCGATGCGAACTGGCTTCTACCCCATAATATCTTTCAGGTGGTCGGCCTACAATAAAACAAGTCTACTCGACGAGTAGACAATCAAAAATTACGCCATTGAGCTGGCATTTTGCCTGTGAGGACGGCGTGTCGCAAGTCTGTGCATTTGGTGCTCGGCGCGTGGGCGACGCCGCGGGCGGCGGGGCGTTCGATGAGCGAGGGCCCCTCCCGGGACGTCACCCGGAAGGGGCCCTCCGACCTGTGCAGTGCCTGTGTCCCCGGGACCGGGACACGGGAGCCCGACCCCCGCCTTCGGGGAGCTCGCTACAGGTAGAACAGGATGTCGTTGTAGCTCGGCACCGGCCAGTAGTCCTTGGCGGTGACGTACTCCATCGAGTCGACGCGTCGGCGCAGCTCGTCCATCGCGGGCAGGACGGAGTCGCAACACGCCTGGGCGCGCTCGGTCATGTCGGTCAGGGCAATCATGTCCTGCCGCGCGTTGTTGAGCGTGCTGGTGGCCTCGCTGATCGCGTCCGAGCCGTCGGCGAGGCGGTTGAGCAGCTTGGTCTCTCCCTTGCATGCCACGCCCAGGTCCTGCTTCATCGCGACGCTGGAGGCGACGTCGGCGCAGTAGGCGTTGACGGCGGGGATGTACTGCTCGTTGGCCATGTCGAGCATGCAGCTCGCCTCGATGTTGATCAGGTTGGAGTACTGCTCCAGCGTGGTCTCGTAGCGGCTCGCCATCTCGTCGCGCGACAGGACGCCGAACTCCTCGAACAGCGCAACGTTCCTCTCGTCGAGGTAGGCCTGCGACGCCTCGACGGTGTTCTTGAGGTTCGACAGCCCGCGACGCTGCGCCTCCTGCTTCCAGGCGTCGGAGTAGCCGTCGCCGTTGAAGATGATGCGCTGGTGGGCGGTCAGGGTCTTCTTGATGTAGGCCATCGCGTCGCCCTCGAAGTCCGAGGTCCCCTCCATCGCGTCGGCGAACTCCTTGAGCGTCTTGGCGACGGCGGTGTTCAGGACCGTGTTGGGGTCGGACAGGTTTGCCCGGCTCCCGCGCATGCGGAACTCGAACTTGTTGCCGGTGAAGGCGAACGGGCTCGTGCGGTTGCGGTCGGTGTTGTCCTTGAGCAGCGCCGGCAGCGACTCGACGCCCAGCTCCATGTATGCCTGCTCGGCGCTCTCGTACTCGCTGCCGTTGACGATTGAGTCCACGACGCGGCCGAGCTCGTCGCCCAGGAAGATCGAGATGACCGCGGGCGGCGCCTCGTTGGCGCCCAGACGGTGGTCGTTGCCCGCCGAGGCCACGCTGCAGCGCAGCA
>CAIFEU010000181.1:0-2874 GCA_903789505.1 uncultured Coriobacteriales bacterium
ACCCGGTGGTGTAGATCGAGTCGGGCCCGTACTCGGCCTTGATGGCGCTGAGCTTCTCGGCGATGTAGTCGAGCGCCGTGTCCCAGCTCACCCTCTGGAACGGCTTGCTGCGGTCGGTGCGCATCAGCGGGTGATACAGGCGCGGGGTGAGGATCTTGGTGTCGTTGATGAAGTCGAACCCCGAATATCCCTTAAGGCACAGCTCCCCGTCGTTCGTGAGTCCCTTGAGCGGCTCGGCGCCGACGACGACGCCGTTCTCGACCAGCAGGTTGAGCTTGCATCCGGAGCCGCAGTACGGGCAAACGACCATGTGCTTTTCCATGTGAGTCTCCTCGACGTCCCGGTACCCCGCGGGGCGCCGGGAACATTGGCCGGCGTACTCCCTATTGCGTCATCTGGGTCAGGTCCGCGGCGGCTCGGCCGCGGTGCGCGCGCGTGTTGGCGTCGATCTCGTCCTGGTCGATGATGCGCAGGGCAAACGACGTGCACGCCTCTACGCACGCGGGCCCCCCGGCCCTGTCCACGCACCTGTCGCACTTGATGACGACGGCGTTGGGGGTGGTGCCCACCTTCAGGTCGCCCAGCTTCGCGCCGTTGAGACGCTCGGCGACGGTGACCGCCCCGAACGGGCACGCCACGACGCAGCTGCGACACCCGATGCAGCGGCTGAGCTTGACGCCCACGCGGTCGCCGTCGTGATACAGCGCCCCCGTGGGGCACGACGCGACGCACGGCGCGTCGGCGCAATGGTGGCACAGGACGGGCGCCGTCATGCCGTCGCCCACCTGCACGACGTTGAGGCGCGCGATCGGGACGTCGCCGGGGACGAAGTGCTTGACGAGGCATGCGGCCATGCACGCCTTGCATCCGACGCACTTTCGTGGGTCTGCGATCACGAACTTGCTCCCCATGAACCTCTCCCCTCTTCCTCTCTTGCTCCCTGCGGGCCCATGGCCACATCGATCGGGCGCCGCGGGGTTCGGCTTGCTCTCACAGGCCTTCCCGCTGGCCATCGTCATCGGAAGGAGAAACGCTCACGTCATGCGCTGTGGGAGGCCTCATCTCCATCCAGGATTGAGAGTAAAGACACATAAATCCCATCTCATCGGCGCCTCGGACTCTATCACAACGTCCGAAAATGTCATACGGAAATAAGACAAAAAGATTTGTATTCGGTGAACGATGGATTTTGTCACTTGAAGTTATGATTTAAGTCATGGTGTATTGTAATTACAATTAGCTCTGTACTACGAAGTGTATTGCATGTAATTACAAAAGAAAAAAATTGCTCGCATTTGCCCAGCGTGAGGGCGGTTTCGCTTAGCGCGCACAACGGCCTTTGTCAAGTCGACGATTGCGCGGTCGGACAGGCATGATATAGTCGATGCGGCTGTGACCGAGTAGACGACGGCCCATCCCATCGGCGGGATTGCACTTGTCGGATATCGAACGCTTTTCGCCCTCTCAACCAGGAAAGGGGAAGGGGAATGGCTAGTCGTCGCTCTGTTTCCGAGCTGTCAAGCGACCCGCTCTCGGTCATCCAAGAGGCAGTCGAGACCAAAGAGCCCATCTTCATCTCAGTCGGCTCGCAGGCACAGACGCTCCTCGTCGATGCAGACACCTACCTCACCGACATGCAGGCGCTCGCGGAGTTCAAGCGCATCTTTGCCGACGAGCGCTCCATCACGCCCGACCGGGAGATCCTGCTCGCGCGCAACGCGGCGGGGGGCCGCGCCGCGCGCGCCGACGGCTGCTCGCCCGCCCAGGCGTCCGACGCGCCCGGACAGGCGCAGGACAAGCCCCAGGATAAGCCGCGGTACATGTGGCGCTGCCTGCTATGCGGGCACGTGGTGGAGACGGAGACCGAGGAGCTGCCGGAGGGATTCACCTGCGCCATGTGCGGCGCGGGGAAGGACATGTTCGCGCGCATCTAGATCCAGCATCCAGCCATCGCCCGACGCGTACGACGCGTCGGGCATCTTGCGGCGATTGCGTCAGGCGCCGCGGCGAAGGGAGCGTTGTGACAATGTCACTCATCAACAAGGAGATTGCGGACTTCGAGGTCCAGGCGTACATAAACACGGGGACCAGCGAGACCATCAGGACGATCACCAAGAGCGACGTGCTCGGCAAGTGGTCGATATTCTTCTTCTATCCGGCAGACTTCACGTTCGTGTGCCCCACTGAGCTCGAAGACCTCGCCATCAACTACGACAGCTTCCGCAACGAGGGCGCGGAGGTCTACTCCGTCTCCAGCGACACCGAGTTCGTGCACAAGGCCTGGCACGAGCAGTCGGAGCGCATCCGCCAGGTGCGCTTCCCCATGCTCGCCGACCCGGCGCACGTGCTGATGCGCGACTTCGAGATCCTCGACGAGAAGGCGGGCATCGCCGACCGCGGCACGTTCATCGTCAACCCACAGGGACGGATTCAGGTTTACACCGTCACCGCCCCCGGAATCGGGCGCAACGCCGAGGAGCTGCTGCGCCTCCTGCAGGCGGCGAAGTTCGTCGACGAGACGGGCGACCAGGTCTGCCCGGCCAAGTGGCGCCCCGGATCGAACGCGCTCACGCCCGGTCTGAACCTGGTGGGCAAGCTGTAAGGTTGCAGGAGGGCCGGCGGAGATGCCCGCGGAGGGCAGCTCCGACAGCTCGCGGCGCGATTCGGCGCAATCGCGGCGGCGCAGCCGCCCCGACCGCCCGAAACGCGCAGGCGACTGGGGCCTCGCCCGCACTCGGGCATCGGGGAGCGTCCGGGCCCCCCGTCGCCCGGGCGCTCCCCGCGGGTTCGAACGTCAGCGCGCCGGTGAGCGCGCCCCCCCCGCCCAACCACCCCCCCCCACCACCCCTCCCGCCACCCGCGCACGCCCCCCCC
>CAIFEU010000181.1:2884-4758 GCA_903789505.1 uncultured Coriobacteriales bacterium
GGGCCTGGGGGGGGGGCCGGGGCCCCCGGGCCCGGGGGCCCGCCCCGGGGTTGCCACGGGCCGCGCGCGGGTGAGCGCGACGCCGACTCACATCCACACCACGCCTCCGGAGACGAAAGTGCCGGCGCGGCGAGAGTTCCTCACATGGCGCGGACGACCAGGCAGGAGGTCGTGTCGCCGCCCGCCCTCTCCAGCTCCTCGCGGACGTGGACCATCCAGCCGACCATGGCAGCGTGCAGCGAGAAGTCGGCGTCGGAGACGTCGAGGCCGGCCTTCAGCGACCCCCGATAGCCCAGGTGGTCGAGGAGGCCGTCGAGGGCAGGGACCAGCTCGGCCGCACCGTCGTGGTCGATGAGGACGTCTCTCCCGACGGCGACGCCCGCCAGCGCGTCCGACGCCTTCCCGGAAGGAAGCGACGACGCGACCGCGCGGAAGACGTCCCCCGGGCAGGCGATCACCGGGCGCCCGCCATCCTCGGGCGACGTCGACGCGCCGTCCGCCGACAGGCTCGACCGATAGATGACGACCTCCTCGAACCTGAGGTCGCGCCGCTGGCATGCGCCGACGAAGCCCGATTCACCCTGCATCGTGTGACCCCTTCCCTACCCTCGCCCGTGCGGCGCCGGCCCGCGATCGGGCAGTTCGCCGCGTCCGTCTGCATGCGATGGTCGCGCGCCGATATGTTGTGTGAGAGGGATGTGCGGCCCGTGCCCCCGGGACCGCCGGGGCGCCATCCGGACGCCGTTTCGCGAATCCTACCCCCTCGGGCAGCGGCGGTCAACGATTGGGCCGGCGACTGCCTCGGCGGCGCGTCGGCCGGGGGCGTCACGGGGAACTGCGAGCCAGTCGCCTCTCCATGCGAGGACCTCGCAGGGGGCAGGCGGAAGGCATGCCACAGGGGCGAGACGGTCGGATACCACCGGGCGGTGCCACGTGAAGGTTCGCTGGCTTCCAGCGGGTGGAGGGGCTCGCCGCGCACCCCTGCCTAGAATCGGCCCTCACTGCCATGTGCGGGTAACAGACGGAGGCGTCGATGGACAGCCAGAAGGAAGACTGTCGTTGAGCGACCGTCCCTCTGTCGTCACCCCGCATGCGCCAAGCTGCAGCTCGAAGGCCGCGACCCAATTCGGGCGCCCGTTCTGCCCCAACAGATGGGGCAGAACTGTCCATTTGGGACATTGCACGAAGTCGTGACGCCTTTCCCCATACGGGGCGCGCTCCTGGTCGAAGCGCCACGTGGGACGTATACTCGCTCGCGTCATGCCATCTTCGACGCAGGAGGTCCCCATGGACGTCATCAGCACCGCCAATGCCCCCGCGGCCGTCGGCCCCTACAGCCAGGCCATCCGCACCGGCAACCTCGTGTTCTGCTCCGGCCAGATTCCGCTCGACCCCGCCACCGGGGCACTCGTGGGCACCACAATCGAGGAGCAGGCGCTGCAGAGCTGCCAGAACGTGATGGCACTGCTTGCTGCCGCGGGCACCGACGCGCAGCACGTGGTCAAGACCACGTGCTACCTGGCCGACATCGCGGACTTCGCCGCGTTCAATACCGTCTACGCCGAGTTCTTCCCGGGATGCCCCGCACGCAGCTGCGTCGAGGTGGGCGCGCTGCCCAAGGGCGCGCTGTGCGAGGTCGAGGCAATCGCGGAGATTGAGGGGTAGGAGGCGCGCCGGGCAGCGGGCACGAGGCGGGCTGGGCGGCCGGCGGTCGGGGCGAGCGGGGCAAGCGGGCGGGGCGCCCATGGCAGGCGGGCGGGGCGAGCAGGGCCGGCGGGGCGGCCATGGCAAGAAAGCCGGATTTCGGATGTCTCCCGAGTGGATGCAAGAGGCATCCGCACGCTGCGCAGAAAATCGTGCGCCCCTGACCAGGG